>JARYMR010000046.1 GCA_029907045.1 Candidatus Bathyarchaeota archaeon
TTCGTGAAGCCAAGTTTGTGGACTTGAAGGATTTGGTTCCTTCCATGCGCCTTATAAAATCTGAAGAGGAAATAGCCCTAATAAGAGAAAGCGCCAAATGGGCAAACCTAGCCCACAGTTTACTCCAAGAATATACGAGTGAAGGCTTATGGGACGTTGAAATTGCGCTGGCAGCTTCCCATGAAGCCTCAGCAATAATGAAGAAGGCTCTTGGACCAGAATATGAACCACTGCGCAGAAGCACCCCAGTAAGCGTCGGCTTAAGGGGACAAGTTGGCGAAATGAGTGCCATACCTCATTCTATTGCAACAAAACGCATGATTAGAAAAGGCGATGTCGTCGTTACAGGCGCTGGTGCAGACATAAGCGGCTACAGTTGTGAATTGGAGCGAACAATGATTGTTGGAAAGCCTACGCCAAAACAGAAACGCTACTTTAACGTTATGGTTAAGGCTCAAGAGGCTGCCTTCAAAACTTTTAAGGCTGGAGTTAAGTGCAGCGAAATTGATAAGGCAACAATAAGCGTCTTCAAAAAGGCTAGTTTATCGCATTTGGTGCTGCACCACACTGGGCATGGATTGGGCTTGGAGGGTCATGAACCCCCATGGCTGGACATAGGCAATGAAGAGCCTTTAAGGGCTGGCATGGTTGTGAGTTGCGAACCAGGCATATACGAAACTGGATTTGCAGGTTTTAGGCATTCAGACACGGTCTTAATAACTGAAGATGGCGCAGAAATAATCACCTATTACCCCAGAGACTTGGAAGCATTAACAATTAGCTAATCTTTTCCTCCTTAACAAGCCAAAACGATACAAAAGACATGATAGACGAAATTATGGAAAGCCAGAAACCAACAAAAAACTGAGAAGTGCTAACATGAGGTGTCAATTGTAAAGAATGTTGGTAAATACATAAAATTGGCGATATAGTGGATAAGAGAGCTGTTGCCGCTGCACCCAATTTTTTATCTACAGTTTTTCGGAGAACGGTGATGAAAGCCATAGTTAATGTTAAAACTTGAAATATGAACACTCCAAGCCACCCTTGATAATAGGGTTCTTGCATATTAAACCAGTAATTCCAGAATGGCAAAACTTTGTTATCATTCAATGTAGTGCGTATAATACTCATAAAAGACCAAAACCATCCTTCCCTTGGAACTGATGGCGGAGGATAAATTTCTGGATGAAGTTCAATGATAATGAAACTGTACTGTTGCCAAATCCAAGGAGTAAAAAATGATATTAAATAGATTATGATGGCGAAAACCATTAGCTTTTTCCATTTAAACATTGAAAATCCTTTCTCTAGGCTTGGCAATGTTATTTTGGCTTTTTGAGCATACTTCGCCATAAAGGGATTATTCCTCTATTCACGAACAGAACTATGCCAAGGGATGCGAAGCATAAAGGTATGCCAATTATTAATCCTTGAGCAATCCACACAAGACTTGTGGTTAAAATTGGCAGGATTGGCGCAATAGCGACTATAACTCCATTTTCTCCGCCTTTCAGCTTAACTTCCCTTAAACTAAAATTAATTGTTGAATATTTGGCTTCTTCGCCAAGTTGAGATACGTTTACACTTTCTACACTAATGTTTATGTAAGTAACAGTGCCATTTGCGTCAATTATCTCCCTAGCAGTGAATGTGAAGGATGTTACATTTGCCGTTGGAACTTTGCTAATCATGGTGCCGCTCCAAACCTCATCCCTATACGTCATGTAAATCGATTTAACATAACCGCCCATATCCTCTGTCAAAACCTCAAGCGCACTTACAACGTTTTCGAATGCGCCCCTCTCTAATTCGCCCTCAATGGTTTCAGAATATATTTTAGTATATTGTTGGTTTCCAGTGCTTGAAGAAAATCCATAAGTTTCAGCACGCATGCTGGATCCCAAAAGTAAGTTTACTCCCGAATATTCTTCGGCATTTCTCAGGTTTGAGTATATGGCAAAAATTGTTATGGAAAGGCATAAAACAACTGCTAAAACCATTTCCTTCTTCTTTATCCGCAAACTTTTCACCCAAAATGATTTTGGAATTTCTTTACTATAATGCTACACATTTGAACAAAGTGTTCTATTAATAGAACAAATCCTAAAGGCGTCTTTTTAAGAAAGTATAGGCAATAATTGAAATTGCAAAACTAATCGCCAAAGTTATGTAGAAAGGCGTGATTGGAGTACGCTCCAAAAGTGCCCACTGAGCTTTATAATATTCTAGACTTTTTTCTCTAAAGTTAAGCAAAGCGAGTGGTTCATATGGAAAGTTAGCTTGATACCAAAGGTACCAAGGCACAAACATGACTAAGATTCCGCAAAGAACCGCTGAAACCGTTAGAAGCAGAGTTCTTTTCATTTTCATCACCAAACATATTTAGTTTAAACTCTTTTAATTCTACACTTTAGAACAAATGTCAAAAGGGCTTTTCCCTCCACAACCGCACAGTTTCAAACCATAAAATGCCTGAAGCGGCAAATCCAAAAATCAAAGCCGCAATATTATGTATGCAAAAACTCTGCCCATAAATTACGACATAACTTACCAGCATAGTAGTAAACCAAACCGAATAAAACATGTAACGTGGAATAAGAAAACGCCCAATTCTAGTGAAAAACCGCAGCAGTCCAGTCTTAACCTCACCAGTAAGGGCATACTCGCCTGTTATAGTTTTCTCTACAAGCCCTAAAGACTCCAACTTATCCAAATGATAAACTGCTACGCTTGGACTTGAAAAACCGAGCTTCCGCTGAATTTCACGAACACCAACTTTAGAGCCTTCAGCCCTAAGCATATACCAGTAGACAAGTAATGTTTTACCTTTAAGCTCAGATTCCAAAAAAGCCAAATCAAACTTCTGCTCTTTTGACAAGTAACTCACCAAACTCTTCTTTATGAATTAAGTAACTATAAAATGTTAATCTTGCCTGATTTTAGATTATGTTTCCCTTTTTCTTTAATTCATTGTAAAAAGCTTATTTACAACCAAATAAAACATTGAAGACTCTGAGGAATTTAAATGAGAAAAATAAGGAAAGTTGTTTCAATAATTTTGGCACTGACTTTAGTTATGCCCTATTTGAACAGTTTCGCATGGTTCGTTCAAGGCACACCTAGCATTACAGAACCATCCGAAAGCGTGCAAGGCTTTCTGAATGGGCAACTCCCATACATAGACCCGGATTTAACAAGTATGGAAGAACCTATCAGAGTTGTACTGATAGCAGGAGAAGAGGCTAACTTTAGCCAAATTGTTACTCACATGATTTCATGCAGAATTACTCCATCCTTTGGCGGTTTGAGGCTAATATTTGGAACCGTTGATGCAAGCAATATCGAATTTTTAGCGTCAAACAAAGCTATGTATGCAATTTTGAAGGATAGAGAAATTGACTTAATGCATTCTCCACATTCTGCATTATCCCAGGGAAACTTTCTAAAGGATACAAAACCTTTGCAACCAGATGTTGGTGCACCTAAAGAGTCGCCTAGTGGCTCAGCATTTCCCAACGTAACTATGCGTGAAGTTGTAAAAATAATGAACGCCACAAGCGTATGGGATGAATATGACGTTACAGGCGAGGATGTAACAATTGCTATTGTTGACACTGGTGTGGATTATGGGTCTTTAGGCTTAGGATATTGGGACGTCATAGCAAGGGATATACGTGGTTATCCCGCTGTTTTTGATGCTGATGCCATGTGCTTGGTATATACAAATATAACGCTTACTGCGTTTTCAAACGCAACAGGAACCTTCATACCAACCGCAGGACTTAACCCGCTAGTGTACGTGTTTGGCACGGCTTATCCATTTTCAGCGCTTTTCGGTGGTGTTTTCCCATCAAACATGAGCGTTACAGGAATTTTAGGAAGTGGGCAGAGTTGTCATTGGGGAGTGATGTTTCAATGGCTTTTCGGCTTAGACTTGTTCCCAGTGTTGGTCGTAGATTCAGATGTTGACGGAAGTTACGATACGGTTTATGTTGACATCTCCTTTGATTGGAGTTGGACATCCTACTTGTACGGGTTGTGGCCAGCTCCGTGGCCTCCAGACTTTAGCTTTGCAGATGAAACTCCTTTAAATGTGGCTTATCCCGTAGGAGCTAGAGATTTCACTGGCGATTTCATATATGATCTTTCAGTTAGTTCTTTGGGCTATTTCTTAGATGTTTGGGGTATGTCTCCAAACCTTGATGATAGGGGACTTGTTCTCCAACCAATAGACTCAAACGGCAACTACGCATGCTTTGTATACGACTTTTATGGACATGGAACATCATGTGCGTCATGCGCTGCTGGAAGAGAGTTGTACCATCCATTCTTTGGTAGCGGATTAGCCTACGATGCAAAAATTATGGGCGTTACTGCACTTTTTATGGGTGATGTGATAGAAGGAGAGCTTTGGGCAGCAGGCTTCGACCTTATTCCAGGAACTGAGGGATGGAGCCCTATTCCAGGCTACGGTACCGTATACGGCATTTGGGAGTATACTGGTAACCATAAAGCCGACATCATAAGCAATAGCTGGGGCTTATCCAGTTGGGCCTATTATAGTTGGATTTCTAAAGTGCCATGGTATGATGTTCTAACAATGTTCGAAGATGCATTAACAATTCCTGAATATCTTGACCCAGACTATCCTGGAACAATAGTTGTTCACGCAGGAGGAAATGGCGGTTCAGGTTATGGAACATTTACAGAACCTGGCTATTCAACACTGGCAATAGGCGTTGGCGCATCAACATCTATGAATTGGACACAACTTTACTTTGGATTTGCTGGAGGCTACTATGACGACATTATCTCTTGGAGTGCCAGAGGACCCACAGCTCTTGGCACGGTTAAGCCAGACGTTCTTGGAATAGGCGCCTTTGGATTTGCACCAACCGCCGTATTTCTAGGATTAGGTGATGGAGTCTATGCTTTCGACCTTTTCGGCGGAACAAGCATGGCGACGCCCCTTGTGGCTGGAGCTGCAGCCCTCGTAGTACAAGGATTCAATGAGGCTAATGGTTTTTCTCCAACCCATGAAATTGTCAAAACCATATTGAAGTCAACAGCTGTTGATTTGGGCTATGATGCATTCCTTCAAGGTGCTGGACGTGTAGACTGTTATGGGGCTGTTTCCCTTGCAATGCGAAATGAGGGGGCGGTAGTATCTTCAGAGGCTACGTGGCAAAACGTCTTAGAAATGATACAAATACTTGCATGGATAAACTATCAAATAAGCAATGGTTTAATTCCATTTTATACGCCTCCACCAATCTCTGATACAAGCTGGTTTGCAGGAACAGTTAAGCCTGGAGAGAATACAACCGCTGAATTCAATGTTTATAATCCTACCTATGAGGATCTTAGTGTAAGTGTTTCTTCAGTTACTCACAAACAAATTGGCTCCACAACAATTCTGGAAGGTTCAACTGGACTAATGCCTGATGACTGGCAAGCTTGGGGTTGGGCATGGGGAAACATCACCTTTTTGAATAAGAGTTTGATTCCTGAAGACGCAGAACTGATGAGTATTTCGCTTGTATTCCCATATGATTATTTTGATCCAGAAAAAAACTATATTTGGAACCAAAGGTTAGGCTTAATGATTCAAGATTGGAATGACACGGATGCTGACACAGAAATCGACATAAACGAGGTTTGGCAGATAAACTACGGATACAATGTTGGAACAAGCAATAAAGTCACTGTTGGATTTCCCCAATCCAAATTCAAGGGTACCCCCATAATCTTCATTTACCAAAGTAACAATACTGGTGTTCTCGAAGCAGTTCCCTTTAAGCTTTACATAAACTTCTATAAGCGAGTTCAATGGAACTGGATTGAATTTTCTTCAACGAGCTTTATCGTTTCTTCAGATGAAACCGTAAGTTTTAATGCTACCTTAACTGTGCCTTCAGATGTTCCTCAAGGAGTCTACGAAGGACAAATAATTGTTAACGTAAATAGTAAACAATTAGCTGTTCCAGTATCTGTTAATGTGCCCACCATAATACCTGCTGGACAACTTGTCTATGACATTGCAACGCCCGAATACGATAATCCATATAACCCGTTTGCTGTTGAAGGCTATTTCGACTGGGCATGGAGATATGAAGCTGGAGATTGGAAGAACTGGCTTTTCGATTTCACGGATCCATCAACTTTAGCAGCATTCATTTATGCTGACTGGGAAGGAAACATGACGGATGTGGACATGTTCAGCATACACCCAATAGGAATAATATTAGATGAAACAGGCAATTACTCGTTGGGAAACGGCATATTCCAATGGAACACGAGAACAAGCTCTACAGAAGAAAGAGTGTTCATGTATACGGGGGCAATCCCAAATGCTCCACCCCTTCCAGAACTCTACACAGTTTTACTTCACAATGTACTATTTAACGGCTCAACATTCCCAGAATACCTATCATGCAATGTCAAAATGATCAACATTGACCCAGCTTCTCCAGCACACATTATGATTCCAGCTGGCGAATCAAACTCCATAACATTTAACCTATCCACAGGGGTCAAACTTACAAAAGTAGCTTTTTCCAGCACTTTCTTCTTCCCGATGGAGATTGAACCAGTCACAGTAGAGGAAATACCTGAAATGGGCACACAGACCATTAATGTTACAGTAAATGTGCCTTCTGGGGTTTCTCCTGGAAGATATCTTGGCGCCATTTATCTTATGGCTTCGGAGCTTCCAATGAACATTCCAATCTATATTTACGTTGACGTTCCCACCATTGAAACAGTGGATGTAAAATTAGACGTAGGCGAAATTCACTTCCCAGGTGAAATTGCTAATGTTTATCTACAAATTTCTAATAAGGGAGCGCCAATCAACTTAACGGATATAATTCCACTGAAGTTGTGGTATAGAAAAGCTGATGGGGAATTTCTTTCCATAAATTTGAATACTATACTTTTAGATTCGGGTTTATACATGGCCGAATTTGAAATTCCAATAGAAGCCACATCATGTTGTCTAGTGGTTTTCATCGAATCCTACTTTGAAGATATTAACGTTTTATATAGAGGTGCATCCATGGACAGCTTTGACATAAGCGCTACTCTAAGCGACTGGAACGCGTATCTTCAAATCATAGTTGGCGACATAGCCACGATTAAAATTGACATTGGACTGATAAATGCAAACTTAACTTCAATAAATGCTACATTAAAAAGCATAAATGGGACTACTGTGGAGATAAAAACTTTGCTTGGTCCAATTCAAGCCTCCATAGACGCTTTAGGGTTGAAGGTTACATTAATTGATGGCAACATTACTTTAATAAAGACCGCCTTAGGAGAGTTAAGAGGCATTATTGAAAGCATAGATGGCAACGTAACCACAATTAAAACAGACATTGGAACACTTAAAGTTAATGTTGGAGACATCGAAGGTTATGTAGAAAGCCTCCCACAAACAACATCCCAGAACTTCCTAGGCACAGTAGCTGCTGTCATCCTATCATTGATTGCCGCAGTATGCTCAGTAACCATATTAATTAGGCTGGGAAAGAAAAAACTTTCTTAAAGCCTCAATTCTAACCCCTCTTTTTTATTTTGCGTTTTCTTTGTCAGCCAAAAACTATCCAAAATTTATATGCCGTCCGAGTAACTCTGAGATTTCATCCTTTACGTCAAGCTAATGCCTTCTCATCATCCGGCAAAAATAATAGGGCAAAACCAAAAATAAAAATTTTCTTCAAAATGTGGATTTTGAATCTATATTTTCTATTCATAAGCTAGTTAAATACCCACAGACTATTCCTTTTGCATTAGCGTGGAGGAAAATCCTTGAAACAAAACTTGACATCAAAACAGAGGAAAGAGTTGGAGGGTAAAATGTCTAAGGTTTTCAAGGAAAACCTTAAGGGGCTTTCGGCAGAATTGCAAAAAATATTGCTAGATGATATGGTCACAGCCTTCCAAAATAGAATAAACGTGTTAATAAGAGCAGAGAGAAAAAGGAGCTACTAACACTGAGTAAATAGGAAAAAGACGTAGTTTAAATCCATAAAAGCTTTATATAAAGAGGTTGAAAATATCGCCAAGAGGTTTGGATGATGAGACGTTCCAAACTTGAGATGTATATAGACATTCTTAAAGTGTTAGCTCACCGTGGTCCATTGAAGCTGACGCATATAATGTATAAGGCTAATGTTAACTGCAGCGTTTTAAAGGAATATTTAGAATTTCTAATAAAACAGAACTTGGTGGAAGAAAGAACCATTGGAAAGCGAAGAGTAGTTTATGCCATAACTCAAAGGGGCATAACCGTGCTCAAATATTTCAGAGAACTCAAACAGGTTCTGCCAATCGTGGAAGAAGCCAGAAACAGGATGCCAGTACCCTACTAATAATCCTTTAACTTTTTAAGAACTAAGCTTTCCTACTCTGTAATATTTTTCGAAACAAAACACAATTTTTATTTTATGGTTTCATCTAAGCCTAATGATCAAAATGTTTGAACAAATGGCAGCATTTGCCACTGGATATACGGCAGCATTGTTTGTTCTAGTGTTTTTGGGAAAAATGGTGTTTATCGTAAGTAGTTTGTGTTTGTTTTGTGAATCATTATAAGTGTTTCGTAAGACTTAATAAACGCCTTTCTCTTACAACTATTGTACACAAGTAAAACGCTAAAAAGGGGACACGTGTGGATAACCAAGTTTTTGGGAAAAAGCCCCTTCAAATATTAGAGAAAATTAGAGAAAATCTTGAAAGGCTAAACGAGAAAATGGAGGTTATGATTGAACTCCAAAAGCACAGTAAAAAGGATACACAAATGATCCCAGAAGCTCCATTAGACGTTATGACCCTTCTTTCTATGCCAGATCATCTTAGAAAAACTGCCATGACTGTTTGTAGGCTTGGCAGAGCCACAGCGGAAGAAATTGCTCAACAAACGCATAGGGCTAGGGCTGTTGAAAGCGCTTATCTAAACCAGCTTGTTATTATGGGATATTTGAAGAAGGAGAGGAAGGGGAGAAAAGCCTATTTCTTTGTGGATAGGGAAGGTCAAGGGTGATAAATTTTGGGTAGGATAATAGCTGTGCATTCCTATAAAGGTGGAACAGGAAAAACCCTCCTTTCCTTGAATTTGGCTGCAACTCTTACCAAGCGTGGCAAAAAAGTATGCTTATTAGACCTTGATTTTAGGGCTCCAAGTCTTTCCACAATCCTAAAAATTGAGAAGGCAGAGGGCTGGCTTAATGATTATTTGAATGGCACCTGTGGGATAGAGAAGGTTTTGATAAATTTAAGTGACAAATTTCAGAATAAGGGCGAATTTTTTGTTGGTTTGGCCAATCCAGCAACCGAAGCCATAAGGGAGATTTCTGCTAAGGATAGGAAATGGGAAATGCGTGCTCTAGGAAGGCTTTTGGCTCTTAGAAATTCCCTTTTAAACGATAAGGGTTTTGACTACCTAATTTTTGACACTAGTCCAGGCCTTCAATATTCATCTATAAATGCCATTGTTGGTGCCGATTTAGTTATTGTGGCAACAACTTTGGATAGGTCAGATGTTGACGGAACAAGGCGTATGCTTGGGGAACTTTACGACTTGTTTGAGAAGAAAACTGAGATAGTTCTTAACAAAGCTTTGTTTGATGTTTCTTCAAAAACGAAAAGAGATGAAGTTCAAACCAAAATTCAAGAAATGTATAACGCTCCATTGTTAGGCGTGATACCCTGTTTCTGTGACGTTTTAAGGGCTGAGGGAAACATTATCTTTGTTTACGAAAAACCGGAGCATCCCCTTACAAAGATTTTGGATGAGATAGCAGATAAAATTGACAATATGCCATAACTTTACTGTGTTGCTATTTTGTTTATAAGCTGATAGACTTTGCAGTTTTTGCATTTTTCGTAGTCTTTTTCGTCACATTGCTTGCATATTATGCGGTTTAATTCTTTAATCTCTGAATTCATGACTGTCTCCTGCCTTTTCTGATGAATATTTTCGTAGATGAAGTAATATATTGTATTTCGTTTTCGTAATATTTCATACATAAGACTTATAGAATAGAGAATTCCCAATATGAATAAAAACTGGAGACGCTTGTTATTGGAAAAGTCAGCCATAATTCTTGCTGGCGGATTTTCCAGAAGGTTTGGACAAGATAAGGGATTGCTGCTTTTGGCAAATAAACCTCTCATAAAACATGTATTAGCTGCCATTGCCAACATTGTGGATGAAAAAATAGTGGTTACCAGTTCCAAAAATCAAGCCGAAAGCTACGCAAAATTGTTGGGTTTGGAAGTTAAGGTTTTTGTTGATGAAGGTAATATGCAAAGTCCATTGGTTGGCACTTTAAAAGGTTTCAAAGAAGCACAAAATGAATATGTGCTTCTGCTTCCATGCGACACACCACTACTTTCTAAGGATATTCTTTTGCTTCTGTTCGATTTATGCCCAAATAAAAACGCAGTTATCCCAAGATGGCCAAACGGCTACATAGAGCCTTTGCAAGCAGTTTATCGCACAAAACCAGCATTGGAAGCTGCAGAAAAGGCTTTAAGCGAGGGAAGGTTGAATATGCAAGCCATGGTGGATAAACTTCGTGGCATCC
>JARYMR010000047.1 GCA_029907045.1 Candidatus Bathyarchaeota archaeon
TCAGCCGTGCAACCGCAAAAACTCTACAATTTCATAGCCGCCGCCAGACTTTTCCTAAAAAATCCAAGTTTAAACTTCTTTTATCCACCCGAAACAAAAGCCCTAAACCTAAAAGAATTAAAACATGAATTAGCAAAACACGGCTTAACGCTTGTCTTTTTGACTTTCCCAAAAGTTGAAGCCGTTCCAGACGTTCTATGGGGACAACTTTACAAATCTCAACGTTCACTACATAAGCTTCTAAAACTTAACGATTTCAACATAATAAGAGATTTGCCATGGAGCGACGAGAAAAACATTAACATGTTCATCTTTGAAATTGAAAAGCGCTTCCTCCCACCAGTCAAGAAGCATTTAGGACCACCCTTGGAGAAGGAAGGCGAATGCAAAAAATTCTTGAAAAAACACCTGAACAATCCTAACACTATTTCTGGACCATATATTGAAGATGGAAGGTGGGTTGCAAACATTAAACGAAAATATATGGATGTCGTAGCTTTGCTTAACGAAAAATTGAAAGACGGCGGTAGAAGCGCCGGTATTGCCGAACAAATCTCACAAACTCTTCGTAAAGGGTTCAAAATCTTCGTTGATGACGAAATAGTTGAAGTTTATGAGAAAAACAGGGATTTTGCGGTTTTTCTAACAGAATTCTTTTCTGGAAAGCCTAAATGGCTAGAAACCGCCAAAAACTCAACATAATGGATAGTAAAGCGATAAACCAGCAGTAGAAGGCAAAAAAGTGAAGTTTTTTGATGGCGAGTATTTTCCATAGCAGTTTTAAAGCGAAATAGCCCACAACCATCGCTACAAAAACTCCCACCAAAACTTCAATCCAACTC
Organism: Candidatus Bathyarchaeota archaeon; assembly: GCA_029907045.1. The sequence continues at coordinate 843 of JARYMR010000047.1, forward strand.
ACTCCAGCAGAAGTTAACGTGCTCCAATTTCTATAGAATTCCAAACCAAAAGCGCCCAGCACTGCTGGAATGGATAGCAGAAAAGAAAATTTGAAGGCTTTTTCGCGTCTTATTCCAAATAAAAGTGCAACTGCAATTGTTGTTCCGCTTCTTGAAATGCCTGGGATTATGGCTATGCCTTGTGCCACACCGATCATTAAGGCTTCTGAATAGCTTATAGTCTCGGTTTCTTCTTTTCCAGCCTTTGTTAAGTAAAGAATTATGCCGCATAAAATGAAGGCACTAGCTATTGGTAGTGGGTTTTGAAAAACGTTTTCTATAATATCGCCAAAGACGAAACCTATCAGGGCTGTTGGTATTGTTCCAACAATTATTAATGGTATAAACTTTCCATTTTCTGTTTTAAAATCAAACTGTAGAAAAGCCGAAACTATCTCTTTGATTCCTTTTCTGAAAAACAGCAAAATTACCATTAATGTTCCCATGTGTAATGTAATATCAAACAGTATTGGAACTTTTAAGCCTAAAAAATGTTCAACCAGTTTTAGGTGTCCAGTGCTTGAAATTGGAAACCACTCTGTCAAGCCTTGAATTATACCGAGAATTATTGTTTCTATTAATTGCTCCAAATGCCGTTCGCCACTTTTATTTTATGGTTAAGCTTAAAAGATTAATTCATATAGCATTATTCCTCTAAAGCTGGTGCCAACTATGAGCGAATATCCGCTTGGAAGCGTTGAAGACCGTGAGATGCTGGCTAAAATGCCCATGGAAAAATTGCTTGACTACTTTTTCCTTCAAATCCGAAACCTGTGGAGGGTTGATGGCTTATACTTTTTGGGCATAGAAAAGAAGTTTGGAACAGAGGCAGCAACGGAAGTTGATGCTGGAGTTTGGGAGGTTATGGCGGCAATTGAAGCCAAAAGCTTACAAAAAATGTTTAAGGTTGGCGAAAACCCAGATGTACCGACAATAATGGATCTTTTGCGAAAGTCAAGTTGGGCTTTAGACCAACCTTTCAAAACAGTTGAAATAAGCAATAAAAGGGCTGTTTTGAGCATTAACAGATGCAGAACACAGGAAACCCGTTTAAGCAAGGGATTAAGTGAATTTCCATGCAAAAAAGTGCGGCTTGGCTATTTGAAAAATTTTGCAAAAACCCTAAACCAAAAGGTGGAGGTAAACTGTATAGTTTGTCCACCTGACAAGCATCTGAAAGATTTATGGTGCAAATGGGAATTCAAAATTCCCTAAACTTCGCCTTCTTCTGGAATTGTGTTGTCTACAACTTTAATCCATCTTGTGGCTAAAATTTGGTTGAAGTCTTCGCTTTTTGGGTCGAGGTCGCTGGCAACCAGGTGCCAGTGGTCGTTTATTGTGGCGAAGGTTGAGTCCATAATGACAAATTTTGGGGTGTAACTGAAAACTTTTCTCCCTATCTTTGAAAGGATATCCAGAGCCCGTTCAATAGCCTTATAGGGTATTGTGTGCTCATGCTTCCTATAAATTATCATAATTCTTTCCCGATGACCCTTCAAGGTTTTTGTTCTCAAAACAATGAAGGATTGATCTGCATAGAATATTTTCTCCTTCTCTAAATCTAACTCGCATAGTGGACAGTTTAAGGCTTTCACGAAACTTTGCCCTCACAATTTATCTGTAACTTTCAAGATATAAACAAAACTCTTAATGAAAGAGGAGTTGGATAAAGTTGAAAATACTGCTTGATGAAATGTATGCTGGTTTGAAAGAGTATTTTGAAACTTTCGGCTGGGAAGTAGTTACAGTTCAAGAGGTGGGGCTTCAAGGAGCAAGGGATAAGGATGTGGTGGAGTACGCAAAGAAAAACAATTTACTATTAGTTACGCAGGACCAGAAACCCGCAGATCTCGCAGAACTCATGGGCGTCAAATACGTGTTAATTTCTAATGCTATGATTGCCAAAATAGCAAATGATAGGATAAGAGAGAAATATCCGGACATGAAACCTTAATGCAGTGACCGTATATGTCCACAGTTGAAGTTAAAGTTGTAAGTCAAAAAGGAAAGTGCGCCTTTGGACACAAAGTAGGCGACAAAATAGTTTTCGATGGAAAATCCGTGAAGGGCGACATATGCTATAGTGCCCTCTTGGTTTTATTGCCAAAAGTCTATGCCATGCGTTACGACGTCGAATTTCCGTGGAGCAAAGACAAAGATGTCATATTCAATGCTTGCCCAGATGCAGAAAACCCTGTGGTCTTTGAAATTCGAAGAATAAGAAAATAGCCATTTCTAAACAAGTGTTCTTTGTTTTTCCGCTGATGTAAAGTTTGAAACTCTAACGCCTATTAACCTTATTTTTCTGTCTTGCCTCAAATAGGTTTGTAATAATTCCCTTGATGTTTTCTTCAAATCCTCTAACTGGTTTGTTATTAAGGGCAAGGTTCGGCTGTGGGTGTGGGTTTCAAAGTTTTCATAACGCACTTTGACTGTGACGGTTTTGAAGTAAAGATTTTGCCTTAAAACATCTTTGTGCACTTCTTCTGAAAGACCATCTAAAGCCTTGAAGATAAAATCAAAGTCTAATGTGTCTTCTTCGAAGGTTGTTTCACGACTTATGGATTTTAATTCGCCTCTCTCCTCAACCTTGCTTCTGTCAATGCCATGAGCCATCAAATAAATTTGGGTTCCCATAACGCCGAAAACTTCCGCCAAAGCCGTAGGGTCATAGCGAGCCAAATCACCTATGGTTTTGATTCCCATAGCCTTCAGTTTTTGTTCAGTTTTCCTTCCAACCCAAAGAAGCTTGCGCACTGGTAATGGCGCAAGAAAATTTTCAGCCTCCTCATCCTTGACGATGGTTAAGCCGTCTGGTTTTTTATAGTCGCTGGCGATTTTTGCAATCAGCTTATTTGGACCAACGCCTATAGAACAAGTAAGCCCTTCTCTCTCAAAGATTTCCCCCTTAATTTCTCGTGCCAAAACTTCAGCTTCAGCATAATCCTTCACTTTTGATGTCACGTCCAAGAAGGCTTCGTCTATGCCCCACTGTTCAAACTTGTCCGCATGTTTCCGCAGCAAACCCATTATTCTTTCTGAAACTTTCGTGTAAAGCTCATAGTTGACTGGGAGATAAATGGCTTGGGGACAAAGTTTCCAAGCCCTTGAGATGGGCATTCCAGAGCGTACGCCATATTTTCTCGCTTCATAATTGCATGTGCTTACAACTCCTCTGCCCTTTCCAGCTTTTGGGTCTGCTCCGACGATTACTGGTTTTCCTTTATATTCTGGATGTTCTCGCTCTTCGATTGCTGTGAAGAAGTGATTCATATCCACGTGGAATATTATTCGCCTTTTTTCGCTCATAATTTCTTTTCCAAAACAGTTATTCTATGTTAAGCGATTTGAACCTATCGCAAAAAGAATGTGTACGAAATTAGGACTATGTTTAGCTATACTAACGATTTTCCATTCATAACCCTTAATGCCACCAAAACCAAAGATAAAAGAAAACTGGAGGAACTTGTCATGAAGGAAGTTTCCCATGAAGCTGCCCGTCAAATAGCCGTAGAATTCCTAAAACAAAGGAAGAAAACAGAAAAAATAGAAATTTCCACCGTGGAGCAGAAAGGTGACGGCTGGATTGTGAGGGGCACCTGTCCAATAGATTTGGAAGGACACCCTTGGGCTGAAAAATTCGAGGTTGTTGTTGACCAGAAGGGAAGAATTAAATCAACAGACTTTGCGCTCTTGTAAAGTGCTTTTCAGCTTTGAAGCGTTATTTTTCCGTCTTGGATTGTGTATATTGCATCGGCGACATCCACAATTTTTTCGTCATGCGTCGCCACTATAACTGTTTTCTTTTCTTTTATGTTGAAAAGCAAAGCAATAATTTCTTTAGCGGTTTTTGAATCCAACTCGCCAGTAGGCTCATCGGCAATGATTACTTCTGGATTGTTGGCTAATGCTCTTGCTATGGCTACCCGCTGCATCTCACCCATGCTCAACTCCTTGGGTCTATGATAAACCCTATTACCTAAACCAACCGCCTCAAGAAGCCTATGCGCCCTTTCTCTCTGTTCTTTTTGGGGCTTGCCAGCCAAAGCCATAGGCAACTCCACATTTTCTAAGGTGTTAAGGGTTGGCAGCAAATTAAAGGTTTGGAAAATGAAACCAAGGCGGGAAAGGCGAATTTTTCTTCGTTCGCTGTGTGACAAGGCTAAAACGTCTTTATCGTCGAAGAAGATTTTTCCAGAAGTGGGATAATCGTTTAACCCTATAAGGTTTAAAAGTGTAGTTTTTCCAGAACCTGAAGGTCCGAGTATGGCTATGAAACTTGCTTCGTTGATTTCTAAGTTGACATTGTTAACTGCTGTTATTGTTGATGAACCTAAACTGTATATTTTTGTCAAGTTCACGGTTTTTATTCTCATCAGTATTCAGCTCTCAAAACTTCTGCTATACGCATTCTAATCGCATTTATTGCTGGGAGTATTCCTCCAAAACAGCATACGAGAACGATGGCGGAAAAAATTTCAATCATGTAAACTGGTGGAACAACATCGAAAAGGCTTGGGAAAAACTGTTGAAGCGGTATGTTTGTGTAAAGGCTTGCGAGGACTATGGCGGAAAAAGAGCCGAAGGCTATGCCTAAGATGCCGCCTAAAACTCCCATTAACATTGCTTCAAAAACCACAGCACGGAACACGTAGCTTAGGGGTGCGCCTATGGCGTCTAAGGTTGCAAAATCTCTTCGCCTTTCCGAAACACTCATGAGGGTTACGGTCATTACAAGTATTAGGCTCATGAGGAAAACTATGGTTTGTATGCCTACAGTCCACATTTCAACTTGGGCAAGAATGGGTTGGATCATGTCGTTTCTTTCATCTTCCGTCAGCACATTTACAGATTCAACTTGCCTTTCTATTTCGTCTGCCAAATCCTTTTGTGAACATCCTTGAACTGGTTTCGCAGTGATTATGTTAATTCTTCCAGGATAATAGATTGTTTGTGCAAGTTTGAGCGGCATTATTATGCTCCGAGTTAGTATGGCTAATCTTGTGTCTAAAATGCCTGTGACATTCAACTCGTAACCGTTTACTTCCATTTTTGAACCAACTGCTAAATTGTATTGTTCTGCTAATGATGGACCCACGACAACTTCATTACTTGACTCGTTTGTTGGAAAATGTCTTCCTTTTACTAGTGGAGTTGGTCCGAGGAGCATTTGCCAATTTTCTAATGGTATTCCGAAAGTGAAATTTGGTGGAACTGGGTTGATTATTCCTTCAAGAGTTATGGAGGTTATAAACAGTATGGGAACCGCTTTCTCCACCTTATCAATTCCATTTATTGTTTCTAGTAAATGCGGTGGGAGGAAGCCTCTTGTTATTGGAATGGCTTGAATAACTATTGTGTCTTTGCTGACAACCATAACTTGTCCACTAAATAGGACGTTCATTTCTTTGATTACAGTTGTATAACGCATTGTTGTAGCACCAACAGCGATTACGAATGTGGTTGCTAATGCCACGCCCAAAATGCACAGTAACGTTCGCATTTTCCTTCTGAACAGATTGCGAAAGCAGAAAGTTATTAGCCTCGTTTTCAGACGCTCCTAAACCATTTTTGATAATTTTATAAAATTATATATAAAACGTTCACAATTAAGCAATGGAATGGTTTGTGTAAAGGGTGAAAGTGAATGAGAATGAAAAAGAAGTTTTTAGCATCGTCGACAATAGTGTTGATTCTTGCTGCAACCTTCGCCTCAATACTAATTAGCCCACCAGTAATGGCACAATACGCTTCCTTAACTGGAAATGTCTTTGACCATGGAGAAGACACTGATGGGGACTCGCTTTACAATTTTTTGGTTGTTGACGTAGAGGTTCAAGTGAACACTGCTGGGACATATAAAGTAAGCATAACTTCACTAAAAGACCAATACTACAATTCGTTGTATTATCAAGTAGAAAACGAAACATTTCTGGGCGTGGGGACGCATAATGTGAGTTTATCATTTAATGGCATAGCAATTTATGGAAGCAAAATTAACGTGACCATGGTTGCGGGCATATCTCTTGTTTATCATGTTGGCACTTACTACTATTCCGAGCTTATTTCTTATGCAGCTCTATCCCAAACGTACAATTACACGTTATTTGATACTGGAGCAGTTTTGACTGGAACATTTTACGATGAAGGCATAGACACGGATGATGATGGCTTATTTAATTATCTCCAGATTAATGCTGAAGTGGAGGTTGCCGACGAAGCCTCATATCAACTTGCTGTTTGGGGACTACAAAACGTATCCGACTCTCAATACGAAACTATATACATCTCAAATCACACGCAAAACTATCTACCTACAGGCGTGCATAATTTGACGGTTTGGCTTTATGGACCAACAATCTATGCTTCGCACGCTATTAACATATCCAGTATACACTGGATAGCGCTATACTTTGTTGAAGACGACAACCAATTCGAACTTAACCATTCTCTCTCTCAGCCGTTAAGCAGACCTTACCGTTTTGACGAGTTTGAAACCCCAGCCTACTTTACTAGAACAATACTCGATGAAGGCGTTGACGAGGAGCCAAATGGAAAATTGGACTATTTGAAAATAAGCGCGCAAGTCAATTTCACAGAGGCAAACTATTATCATTTGCAATTGTCTGGTCTTCTAGACAGTGCCTTTCAGAAAATCTATGTGTCTGCTGACGTGTACGGGTATTTTGATGTTGGCGTACAACTTGTAAACTTAACCCTTTACGGACCTCAAATCTACGTGTCAAAACTTAACCCAAGATACATTGACGCACTAATCATAAGCACTTATGTTGAGGGTTGGGGAGAATTGCCCACCGACCGCCTCTACAATATTCCCTTGTCTAAAGAGTATAATTACACAGATTTTGAATCACACGCCTTTTTGACAGGCGACATTTCTGATATGGGCGTCGATGCTGACGGTGATGGGTTGTTTGATTATTTGGCTGTTGGCGTTGAAATTAATGTTACAGAAGCTGGAATTTACGAAGTTTGCATAGAAAGTTTAATGGAAAAGACCGATGGTTCCTATAACTATCTATATATTCCTCAATGGGTGATAGGCTATTTTGACGTAGGAGTCCAAACAGTCTATTTGAATTATTCTGGGCCAAGGCTTGCCTACGAACATTTTAGCCCAACAAACGTTAGTTCTGTTAAATTAAACGAACCAGTGTACCCATACACGAAATTGGGCTATATATCATCTGCTCAGCTTTCACAAAAATACCATTATACGCTTTTCAATGCTCCCTTGAATGATATACAATTAAACTTTGTTGTCTATCCAAATGGCACACTAGGCGTGGATGGAACAGTAAACTTTACGCATATGTATCCAGAAAACACGGGACCCCAAATAAACGCTTCAATAGACATATCAACAGTGGACGATGTAACAGCAGGTTCAGCTAACGGCAAAGTACTCTTACCAACAAACGGCATGTTCGGTTGGCCCTTTAACTCTCTTATAGCGAATTTCTCCTCAAAATATGATGGAGGCTTGGTAAATTCAACTCTTAACGGCGTTTTGTTTATTCCGCCAGAAGCAAGAAACGATTATCCAGCAAACGCCACAGACTTCAATCTTGTCAGCTTATACAAGAATGGAATGTTTAATGTGGAATTATGGGGAGAAACCAAAATACCCTCCTATGAATCTATGTTTCCATTTAACGCTACAGACTTAATAATACTTGCAGACTACTTGAATGGTGAACTTTCTGGAAACATAACCTTCCACTTGATAGCTGGAATGCCTGAGCTTGATGTGGTAGTTCATTTCAGAGGCAACAAAACAGACCTATACTTAACAGACCATGTCAACGTGACATATGGAAACTATTTTGGAATGGAAATAAACGCTACAACCCTTGAACAGAAGCTTGCCGAATGGAACAACACGATTCCAGGACCAACAGGCCTAGTGTCTAACATGACTTGGGGCTTGCTTGAATGCACCGAGCTAAACACAACAAAAACTGAATGGCCAAATGAAAAAGGCGCAGATGTTCAATTTAATGCCACAATTCACGGGAATTTCACGCTCTTCTTCGCAAGACTCTTAACTCTGACATTTTTCGGAGGACCGCACGAAGCACAACAAGCCATTTACGCCGCTTTAGAATCAGTGTTTTCCTCAGTTGAGAATGCCTCTTTGACGCTTTACTACTATAAAGATTCTGGGCTTGCAGCAATTGACAAACTAAAGCTTACTTGCGACGTTAAGAAATTATGGAATAAAGCATTAGAACTTGTTCCACCAACCCTTCCGCCAGATTATGGTGCACAAGTTGAAGCGATGCTTAAAGTAGCAGATACCACAACATACGCTATTCAAGACGCAAGTTTTAACGCAACATACTCAAGCACAGAGAAAAAGCTGTACTTTGACGCTTATCTCTTGTCAAATGCAACCCAACTGGACGAAGAATTAAAACTAATATTGCCAGAAACAGTTCCTCTAGAACTACGCCCCATCTTCGAATCCTATTACAGCGTCACTTACTGCAATTTAACTTATTCCGAAACAACAGTTAGATATGTGAACGGAACAGCCGACTTCCAAATCAACTGGACCACGGAAGGCGACTTCAAAGCCCAACTAAACCATGTGAAACACTTCTACATAGACTATTACAATGCAACAGCTCCTTGGATGATAGGCTGGCAGCTTCGCATGCTCAACATGACAGAAATAGACATCAACAACTTTAACGCAGAATTCAGAATGGGCAGAGACCAAATTTACCTAACCTTTAGTGGAGTTTTTGTGAAACCGCCAATAGATGAGATAGACTTCATAAGATTCAAACTTTACACGTGGTTAAACATGACAGATGCCCCAGACGCACCACCCAGCGAATTTGAAAAGCTAAAAATCACATTTAGCGGCGGCTTCAATGGCACCTACACAATTCTGCTGTATGCTCCAGGCACCGTGCCTGCCTCTGACATAATGTCATTAGATTATAAGATTATGACTTGGCAAAATGTCTCCCTAAACAGTTTGAAAGACCTACAATTCCACATAGCCTATCAAGGAGTTATAAACTATCTCGCCAAAACCTATTACGTTCCAATATTCACAAACTCAACGGTAAACAACTTCGCCTTTGACCCAAACGCCAAGAGCATAAGTTTCAACGTAACTGGAACAACTGGCACTGGGTTCTGTAACATAACGATTCCAAAGGCGCTTCTAAATGCTGCCTTAAATAATTGGACTGTAAAAATTGATGGAGCAACTTTGTCCTCAGAAAGCTTTACAGTAGCCGAAAACTCCGAGTACACCTTCATATACTTGAATTATACGCATTCTGAACATTTGATAGAAATAGTTGGCACATGGGTTGTCGCAGAATTCCCGCCGAACACGCTTCTAATAATATTGATGACGATAAGTCTAATAATAGCAATAATCGCAGTGAAACAAAGAAAGAAAATTAGCGCATTAAAAACAAAATATCAAAGCACAATCACTGCATTAACAAATACGCTTCACAAATTAAAAACTTAAATTCCCATTTTCTTCAAAAGTTATATCTTTAATCTGCCAATAAAATATTAGAGGATGTTAAAGCCTTGTTCAATAAAATTCTTGTTCCGTTGGATGGTTCTGAGCATTCCCTAAAAGCCTTAGAAGTCGCCATACAAATTGCAAAAAAATTTGGTGGAAAAATAACTTTAATTCAC
>JARYMR010000048.1 GCA_029907045.1 Candidatus Bathyarchaeota archaeon
AAAGTCACTCCCAGCAACAACAGATTGAGCAAGAACTCCATTTATTAATTGAGGCTCGCTCCATCCCCTTTCATTAATTGAAAGCATAATAGGCGAATTTGCTGTTATTGGAGTTTCAATAGGCCCAACATGATAGATGCGGAGGTCGCTGACGTTGTCCATTATCTTGATAAAATATGGCGGTCTTAGAAACTGGGTCATTGGTAGTATATCCAAATGGCCATGTTCGCGAGCCCACGGAACATCGTAAACATATGTTACGTTCTCCCTGCGAAGATATTGAAGTATGACTACTGGGTCAGTAAGATTATAGAGCTGCCGCGCCTCCCAACCATCTAAATAAAAGAAGTACTCGTTGCTGCAGTTTTTTATATAGTATATGCTGTTTTCGATTGTGGCAACTTTCTCTCCTTCCTTCAAATTTTCATCTAGCCACTTCCATGATTTTGAATCAGGAATTAGATTCTTAAGAGCAACCCACTTGTCTGCATTCGGATTTTCTAAGAACCATAGATAATTGTTCTGCGGTTGATCGTTAAGATTGTCCAGAACTACTTTGCCGCCCATACTAAAGGTTAAACTAGGAAACAGAAGCATTATAATTAGAATTATCATGATGCCTATCTTAAGCAAATCACTTTTGTGCAGTAAAGGTAACTTGTTTCTTATCTTGCTGAATGTGCTTTTAGAGCGTCTTTTTATGTTTCCATTATATTTTTCACATTTCTCCATAGCTTTTACGATAGGTAAGGCGCTTAGAAGTGCAAATCCTGGCACGGCAAACACGAGGTGCCGAGGGAAACTCCATGTTATTCCAATAAGAATAACTATGCTCAATGATAATGGCCATGCCAATACTAACCAAATTTTCTTACTTTGAGTTGGAAGCAGCGCAATTCCTAGTATTGAAAGTAGTGAAATTGCTGGAAAGTGTGTTTTATAGGTGACAAATATAGCAACTTTCTCTATTAATGAAACTTCGCCACCAAAGAAAGTGTTTATAGCATCCCGTTTTATGCCTGCAAAAGTGGTTTCCATTATTAACGGGTCTATATTTATTCCGCCAAGTAAAGTGTAGCTATTTGGATAAATCGGATTTTTAAGTAAAACTAGATTTCGAAGATACCAAACTCCTCCGATTATTAGAATCGACGTGAATAGGAAAAAGGCAATTTTTATGCTGACTCTGAAACCGCTCTTCCTTTTAATGAAATAACAAATCAAAGTGATAATCAAAAATGGCGCAAGATATATGGCCAAATATGATGTCAGCAACGCAAAGCCGTAAAATACGCCACACATAATCCAGCATTTTGTATCGCCGCCTCTAATTATCGCAAGAAATAAAAACAGAACCGAAACGGTGCCAAAGAATGTTAATGTAGAATAGCATGTAGCATACACGGAATATCGAAAGAATAACGGTGTCATTGCAAGAAGCAACGCCGATACTATCCCATACTTCTTCCCAGCAAGAACTTCCCCAATTTTGTAAGTTGCCAGAACTGTTAAAACGCCCATCACGGGGGGAATTATTCTGAGGTAAAAGTCTTCAATCAACCCTATCTGAATATAGTAGTATGCACCAAGCGCAGGAAACAAGGGAGGAAAATTTGCGCTCATCTCGATGCCAATTGAAGGACCAGCGATTACCGGAATGCCATGATTATTATACATGAGCACAGGCATTACCGCATGGTAAACTGTAGCATCCCAATGCAGTATAACAGTTAAAAGTGCGTGATAAAAACAGAAAAAAAATATTATGCCAACAGCAACGCAAGCTAACAAGTAGATTCCAAAATTATCTCGTTTTCTGATTTTCCCAATAGAAAAATAAGACTTTAATGACTTTTGTATTGCAAGTTTTCCCTTTTGCCTGTAAACGCTTACAAACAGAAAACCGACGCAGAGAAGTATTACCGCCATGTTTAGTGGGAGTTGAAACAAGCCTCCAAAAATCCCTAGAATGATAGTTATCAATGCTGTAAATCCAGCGCCAAGCCCAAGCGCGCTTATGAATTTGATTAGCATGTCTTTCTCGTCGGCTAATAAAGCATTGGCGGAGAGGACCCCCAGAATCAGGATTTCAATTGTAGCCAGAAAGGCTAAAGGGATTCCTTCAATTTGAACTGGAGTATATTGGATTGTTGGATTAGCTAGCCAAGATATACATCGTTGAAATACAATTAGCCATATTCGATTTTCGTAAACATACACTAGCCAAGAAAAAACCAGAAAAATCAGGATTGCCAGCGGTACTACCAAGTTCTTTTTTGTTTCTTTTTCACGCGTTTCAGGTGCAGCATCATTTTCCATATAAAGTCCTCAATATCTTCCTTAGGCTGACTCGCTTGAACCTTCTATAGGCGTATATTCCTGTTACTGTTATAAGCGCCGCCGCTGCAAATACAACTAAAGCAAACCACGGCAGCATGGACGTTACTCCTCCAACTACTGCCACATAGGAGAAACCCACTGTTGTCGTCCTGAAATATAAGAAAACATCATCTTCCGCAAGCTTTTCCGTCGGGCACTCCTCCGTTTTTCCCCTATCACATCGATAGAGCACCAAAGTTGTTTCATCAGCAGCCTTTTTCTGCTTTGCATTTTTTTCAATTGCAAAGTCCATTGTAACATTTGCCGCTTCATCAGTTGCCTCTGTCGAAAATGCAATGGCATAATACTGAAGAAGAGTCGAGTTATTTAGTGAACCCACGTAGGATGGCCTTTTACTTAAAACTTTAAGTGAAAAACTAACGTAAGTAACAGGTTCGCAAAACTCTATAGTTATGTTCTTCACGATTTGCTCGGTATCATATTCAGTAACATTGATGAAAATAGTGTGCGTAGGAGTGGTTGTGGATACGGAAACGCAAGTTTCCTTAACAACAATATGTTGGGAAGGAGTTGGCGGGAAATAGTCAGCGCACACTGGTTTGCAGATGGATACTAAGATTGAAAACACGACGAAAATATACATTTTGTTGCGTGCGATGCGCCACGAATTTCTTGTTTTCTTTTCAAATATTTCAAATAGTTTTCGCCTGTATGAAGAGGATTTGAAGAGGCTGCGACTTTTAGGCATTAAAATTCCCTTACCCAGTTGCCCTCAGTTCCGTAATTAAGTAAAAGTTTATTTAAAACCTCTGCTTTCCATCCCAAACTGCTCCGCAGATTTTAATTAAATAGCAAATTTTATTGGCAGAACCGAAGAATTAAATGTGCTAAACGCTAAACACATGTTAAGAGTGGTTGGCTGAATTGAGAAAATCTTGGTTTCACATAGCCCTAATTATCTGCATTGCCTTGCCGATAATGATGCTGGTTTTCTTGGATTATTTTAACATGGAAGGCTATAACTATCGTTATAACGGTGAAACTAATGCCTTCGAAAGCTGGCCTAATACGTTTTTTAACCAAAGTTTTCTTTTCGAATTAACTTGGAAGGGCAGAATGTTCTTGCTAGTGTTCTTATGGATTATATTGATTGAATCAGTAATGGATTGGAAAAGATTTGCTGATGAAAAACCGAAAAATCGCTACATCATTATTGCTTCCCTTATATGCGCTTTAATTCCAACATTTTATGTTTTAGCAATCAACTTTTTTGGGTTAGACTTGGCAATACTGAAAATAGGACACGATGTTTTTGGAATTCGCAGCGTAAGCGGCACAAATGAACCATGGGACTTCTTGCACTTACATTGGCCTATATCCTGCGAATACATAATATTCTCAGTGTTTTTCATTAGCGCCATAATATTGGCTTACAGAACAAAGGGACTGAAAACTCTCTCAATTTCCTTAGCTCTTCTTGGAGGAATAGGCGTTGCATACATGTTTGACACTATTTACCCCTTCGGCGTTTTTAGGCCTCTTCAAGCATTTGCTCTTCCTACAGCAGCTGTGGCCGCTGGCATTTTGGATCTTTTAGGGTACACAGTGATGTTAGTTTTTCCAACATACACTGCCGAGTCAGCTCTTCCAGCCTTAACAGTTAATGCTGGTAGTAACTCTGCAAGTGCTTTAATTGCTTGGGCTTGTGCAGGCGTTCAAAGTTTGCTACTTTATACGCTGATAATTCTAGTTTTCTTCAAAAAATCAGACATTTCAAGCTTCCGCAAACTGGCATATTTCGTAATCGGTCTTTTTGGCACTTTTTTCGTAAACGTTTTCAGAGTAATCTCAATCCTTATTATTATGCTTAATTATGGAAATGAGGCTGGTATGGTTTTTCATAACACTTATGGAGAGATATACTCGGTCATCTGGATTTTGTTGTATATCCTATTAGTTGGTTGCATTCAAAGATTCATGTTGGTGGAAAGGACAAGGGACGCCTTTCACAGGTTCAGCGCCTTGCTTAGAACCGCCAAAAATAAGCTTTCCTCAAGACTTAAGACAGAGAAAGGCAAGCTTTCATCTTGAAGTTTAACATATGCCGAGCAGTCCAGCATCATGTAAATAGTTTTTTTCTCTATGTTAGTTTATTAGGAAAAGGCAAATGGCCTATTATGTTTTCATGGTTTTCTTTTTTTGGTATTTGAGTTCTGGAGGGGCTATGGTTATTTTGGTGTCTGAGGCGACTGGAGAGGTGATCCAAACGTTTCCGCCTATAATCACGTTGTCTCCTATTATTGCATCAGCGCCTAGAAGGGTTGCACCAGAGTAAATCACCACGTTGTTTCCAACAGTTGGGTGTCTCTTTCTGCCCCTGATGATGTTTCCCTTCTCGTCCTTTGGGAAGCTCAAGGCGCCAAGTGTTACTCCTTGGTACAGCTTTACGTTGTCGCCGATTTCCGCAGTTTCCCCAATAACCACACCTGTTCCATGATCAATGAAGAAGTTTTTGCCGATTTTAGCTCCTGGATGAATGTCAATGCCAGTTAATGAATGCACATACTCGCTCATTATTCTGGGAATCAGCGGGACTCCGCGTATGTAAAGCTCATGTGCTATTCGGTAAGTTGTTATTGCCAAAACGCATGGATAGCTGAGGATTACCTCTTCGGTGCTTACTGCCGCTGGGTCTCCGTTGAAAGCGGCCTTGATGTCTCCGCTGAGAAGCGACCTTATTTCGGGAAGTTTCTCTAAAAACTCTTTGACCACCACCTGCGCTCGCCTTTGGCAGACGTCGTGGGGGCACTCGGTGATTTTTCGGCAAATGTATTTGAGGCTTTTCTCTACTTCACCAGTGAGTCGTGCGTAGATCGATGTTAGCGTGGTTCCAAGAAAGTATTTGATGTTAGCTTTAGTGAGTTCCTCTTTCCCAAAGTATCCTGGAAAGAGCACGGTAAACAGGTCTTCAAGAACTTCGATGATGACTTTTTTGGAAGGCAGGTCTCTCCCTTCAAGATGGTCCATGCCGCCGAAAGTTTCATAGTTTTTCATTATCTTATCAACAAGTAGCGGTAAACCCGTTTCAGGCCAGTTATTTTCTAAGCTTACTTCGCCTTTCATTAAGGCTTCCAGCATTTTCTCAGGTATCCAACAGTACGTTTCCGTGTCTCGACTACGGAAGTGCTCTTTCGTTTCTTTTTGTTGCTGATTTGTCTTGGTTTTCATTTAGTTCTCCTCTTTCATAATTCAGCAGAGCGGGATATAAGGGAATAGTTTTCATCACAAATGGGTTATGTATTCAAAGTTAGAGGTTACTATGGTTTCCTGAAACAGCGGCGTGCTGAGGTACCGTTCTCCCGTGTCGGGTAGAATGACTACTATGAGTTTTCCTTCGTTTTCTGGTCTTCTAGCAACCTCCAGCGCGGCGTATGTGGCTGCGCCCGCGGATATTCCCACAAGTAAACCTTCTTTCAAGGCAAGTAACCGCGAGGTTTGCATTGCGTCCTCATCTTTCACTTGGATGACCTCATCTACTAAGTCGAGTTTCAATACGTCTGGGATGAAGCCTGCACCGATGCCTTGGATTTTGTGTGGTCCTGGTTTTCCGCCGCTTAGAACTGGCGAGTTAGCGGGCTCCACGGCTATGGCTTTGAATTGAGGTTTGAGCGGTTTGATGTATTCGGCTACGCCTGTGATGGTGCCGCCTGTGCCAACACCAGCGACCAGTATGTCGACTTGTCCCTCTGTGGCGTTCCATATTTCGGGTCCTGTGGTTTCTTTGTGGATTTTTGGGTTAGCCAGGTTCTTGAATTGTTGGGGGAGGAAGCTGTTGGGCGTGTTGGCGGCAAGTTCCTCTGCTTTTTTTATGGCGCCTCGCATGCCTTCCATGCCTGGCGTAAGAACAAGTTCTGCGCCATAGGCTTTCAGCAAGTTGCGGCGTTCGATGCTCATGGTTTCGGGCATTGTAAGGATCAGGCGGTAGCCTTTTACGGCGGCGACCATGGCTAAACCTATGCCTGTGTTGCCGCTAGTTGGCTCGATTATCACTGTATCTTGTTTTAGGAGCCCTTGTTTTTCGGCTTCCGCTATCATGCTTAGGCAGATGCGGTCTTTGACGCTGCCGCCGGGGTTTCGGGATTCCGTTTTAGCTACGACAGTGCATTTCAAGTCTGTGGTTAGTCTGTTTAAGCGTATTAGGGGTGTTTTTCCTATTGTTTCTAATACATTGTTGAAGATTTCTTTCAAGGCGTTCACCGCATTATAACATAGTTATAATCAGAGAAAGTAACATAAATACCTACTGCCCACCCAACACAACTTGTCTTCCAAAATTATAAACAAATTACCCAACCATCTGCCAGCAAGGGAAGTAAAGCCTTTTAATACGATGCCCGCTTCTATTATTTGCCACCTACCAAGCTCAATAAAGTAAAAATTAAGCGCCTGCTGAAGCGGGGGTTGCCAAGCTAGGTCAAAGGCGTAGGACTGAGGCTCCTATCCCGTAGGGGTTCGTGGGTTCGAATCCCACCCCCCGCACTGCGATTAAATGCCTATCTTTTGTAGGTGTTTCAACGACTTTTAGGCTAAATCGTTTTGACTGAAGTGCATATTGAGTTAAGTCCTAATTCTATAGCCTTTCAGAAAGCGTTTTTAAAGTAGGATGAAGAGGAGAATAGAAAAAACGGGGTCTTGAAATTTAGGTTTTTGGTCTTCTTCTTTCTGCTACCACGAGAGCAAGCATTGTAAGAGCCATTAGGAGTGGAATGATTATTGCTGATGGGAATTCTGGAATAACCTCTGTTCCTATGATTTCAATTATGTGCTGGCTATGAGTGTAGGTTATTTGGAACGTGTAGTGTGTGCCATTGTATGTTTTTGTGTAATTAACGCCTTCTGTTAGGGGAATGCCGTTTATGAATAGGGAAAAGGTGCCCCATAAGAGATTTTCTGGAATTGTGACGTCGCAGAAGCCACCGGTTCCTGTCGGTCCAGTCACATTGAAACTGAGCTTTTTATCAGCTGTGTTGAATTGAAATTCTGAAATGGAGGAGTTGCTGTAGATTTCGACTTTGAGATCGTCATAAGCAGTGAATTTTCTCGTTATGGGTTTTGTTGGCGCCATAAGCGGGTAATAGTCAATGTTGTTTTCGTTTATAACGTATGGCGTATTCCATAAGCCAGAATTATCTAATTCGGTGGCGTTAGGATATTTGCTTTCATATTCGCTCCAATAGTTTCCGCCAATAGGATAGGTATTATTCCAAGAGTTGACGATGCCAGACCAGTAGTAAGTTACATGTTTAGTGTTGTCCACGAAGTTGTTGTGGAAAAACGTATTGTTTTTACCATAGCCGTCAAGATAAACTCCTTCATTGTTGTTCAGAATATTATTTTCGACAAAAGTGTTAAATGAATTGTCCACCAAGAGTCCTCTTCCCCAGTTTTCCATAATGTTGTTTCCGGCAATTGTATTATATGAAGCCGTTACGTAGACACCGTATCGATAGTATATTATGTCATTTTCAGAAAGGATTGTGTATTGTGCGCCGAGGTATATGCCGTATGTACCTGGACCCATAATGTTGTTGTTATAGACTGTATTATTTGCTGAGTAGACGCCATCAAATCTGATACCTTGATCGTTGTTCTCCATATGATTCTTGAAAATATTGTTGAATTGTGTTGAACTCATAATCCGAATGCCGACGCTGTTCTTTGTGAGGTTGTTTTCAGAAATGATGTTGTATGAAGAATATTGATCAAGCACGATTCCAAGCCCAGTCCAGCTGCTTGTTACCACGTTATTCTTGTATATGTAGTTGTTTGAGGATCGGTAGAGAACAAGGCTACCCACCCCGTATCCAACATGTCCGTTATTTGTGATGTTGTTTCCAGAAATAGTGCAGTTATTTGAGAATGCGAGTAAGACGCCTTCAAGGTTTCTCTCTAATGCTAAATTCTCCACAGTCATGTTTCTGCAGTTTATAAGCGCCACAAATCCTGCGTCAGAAGGAACCGTATCGTTTTCTCTGTTAATCCAATAATAAATTGGTTTTCCATTAACAGTGTTTGAAACATCTATATCATTGTACAACTTTGCCACATTATCACCCGCAGAGTCATAATTCAAGATTCCGAAATTCAGAAAACTATTGTTTTCCATGACGTTGCCCTTCAAAGTGTTGGGCGCATAGTCTTGGATGGTTCCAGGTTGAAGGAAGAAGCCGATTTTGTTTTCGGCGACGTAGTTATAAGACACGTTGCAGCCTCCGCCCCCAGAGCTGACGGAGATACCTTCTCCATTTCCGCGCGTGTTCCGTGTCACGTTGTTTTCATAGATGCTGTGAAAATCTCCTCCAACCGAAATTCCTCGGGCATGATCTGTTATGTTGTTCCGATATACGCTGTTGTGCGAGCCAGCCAGATAGACTCCGACGTTGTTGTTTGATGCCAACATGTTTTCGCGTATAACGTTGTGGTCTGAACTGCCGTAAAGACCAATGGCGTCGCCTGTGTTTCTCGATATGTTGTTTCTTTGTATGTTATTGTATGAGGAGCTGGAAAGAAGTATGCCTGTGCTTGAAAGGTAGATGCTGCAGTTAAAGATGGTGATGTGTGAAGAATAGTAGAGGTAGACGCCGTCGGCATAAGCGTCTATGTTTAAGTTCTTGATTGTCACATTGGTCAGAGATGATAGGCTTATCCCATTTCCAGTTTTCGTTTGAAGGATGAAGCCTGCGCCATCAACTGTTATGTTGTCTCTCTCTATCACAAGAGTCTCATAATTATTATCCGTGAACGTGTAGGTAATGTTGTAATAGTCACGGGTAATGTTGGCTGAGGACGGCTCAATCGACCCATCAGCACGGATGTAAATAGTTGAAGTTGCTTCAACAGGTTGGATGCTAAAAGACAACATTACGATGCTTGTTAGAAGAAGCACCGACAATACTCCGATAACTACTATTTTGATCAAACCGTTCTTCTCCTGAACATTTCTTACGCGCGCTCGAAAAATAAAGATTTTGATATCATCTTTTATCGCCCAGAATGCCATAACAAGTCGAGAGGTAGCCTTTTGTATCCAAATCACAGTCAAAACATGACCATTTTGAAGTGTAGCCCGGGAGAGGCTTGGACTCCCATCTCGTTTATCAAATCATTAAAAAATGGCTGGCTCTGCAAAATTCCGAGAATTTAAACCGAGGTCAAAACCTAACCCCCCGCACTAATTTACTAGGAAGCAAGAGGGCTTATCGCGTGCGCTTTTGAGGTTCTATTCACTCAACGAATTCTGCAAGAGGGGGGTCAAATTAGTAGATCAGATTTAGGGGATTTGCAATGTTTATTCTAGCAGAAGCAGCAGTGCCATTACGATTATGCCTAGGACGATTGCTATCATTTGTGTTGTAGCCTTTTTTGGGGCACATGTGTCTTTGCGGAGTTCGGGAATTAAATCTGAACCGGCGATGTAGATGAAGTTGCCTGCTGCAAAGGGTATTAGCAGTGGAATAAAGCCCTCTAGGATTGAGCTTAAGATTATTGCTATGGTGGCACCAGCTATTGCGGTTATTGCAGTTAGTAGATTCAGCTTGATGGCGCGTTTTTTGCTGAAGCCGCCGTAAATTAGAACTCCGAAGTCTCCGATTTCCTGAGGGATTTCGTGGAAGAGCACAGCGAGTGTTGAAGCTATGCCAATGGGGATGCTTGCCACGTAGCTACCTGCTATGATCATGCCATCAATTAGGTTGTGGACTGCATCTCCAAAGAGGTTCATGTATGCAAAGGAATGTGGATGCTCATCCGAGGTGGGTATGTGACAGTGGCGCCATTGAAGCAAACGCTCCACAGC
>JARYMR010000049.1 GCA_029907045.1 Candidatus Bathyarchaeota archaeon
GAAAATTTGATAATACGAAGAAGGTGAAGAGAAAGAAACATTAAATTTTCTACATACTTTTGGTTGGAAAATCAGTCAATAGCGACCCTACCCCCCTCCCCTCTAGATTTTTGGTTTAGTCTACTTTATTTCTATGGTTTCGGTTTTTTCGAGGCTTTCTTTTATGGCTTCGTTTAGGTTCATTTTCTTTTCAAAGGCTTCCACAATTTCTAGTTTGGCTTTTGTTGCGGGATGTTTTGTTAAAAATAGGGAGCAGCAGTCTTTGTATGGTGTGATAGAAATTTGGAAGGTTCCAATTTGTTTTGCTAGATTAACCGTCTCGTTTTTCTCGTAAGTTAATAATGGTCTTAAAATGGGAAGCGTTGTTGCTCTGCTTATTACGGCTATATTCTCTAAGGTTTGGGATGAAACCTGCGCCAAATTCTCGCCGCTTCCCAAGGCTTTTATGTCATATTTCTTTGCTATTTCCTCCGCAACCCTAATCATAAACCTTCTAAATAGGATGAGCCTATACTTGGCTGGCGCTTCCACAGCTTCGGCTTCGAACGGATAAAAGGGAATGAAAAATATTGTTGGATTTGGGTTGTATTGAGCTAAAACTTTCCCCAACTTCAAAATTTTTTCGCACCTTTTCTCTTCAAACTTTTGAAAGGCGTGAAAATGCAGAAAATCTGTTCGGCAACCCCTCTTAATTAGAAGCCAAGCAGCCACCGGCGAGTCTATACCGCCAGACAGTAAGTGCAAAACTTTTCCCGAAACACCAACTGGTAAACCATATAACCCCTTAATTTTCTTGTCGAAAACGTAGGCTGTTCCCTCTGCAAGTTCAACAAAAATTTCCTTTTGCGGTTCTTTCAGGGAGATTTCAGCATTAAAATTTTTGACAAGATAAGCCCCCAACTCGCGGTTTACATCCATAGAAGTGAAGGGCAAAGTTTTGTCCGCCCTCTTTGCTGAAACTTTCAATTTTGTGCCAGCTTCAATTTTGAAATTTTTGTCTATCAGTTGTTTTATAGCGTCTAGTTTGGCTTCTGTTGCGAAACAAAAGGCAAACCATGAAATCCCAAAAACCTTCTTGAGGGCTTCCTCAATTTTTCCAATGTCAGATTTTTCTGAAAGCTCTAAGAGGATTCTCCCTTGAATCTTCCTAATCTTCCTAAACTCCAACCCCTCAAGGGCTTTAACTATGTTTTCAACCAGTTTTCTTTCGAAACTTGGTCTGTTTAACCCTTTAAGCCCCAACTCGCCATAGTGAATTAAAACGAAATCAAACAACATCCAAACACAATTGAAAAATAATTTAGGAAAGTTTAAAAACTTTCATTTTGTTGCGGTTAAAGTTCTAAGCGAATAAGGGGAAAATCGTCCTTGTCAATTTTTATCCTAAAGTTTTGTTTTAAATAAAACTTCAATGGACCAGAAGGATTTTCAACGGATTCCTTCCTCGCAAAAGTTTCCACAGCCTTAAACCCTTCATTTTTAAGTTGCGTTACCAAATCTTTGAGCATTTTTGTTCCAAAGCCCTTTCCATGATACTCTTTATTCGTTATGTAAAGACATGCAAGGAATACGGCATCATCGTTTGGCGGTCCAGAGGCATATTCTTTTGTTCTTGGAAAGAATTTTGGTGGTGCATATTGTATAAAGCCTATAGGAATGCCGTTATAGTATGCGATTTTTATGCAACTTCCAAAAGCTTCAGCCACCTCATTAAACCATTTTTTTCTCTTCCATACTTGGTTTTAGCATTTCTTCGCCAAAAGCGCCAGTTGTCTGCCAGTAAAGACAGTATCTGCACGGAGTCGGGATCTGTTGAAAATTATTTTCATTTGCCTTTTCAATTATGAGCAAAGCTTTTTTCTCCTAAAGTTTGTAGCCGCCAAAACTAATAGTTAAGAACATGAAATATATAAATAGCAAAACTGCGCCTTCCCTCCAACTAATTTTTTCGCTTGAAAGAAAATACCATAAAAGAAGATTCGTTATAAGCGAGAACATGACAAGGTCTGAAAAAGCCGTCATATTAACCCTCAAAGTGGAGGCTGTTAATGTTACTCCCAAAATGCATGTTATGTTTATGAAACAGCTTCCCACAATATTTCCCAAAGCTAAATCTAAATGTCCCTTTCTTGTGGCGTCAAGGCTTGTCGCCAGTTCGGGTAGGCTTGTGCCGAAAGCCACGATGGTAGCGCCAATAACAACTTTTGGAATACCAATACTTTCTGCTATATAGGAGGCTGAACCCACAATAAAATATGAACTGGCAACAACTAACGCTGCGCCCAAAAATGTTAAGAAAGCGTATTTTCCAAGTTTTTCCTTTTCCTTTCCTAAACTGCTTTCCTCTTTTATTCTACGTATTTTTGAGAGTTGATAAATATAGAAGATGAAAATTGCGAGAAGGATAATTCCTATAAATCTACTCGCATATCCTATGTAAAGCAGCGTTAATGGGATTATTGAAGCTATAAACAAGCCAAAATAGAGGCTTCCTACATCCTCCTTCGCCATTGCTGGAATGAGTGTTGTGTGTAATTTGAGTTTTTTAATGCTGCCATTATGAAGCATAAGCCAAGAATTAGGCATACATTTACAATGTTTGAGCCCAAGACATTGCCTATGGCTACGCCTATGGATTCTTGTCCGATTGCAGCGAAAATGGATACTGAAAGTTCTGGTAAGGATGTGGCGAAAGCAACCAAGATAAAGCCCACTGTTGTTTTTCCAAAACCAGTTATGTCTGCAACTCTAACAGAATTGGTTATAGTCCAATCACTGGCTTTATTAAGTATTAGTAAGGAAGCGAGGAGAATCAAAGCGTTAATCAACATTCCCTCAAACAAGCCAGTTCACCTTTGCTATTCCCCTTTTGTGCAATATTAAAATGTTTTCTCCTTTGCAAAAACTGAAAATGACCGTGCTTTTTTCATGAAATTGTAGAAAAGGAAAGGGAAATTTTAAGAATGATGAAAGTTAATTCTTGACAAAGGCAGGGTGAAACCCTTTGAAGGATTGGATTATCTTCTTCATTCTGGCTTTGGGCGTCCCACTTCTTTTGGTTGGTTTGTGGTTGGCTTTTGACACAACTATCGGAGTTGCCCTTCTAATTTTTGGCATTATCCTCTTGGCCTTTTCTGCTGAGAAGGCTGTTGAGCATTCGGTTAATATAGCCTCAGCTTTGAGAATGTCTCCCCTCATGATAGGACTTATAATAGTTTCTTTGGGCACAGATTTTCCTGAAATTGCCAACTCAATTTTCTCATCAGCTTTAGGTCACGGCGACATAAACGTTGGAGATTCTTTTGGGTCCGTTTTAGCCCAAATGACTTTAATGTTGGAACTTATCGCTTTGGTTGGGGGTACATTCAAAGTTAAAAGAGAAGAAGTCACTGTCATGGGTGCTTGTGAGGTTTTAGCGCTTATAGCCGCAATATCTATGGTTGAAAAAGGTTACATTTCGAGAATGAACGCCATATTCTTGGTTGCTAGTTGGCCCATCCTTATGTTGATAGTTAGAAATGTCATGAAAAAGCCTGAAGTTGCGCCGCATTCTGGTCAAGGACTATTCCGTCATTTGGTCTTTGCTATTCTCGGTTTCATAGGAGTCGCTGTTGGTTCTTTTATCCTTATCGAGTCAGTTATCACCTTGTCAGCGGTTCTGCTTGTTCCAGAATATTTTATCAGCTTCTTTTTAGTCGCCATCGGAACATCCCTCCCAGAACTTGTTGTGGATCTAACTGCTGTGCGAAAGAGGCAATATGAAATCGCTATAGGAGACGTCATAGGAAGCAGCATCGTCGACGCTGGCTTTTCCATCGGAATTGGACCCCTATTTTTCCCAATTAAAGTTTCTGGAAGAATTGCAGAAACCACTGGTTTGTATGCACTTTTTGGTTCCATTATAGTTCTGTTAGTTCTCGCAATAAGGGAAAATTGGACAAGAAGACAGGAATGCTATTTGTAATTCTTTACCTATTCGCTTACGCAACCCTTTACTTTTAATTTTACGTAAAGCAAAAATCATTTAACCACTATAATTTGGTTTATGAGCTCAAAGTTTGAAATAATCCTCCTCGGAACTGGCGGTGGAAGATTCGCAACAATAACACAGAAGAGACGCACCGCCGGCATCCGCATCAGGAGCGAAAACTTAAACCTGCATTTAGACCCTGGACCCGGAGCCCTTGTGCACTCAATTAATGAAGGATTGGACCCGCAAAAAATTAACGCCATCTTCATTTCACATTGCCACCCAGACCATTATACTGATGCTGAAGTTTTAATTGAAGCCATGACCCGTGGGATGACTCGAAAGCGTGGAGTGTTGGCCGCTGCAAAAAGTGTTTTAAGCGGGAACGCTTTGTGTGAACCTTCCATTTCCAAGTATCATCAGCAAATGCCACAACAAAAAATTGAGGCTGTCCCAAACATGAAATTTCAAGTTGGCAATGTGAACGTTTCGGTAACTGAAGCAAGGCATACAGACCCAGACACTGTGGGCTTCAGATTTGAAACAGAAGATTTTGGAGATTTCGCCTACACAAGCGATACGGAATATTTTGAAGGAATAGGCAAATACTACGAAGGCGTAAGACTTCTCCTATTATGCATCATGCGACCCGCTGGAAAACCATGGAAGGGACACATGACAACAAATGACGCCATAAAAATAGTTAAAGAGGCACGTCCGGAACAAGCTGTTTTAACCCATTTCGGAATGCAAATGATATTCAAAGGACCAGCAAACGAAGCAAAACTTATAGAAGAAAAAACTAAAATTCCGACTGTTGCAGCGACTGATGGAATGCGTATTGTTTTTAATCAAGAAATTTCAATACAATTTAAATTTAAACAAGGTTTGAATCGGTTTATGGAATTTTAATTATTTAAAAGTTCAATTCGTATCCATAACATGGTAAAACTTCTTTAGGCTGATATTTCTCAATGATTGTTCTTAAGTCTGTTTCTGGCATAATGTGTGCATAAACTTCAACTATGTGCATACCATCTTTGTCAAAGGGCCATAGTTTTTCTCGGTTGTTTATACGTATATGATGGTATTCGAAGAATTTTTTGAATCCATACTTTTCATAGAATTTCCATGCAGATGGTTCAATACTCCAAGCTTCTAAACGCTTCATACCCAACTTTTTTCCACGTTTTATTCCTTCATTTAAGAGTTGGGTTGCAACGCCTTTTCTCCTAAATTCTGGTAATACACCGATATCCCAGAGCATCCCGTTTCCTTCCGCTTTTTTATAGCATACGCTTCCCGGAGTTTCTTCTAACTCGATATCTAAAAACCCAACAATTTTTTTATTACTTAAAGCTATTAACTCAACGGTTTTTCCATCATATTTCGGCTTGTTCCTTTCTAATATTCTTTCATTGGAACCCAAGTAAACAAGTGCATGGCATTTCAGCCATTCTTCTTCGTCAATTGGTTCATAATCACGAATAGTAAATTTCATTTAATCGCCCTGGCAATCAAATCTAGATATAGTGTGGATAAAAGCTTTAGCAAAAGTTATTTTATGCTACAATAAATAGTTTCAAAAAGGAAGTATAATCCTATGCGTCTAGTACTGCGAATAGGTGGTTCAGTAATTGCCTCCCCAATCAACCGAAATTTAATTGCTGAATATACAGATTTATTGAAATCTCTAAAGAATATAGGACATGATGTGGCTGTTGTTGTCGGCGGCGGCGCCCTAGCAAGAGAATTCATCCAAGTAGCAAAAAATTTAGGATTAACTGAAAAGGCTCAAGATGAAATTGCAATTTCCGTTTCGCGACTTTTTGCCCAACTTTTCGTTGAAAAACTTGGAAGACTAAGCTGTGGAAGTGTTCCATTAACTGTTGAGGATGCCGCAAAATGCGTGCGTGAAGGCAAAATTGCTGTTATGGGCGGCTTAAAACCTGGCATGACCACAGACACAGTCGCCGCTCTAATCGCTGAAAGGCTTAAGGCAGATTTGCTTATTAAAGCTACAGACCAGGAAGGCGTATATGATAAAGACCCTAAAAAGTATACAGATGCGGTTATGCTTAAGCATTTACGTTTTGAGGATTTGCCAAAATTTTTTGCAGAAAATAAGCATAAGGCTGGGATTCACCAAATCATCGACCCAGAAGCCATAAAAATTCTTAAACATATGAAAGTTAAGTTTGCAGTTGTGAATGGATTTAAGCCTGACAATATTTTATTGGCTGTTGAAGGTAAACATGTTGGAACAATAATTGAATAAGTTATAGAGCTGTAAGTGTTCACTTGAACCTCAAAATTTTTGGGGGTCTCGCCTTTTTATCCAGTTTATTTTGTCAAAATCTTTATCTGCAGAGATTATTTCATTAATACCCGCCTTCCTCATAATTGCCACATGAACACAATCATATGGGCTGATTCTAAACTCGTCATAAACACGAGCGGCAGTTCTCACATCCAATGAGTCAACATCTAGAATGTTAATATTTAAAGAAAAGATTGCGTCGACAACATCTTTCACTTCATCAGCTAATCCATATTTGCTTAGGGCATTCGCCAATTCAACTATAACCAAAGTTGAAGTAGCTGCCTTTAATTCGCCTTTCTCTATTTTGCTCAAAATTTCAGCACATGCCCGCCCATATTGGCGATCCAAAATTTTTGCATAAAAGAAAATGTTGCTGTCAATGTAAACTGCCAAAACCTTACCTCGTTTCAGCTTTTTCTTCAAACTCTTCCACTGATATACCACGGCGGGATACGGTTTTACCAACTAAAACTTTCAATGGTTCTTTCACCTTCCGAAATCTTTTTATAACAATCTCTTCATCGCTAACACTTTCCACATTAACAATTTCTCCAGGTTCCACTCCAACCTTTTCGCGAACTTCCTTTGGAATAGTGAGTTGAAATTTGCTTGTGACTTTGGTTTTAGGCATATTTGTTCAAGATATAACAAAGAATACGGGTATATAAGTATACCGTATACCTTTTCACACGGGAAAATGTTTAAATATCAGTGTTGATATCGAAGTTGATATCAATGGTGATATAATGTTTCCCTTCAGAAGACATTGGTTGAGGCACACAGCCCTTGTGCCTAAAGGTTTCCTTAGGCAGAATGTGCTTGAGTTGCTAAGTGAGAAACCCATGTCAGGCTCAGAGATTATAGATGAAATTGAAAAGCGAACAAACGGAAGGTGGAAGCCAAGTCCAGGTTCAGTTTATCCCCTATTAGCGTGGTTGCAGGATAATGGTTATGTTAAGGAGATGGTTGCTGAAGAAGGTGGAATGAAACGTTACACATTAACTGATAAGGGTAAAGCGCTTCTTGAAGAGGGAAGAAAAATTAAGGAGAAACTCCAGAAGGAAGCGAGGTTTCTGCCTCCACCTTTTTTTGGGGCTTTATGGTTTAGGATACCACCAGAAAAAACTGTTAAACTTCGAGAATCCATGGACAGAGTTGTTTGTGCATTTTTTGAACTTGCAGGCAGCTTACAAGAGCATTTTTCTGAGCAGATAATCGAGGAAATCCAGAAAGTTTTAGAAGAAACTGCTGAAAAACTTGAGGAAATAAACAAAAGGTTTGGAGAGTAAGCCAGATGAGTGATGAAGTGATTAAGGCTGAAGGGTTAACAAAAGTTTTCAACAAAAGCTTAGTTGCAGTGGACCATGTGAACTTCAGCGTTAAAGACGGCGAAATCTTCGGTTTTTTAGGTCCAAATGGTGCTGGAAAGACCACAACCATAAACATGTTGATAACTGTTTTGAAGCCAACAGAGGGCAAAGCCTCTGTTTTGGGCTATGACATTGTGAAACAAGCATCGGATGTTAGAAAAGTCATTGGCGTTGTGCCGCAAGAATATACCGCAGACGAAGACCTAACTGGTTATGAAAACATAATTTTATGCGCAGACTTGTATGGTATCCCCCGGGAAATTTCGAAGAAACGTGCTCTTGAACTTTTGGAGCTTGTGGAACTTACAGACTTTAAAGATAAGAGGGTTGAAACCTATTCTGGCGGGATGCGGCGAAGACTTGAACTTGCATGCGGGCTGATTAACAGACCCAAAGTTTTCTTTTTGGATGAGCCTACTTTGGGTTTGGATGTGCAGACAAGAGCGGCAACTTGGGATTATATTAGGCGTTTGAAGAAGGAGTATGGCATGACCCTTTTCATGACAACACATTACTTGGAGGAGGCAGACGCCCTATGCGACCGCATCGCCATAATCGACCACGGCAAAATAGTTGTGGTTGGTTCGCCGAGCGAGCTTAAGGACAGCCTTGGAGGCGACATAATAACCATAAACATAAAGGAAAATGCAGACGTAAGCGAGCTTATCCGCAGCGTCGAACACGTTAAGGAAGTAAAAAACGAGAGTGGTTCCTATAGGATTAAGGCTGAATCTGGAGAATTAACCGCTCCCTTAATTATTGAAGCTTTGCGGAAGAAGGGCTATACTGTAACTAGACTTTCGCTTACTGAACCCACTTTAAACGAAGTTTACTTGGAGTATACGGGCAGAGCCATGCGAGACACGGAAGAATCAAAGGAAGCCTTTAGAGCGCAGAGAATAACCATAAGGAGGGCTAGGGCAAGATGAGCGGAACAAACGAGTTCCATCCAAGCCTGATTCGAGGCTTGTGGGCTTTAACGGTTAGAGAACTTAAGAAATGGTTGAAAGATCCAGTTATGCTCTTAATGTTTGTACTTCAACCGTTAATATGGATGGGTCTTTTGGGCAAATCCATGAACATAAATGCCATGTTTTCAGCTAACAACATAAACTTACCCACACAAATACCTATTCCAGGTAGTGCTGTTCTTTATCCGTCAGGAGTCAGCAATGTGGTTCTTAATGGTACAATGCTTTCACAGATGTTCGCCAACATGGGGACAGGCATTATGCAGAACACTTTTGGAGTCGCAGACTACTTTAGCTATATGGCTGTTGGAATGGTTTCCATGATTGTCATGACAACGACAATGTTCAGTGGCATGTCAATAGTTTGGGATAGACGTTTAGGGTTCTTGGACAAAGTTTTAAGCACTCCAGTATCGCGTGGAGCAATAATATTTGCGAAGGTTCTTAATGCAACTTTGAGGGCGATGTTTCAAGCAACAATAATTCTTGGACTCGCATACATACTTGGGTTACAAGTAAGCGAAACCTTCACTCTGCTTAACATACTTGGGATTTATGCTGCAATATTCCTGCTTGGCGTGGGACTTTCATCAGTATTCCTCGCATTTTCTTTAAGGTCAACCCGCATGGAGAGGCCAATGCAAATTGTAAGTTTAATTACAATACCGTTAATGTTTGCAAGCAACACCTTCTTCCCAATCTCTCTCATGCCAGACTGGATACAAGCAATAGCGCGTGTTAATCCGCTTTCCTATGTAACAGACGCGGTTAGGCAGTTGACGATACTTCAATTAGATACGTCAGCTTTGATAACGGACTTCACATACCTCGGCATATTCGCAGCAACCTTAGCCACAATTGGCATAGTGCTTTCATGGAGATACCTAACCAAATAAAATGGAGGTATTAAAAAGCATGGCAACAATCGTTGAAGTAGTAAACCTCAGAAAAACCTATTTGCTTGGCAAAGTTCCAGTTGAAGCCCTCAAAGGCGTAAACCTTAAAGTTGAAGAAGGCGAATTCCTTGCAGTTTTGGGTCCATCTGGAAGCGGCAAGTCAACGCTTTTGAATTTGATTGGCGCGTTGGACAAGCCGACTGATGGCACAGTACTAATCGATGGCGTTGACATTTCAAAGCTTAATGACAATCAACTTGCGGATTTAAGGCGTAA
>JARYMR010000004.1 GCA_029907045.1 Candidatus Bathyarchaeota archaeon
GAACATAATATTCTAAATAGTAGAACATCACCGTCCAAATTAACAGAATTGATAAATGCATGCCCGATCTTAACTTAACTTGGGGTGGGCGAGGACAAGGCAATTTTCAACAGTCCATACGATGGCTCTGCGAGGATAACGAGAAATCGCATTTGTTCTCTAGTTATGGACGCTTGCCACTTTCTGAACTAAATAGTTGTAAAGCACGTATGACTAGAAGTGCAAAGGCGGCGTACAGTCCGAGACGTATGTAACCATATACAGCAAGTATTCCGTTTAGCCCAGGAAAAACTGCAAACACCCATACGAAATCTGAAATTATAAGGCATATGAAACCTAAACTAAGTAGTTGAAATGGCTTCTTCCTTGATGATAAATATTCTCTGAAGCAGTAGAATATCACGATAATGTTTAAAGTGACGTAAGCGATGTCAAACCAGCTGATCAAAAAGTTTCCTCCTCGTTCTAAAAAGGTTTTTAAATAACTTATATTATATAAAAACTATATAAAAACTTCGATTTTAAAGGAGGATATATATGGATAAAACATTTCCAGTAAAATCTCCCTTCCAAATGGTTACAATGGTCACCATGACTTTCATATTGCTCAACGCCTTTCTACCACTCAATTTCTCACCTGTCGAAGCTGAGGCAACCGAATCTCCCTTCAAGCTGATAATAACGCTAGAAAAGACCACTTACAAGCTGACGGAACTGGTTAATGTAACCTGGACCCTAATAAATATTGGAGAGGAAAATAAAACGCTTTACGGTGCTGGCACAGACTTTTTGGGAGACTTTAGGGTTTATGATGAAGACTTCAACCTCGTTTACCAGCATAGCCATTATATTGGCACGATTACAGTATATTATCCTTATCCGCCAATCCCTCCTGGGGGCAATGTAACGTGTACAGAGACGTGGGAGCAGATTTATGACGACTTAGAAGTTAACTTCGAAACAAGTCCTTGGATAATAAGGCTTAAGCATGTTCCACCAGGAACTTATTACATTTCAGGCTATTTTTGGAGTCCGACCTACAATATTACAATGGAGACCACTCCATTGAGAATTACCATTATTGGAGGGTAAGAATCATGCACGCAAATAGAATGAGGATTTTCTCTATCCTTATCATAATATCTCTGTATATGTTTACGAATATAAACATATACAGAAAGCTGCTCCCACGTCTTTTCCTCATATTTTATAAGGCTATTATTCTCGTTAAGCAAGCCGTGGTGGATCAAGAGTTGCCTATATTCTTCCATTTTTGTCCAGATAAACTTTAAATATGTATCGGCGGTTCGGAAATTATATATATTATATATCACGACAAAAGATATAAATGACGAATCCTTATAAAATATGAGGAAAAATGTATGTATTCAACTGTTGATCCGGAAATCTTAAAACTGTGCAGATGGGGGGTTTTCGCATTTGTTGCACATGCATTATATAATACCTTTAGTTTAGCTGTTTTCACCGCATTGGAGCTTCGGTTCAGAGCCGAAAGTTTAATATGTCCACTGGAGCTTCCTTATGCTTTCTGGATGTATTTTTCTCTATTTCTATTTGTTGTTCCTCCTATAATTCTGGCACCTATTGCCTACTATAAACTCTACAAGCCACTAAAGGACGACGCATTCACTTCTAAAACGAAGAAATGGAATTTTGTGCTTTCGATCCTCGGTTTTCCATATGCCTTCATAGTAGGAGGATTATTTCTCGCCAGCGCTTACAAAAAATGGGGGAAAGAATAGAGGAACCGAATGAATTATTAGGCATAGTACCAGTTTATGTAATTTACTTTTATGTAATAGTCACCCGCGAAGGTATAGCTGGACTGCGCTACTCCACCAAGTGCTGCTTGAGCTGCGCATTGGCACTCTACCCAAACCTCTATTGCGTATGTGCGACCCGCGACGCATGGAAAATCCACAGCTACGTAATATGTTTCGTCAAAGTTCTTTGACTTAGACCCTGCCCAGCTTACTCCTTGATCATATACCCAGTTGGTGTTTTCTCCAACGAGTTGCCAGTTGCTTGTATCATAAACCCTGATTTTCTGTAATATCCAAATGTGAGCTTCCGCATAACCAATCCAAATAACATAACAGTATTGCTGGACATGCAGCATGGGGAATTTAAACCTTCTTCCAAAATAGAAAGCATACGAAAAACCCAGAGAGGAATAATAGTGACTATTTACCCAAAAGAAGCCACAAACGATAGTCAGAAAGCGAAAATAGAGTGGCGGGCCCGAGGGGATTTGAACCCCTGTTCTCCGGCTCCGGAGGCTTGCACACCTTTTTGGCGTATTATGGTTCGGTGCCTTAATCCATGCTGGGCTACGGGCCCATTTTTGAAATAGGTTGTTGTGTCTAAAATTAGTTGTTATGTTTCGATTAGTTCTTCGTTTATCCACCATGCTTTTTTCTTGCCAGATTTTTCTCCTGCGTAGTATTCTATTATGGGTTTTCCAAGCTGTTTTTTTGATGTTTTTTCTATTTTTCTAAGTCTGTTTAGGATTAGCCATCTGTTTGTTTTTAGGTATTCAGCAAGTTCTGGGGTTGTGGCGCCTTTGTAGTGGATTAGGTAATCGATTATTTTTTGGTCTGTTTCATCAACACAAAATGCGTGGGGATTGGTTTTTCCCTTTTCATATGTTAATAATTCCAAGTCTGTCAGATATTTCCTTATTTCTGAAAACGCACTTTCCATTTTTTCAAGTCTTTGTTCTAATTCGAGAATTTTGTCTGGCTTGGGTGTTTTTTGCAGCTTTTCGATGATGGCGTCGCGGATAAAGTTGCTTCTTTCTCCTTCTGGAACTCGTAAAAGCATTTCTTTGTACACTTCCTCAGGTATTTTTACCGATATAACCCTCAACTTTTCCAATAGAAACCCTTCTCTATAGGCTTATTGAGCTTTATTTGTTGTATGATTTATTTGTGGGTTTTCTTTCGCAAGTCTTTTAAAAGCTATAGTCTAACTCTAAACCGAAACTTGGTTGAGTGATTTATATGCCCAGAAAAACCACAGTTTCCCTAATTAAGTGTGATGTAGGTTCTTTAGCTGGTCATCATGTGGTTCCGAAACCGCTTCTCACTGTTGCGGAGAAAAATCTTAAGGCAATGAAGGAAGAGGGCTTAATAAATAGTTATTATGTTTTTAATGTAGGAGATGACCTTCAACTGCTTATGGTGCATGAAAGGGGCGAATCCAATCCTGAAATCCATAAGCTCGCATGGGACACTTTTCGAGAGGCTGCAGATAAGGCTTTAGAACTAAAATTGTATGGTGCTGGACAAGACATACTGAAAACAGCTTTCAGTGGAAACATTCGCGGATTGGGTCCTGGCGTTGCTGAAATGGAGATAGAAGAGAGAGGCTCCGATCCTATGGTTGTTTTTGCCGCTGACAAAACCTCTGGCGGAGCATTTAACCTTCCAATTTTTCGCATTTTTGCCGACCCAATGAACACAGCGGGGTTAGTCATAGACCCCAACATGGCTGGAGGGTTCAAATTTGAAGTTTTAGATACTATTGAAAACAAAAGTGTTGTGCTTGAATGCCCAGAGGAAACGTATGAGTTGATAGCTTTAATTGGAACAGTTCAGCGTTACATGATTTCGCGAGTTTGGCGGCGACGAGACAACCTAATATGTGCCGTGGG
Organism: Candidatus Bathyarchaeota archaeon; assembly: GCA_029907045.1. The sequence goes on from JARYMR010000004.1 coordinate 3,677, forward strand.
AAGCGTAACACGCCTTTCACAGATTGCTGGAAAATACGTTGGAAAAGATGATCCAGTAATGATTATTAGGGCTCAGCATGGACTGCCAGCAGTTGGCGAAATTCTTGCTCCTTTCATGCATAGCTATCTTGTTGAGGGATGGATGCGTGGAAGCCACTGGGGACCCATAATGCCAGTCGGCCTAAAAGATGCAAAATGCACCCTTTTTGATGGTCCGCCAAGGATTGTTGCGTTGGGCTTTCAGGTTTCAAATGGAAAAATTGCCAGCAGTGATGATGGAAAACCTATGATGGCTGATTTATTTGATGATCCAGCCTTTGCTTTGGCTAGAAAGGAAGCCTTAGAATATGCTTCTATGCTTAGGCGTATGGGAGAGTTTGAACCTGCCCGTTTGGGTCCCGAAGAGATGGAGTATACTACTTTACAGCAGATTCTAGAGAAACTTAAGGGACGCTTTAAGCCAGCCTAAACTCTTAAAGCTATTTTGTCAAGTGCGGCCGCTTTCTTATTTTTGCTAGCTCTTCGCATCGACTTTTCACAATTTCATAAAGCCTTTTTCGGATTTCCTCGCCAAAAATTTTCTGTTCTTTAAGGAGAAGCGTTTTTCTGGCTAATTCCGCATCACCCAACCCCATAAACCACGCCTCAAAATCTCCGCGGTGAAGATGAAATTCCAATGATCCTATGTCGATTTTGGAAATTTTGTCGCAGAAGTCTTGGAGACTTGCAGCGTGAATGTTTAAGGGTTTTCCGATGTCTGCATAAAAGTGAAAGGATTTTTCTATGGGTAAATATGCCAAAATTTCTTCAGCTTTTTCCTTGCTTATTTCTGGAAAACCGAGAGCTCTTTTGCCTTTTTCTGTTATGGAATAATGTCCCTTTTGGTTAGTTTCTGCATACCCCATACGGGTAAGTCCAATCACATGCATCATAACAGATGGAAAACCCAAACCAGCCTCTTTCGCTATTTCTGCGGCTTTTGCGGGCTTGTTAAGCATCCACATAGTTTCGAGAATTAACCTTTTAACAGGTGAAATGCTCATTTCGTTGCACTCCTCTTTTAATTTACTAATATGTTATTTAATAGATTTTTCATGTTTTCCCCTTATTATAAGCAGAGAAGTAGTGAATTATGCCATTACAATACCAATTATAAAGATATCCACTAAAATAGAAGGCTCAAATGGGAAAATAATGACTGAATGGAACAGAATATTACAAGAAAAAAGATACAGCCAAGAAGAACCCGACAAGTTAGTGGTCAATTTTGCTGCTTTTTTAAAGGCAAATAAAAAAGTTGGACGTGTGCTCGACTTTGGGTGTGGTGCTGGAAGGCATCTGATTTATATGGCGAAACAAGGATTCGAGGCTCATGGAATGGACATTTCTGAAACTGGATTAAACGCTACAAAACGAAAGATCAAGAACCAAAATTTGGAAGCCAATATTGTAAAGTGTCACATGAATTTTTTGCCTTACATAAATTCTTGTTTTGACGCTGTGATATGCCTTCACATCATTTACCATCAAAAACTCGAAGGAATGCAAAAAACAATTTCTGAAATCCATAGAATTTTGAAGAAAAAGGGTTTCCTTCTAGTTAATTTTTTGTCAAAGAGAACCTACAGATATGGTAAGGGTGAGAAAGTGGAAGAGGACACATTCATTGACCCCGAAGGCGTAGAGAGGGGAGTTCTTCACCATTTTACTGACGAAGAGGAAATAAGGCATCTTTTAAAAGACTTTCATATTATTAAAATAAGACTGTTGGAGCGGGAAGTTGAAGGAAAACTTTCAAGCCGTTGGATACTTACCGCAACAGTTTAAGTTATCAAATTTATGAGGAAAGTAAATAAGCATTAGGTTAGTAAGCATAGAGCACCATTAACCTACAAAGAACGGTGAAAAGAATGAAAATGGCTGTACTAGTTTACGAGTATCCGCCAAAAATTGTTGGTGGATTAGGAACTTACGCCGCTGAAATTACACGAAAGTTTGTTTTGATGGACCATGATGTAACAATTTTTACAATGAATGATGATGCGGGCAGCCTTCCAACAAGGGAAATCTGGCGAGGAATAGAAATCCACCGTCCCTTACACATTGACATTTCTGATTCTCTGCCTGATGTTTTAGCAGAAGATGTTAAAAAATGGGGCAGAGGCATTCAGCTGTTCTCTAAAATTCTTGTCTACAATTATTTGAGCGCTTCAAAACTTGTTAATGAACTAATTAGGAAAGAGAACTTCAAATATGATATTGTAATTGCGCATGATTGGCTTTCAGCCATAAGTGGGATAACAGTCAAAAAAGAGGTTGGACTGCCATTCGCATTCCATGTTCATTCAACCGAAAAAGGGAGAACTCTTGGAAATGGTTCAGAAGTTGTAAGCAGCATTGAACTTCACGGTGCTAAAGCAGCAGATCTAATCATAACCGTTTCTTACGCGATGAAAGATGAACTTACAAAACTTGGTTTCCCAAAAGACAAAATTCAAGTATGCTACAATGGTGTTGACCCACAAAAGTATAATCCAGAAAATGTGAATGCAGACCAAGTCAAGAAGATAAGGGATTTTTATGGAATAAAAGATGATGAACCCATGATCCTTTTTCTTGGAAGACTTGTTGGCGTTAAAGGCGTTGACAAACTGATAATGGCTATGCCCCATGTTTTACAGAAAATACCAAAAGCAAAACTTGTCATTGTTGGTCTCGGCGATTTACAAGACTACTTGGTTAACTTGGTTAAAACCATAAGGTTGAATGGTTCTGTAAAGTTTAACTTCGACTTTATCCCAGAAGAAGAGCGCATCCTCCACTATGCCGCTTGCGATGTTGCAGTTTTTCCAAGCCTCTACGAACCCTTCGGAATCGTAGTCCTTGAAGCCATGAGCATGAAACGCCCAGTAGTTGTTGGCGCCGCTGGCGTAAGCGGAATGCGAGAAATAGTTGTTCCTTGCGGCGAAGAACAATGTGGCTTCCACATAAATCCGAACAATCCAGCAGACATAGCCTGGGGAATAATCAGTGCTCTGGAAAATCCTGAAAAAGCCAAATGGCTTGGAAACAATGGCAGAAAAAGGGTCTTAAACGAGTTCACATGGGATAAGGCTGCACAAAAAACAATAGAATTATATGAACAGATAATTAAACGGTAAGCTGAGTCTTATTGGTGAACCCTTGAAAAGCATTTCCAACGAATTAAGAACAAAAGTTGCAATGGAAGCCGCCAGTCTCCTCTACTTTGGAATTGAAAAGGAATATAAGCAAGCAAAAGTGAAGGCTGCAAGAACGCTTAGAGTCAAGTTTCTTCCAACAAATCTTGAAGTTGCGAGAGAACTTGACAAAATAGCAGACGAAATCGAAGGCAAGTCAAGACAAGAGCGTTTGATTCGAAGGCGAAAGGAAGCTTTAAAGTTAATGAAAATATTGAAGGCATACAAGCCTCTTCTTGTGGGTAGCGTTTGGCGTGGAACAGCACACAGACAAAGCGACATAGACATAGTAGTATATCACGATGAGGTGAAGACTATTGCAAAAAGCTTGGAAAAAAACAGTTTCCAAATACTAAGAACCGAATGGACAAGCATCACCGAAAAAGGGAGAAAAGTGGCATCTTTTCACATATACTGTGAATCTTCAAGTGGAGAAAAATTCGAAGTCATTGTTCGAAGCCCCGAAGAGGCTTATCGCAAGGTGAAATGTGATGTTTATGGGGACGAAATTAGAGGTCTTTCTTTACAAGAATTAGAAATAGTGCTTAAAGAAAATCCGACGCAGCGGTTTGTTCCCTTGTAATTGTTGTTTAAATTTTGAAGAGCCTTAAATATCTGTTTTTCATACATTAAAAATGGATATGCAAGCTTAGTTGAAGGTGCAATTGTGGAATTCGACAAAGAAACGTTCAAAAAACTTTTTCCAAACCTAGCCAAGGAATTGGACTCTAATGAACATAAGGTTGCAATAAACTCTGTGCGGACAGACATCCAAACTGGAGAAAAGGCTTCCACTCAACGATTCGCGCATTACATGCCAGACGTAATAGATTTCATTAGGCGATGTGATACTGAAGAGCAAGCAAAAGAGATAATAGATTTTATGGAGAAGCGGGGGGAAATAGCAAAGCAGTACGCCAAAAAACTGAGAAAACAGCTAAGGGAGAAGGGCGTAAGAAGTTTTGGACCCAAAAAAGAGGAAAACTACTACTTTAAATATGGTGAACAACGCTAATGTTTCAGCCTAATAATAAAGCGGTTTTCGTAAAAGTAAATAAATAGGCTTATTATTAAATAAAAGCCTAAAACTTGCAACATCACGGAGGAAACCCTGTGAGGAAGAAGTCTTCAATACTTGCGATAATAACCATTCTAATTTTTATGGCATCCGTTTCACTAAACACTAAATTTGCATTGGCTCAAACTTACAGCATAACAAAGGTTGACCACAGGATTGAAATTTTGTATAACGGCTACATTTTAATAAACGACACTATCGCACTGTCTGAACAATCATCCAACGTTTTTCTCATGGGATTTCCATACAAATATGGTTCACATATCCTCAAATGTGTAGCCTACGATTCAAATAATATTTTTCCAGTAAAACTTAACGTCCCCCTAGGAAGTCGTATTGGTTTTTATGGTGTTGAAATAGACCTTTCACAAGGGGCGCAAGTTTTCACCGTCGCTTTTGTGCTTTCAAATGACCTTCTTACGGTTTCGGAATCAGTTTATATGTTGGATTTTCCAGCATATCCAGTCTTTACAGAAAACGTTGGCAACTGTAGCGTTTCAATTGTTTTGCCCTTGGGTGCAAGTAATGTGACAGTTGTAAAGGACGATGGGATTGTTAATGCTTCAACTTATTCTAGAGAACTCTCCGCTTTCATTTATTCACCCGCAAATGTGATGTTCTCCTATACTGGTGAGAAGTTGAGATTGTTTGATGTGAAAGAGTTGAAACGTGAAATTAGAATAGGCGGTTTAGGCGAGATTGAAGGCTTAGACAGTTATTACATTTCAAGCAAATCCTCTGGCAGTATAGAGTCTGTTGAAGTGGTTTTGCCGCCAAACGCTACTAATCCAATTGCAAATGATGAGTTTGGAAGGAAAATGTCGGATGTGGAAGTGGTTGATATGGAAAAGAATCTCTATAACGTTAAATTTTCTTTGCAATTAAAAAGTTATAGGTCTACAAGGTTTTCTGTAAAATACTCTTTACCCAGCCAAGTTTACATCAGCACACAGGAGGGAGTTAACAGTTTCAATGCGTCAGCTCTTTTACTTAAAGATATGAATTATTACATCGAGGCAGCTTCGGTAAGTTTTACTTTGCCAGAGGGCGCACGAATTTTGACACCAGAAAACGTTTTAATAGGTGGTTCTTGCTACATATCAAGGAGCGTTTTTCAAGAGACTATAACCATAGACAAAGAAAAAGTTACTTATCTAGAAAGCGTTCCTCCTTTGCAAAGCCTTTCGCAGATTGCATATGAATTTAATCCTTTATGGTTATCTTTCCGTCCCACATTAGTGGTTTGGGCTTTAGCTGTTTTCGGGTTAACAGTGGGTGTTGTTTGGAAAAAGTCAAAAGCCGCCGCAATTCGAGTCACTGCTCCTGCACCAGCAGTAGCCATAAGGCTTCGTCCAGAATACATCAAGTCTTTCGTAAGCGCCTATGAAGAAAAAAGGAAAATAACTTTGGAATTGGAAGCCATTGAAACCAGAGTGCGCAAGGGAAAGATTCCTAGGCGCCGATATAAGGTGCAGAGAAAAACTTTGGAAACACGCCTCAACAGCTTGGCTAAGAGTTTGGCGGAATATAAGGAAAGGATGCGTGCGGCTGGCGGTTTGTATGCAGATTTAATGCGTCAGCTTGAGGTTGCGGAAACGGAAATAAATGAGGTTGAAGCTAGCATCAGAAGCATTGAGGCTCGTCACAGCAGAGGCGAACTTTCACTGGAGGCTTACCGAAAGCTTCTGGCTGATTACCAACGAAGAAAAGAAAAGGCTGAAACCACCATTAACGGAATTCTGTTAAGATTACGTGAAGAAACCACAAGATAACCCAAAACGCTTTTATTCTACTGGTTAGCATTCAATGAAAATCTAGTTAGAAAGGAGGAGCACATATGGTGAAAATAGTAGTGGACAATCACAAATGCACAGGATGCGGCACCTGCGTGGACACATGTCCTGTAGGAGTCTATGAGATTAGAGATGAGAAGTCTGTTCCAGTTAAGCCCGAAGAATGTTTGGTTTGTAGAGCATGTGAGGCTCAGTGTCCAGAAAATGCAATTCAAGTGATAGAATAAGGCTTTTAATTTCTAACTTAAACGCCAAAAGCCGCTCTGCGCTTTCTTAACTTCTCTTATGACTTTTTCGCCTTTCCTTTCACGGTTTTTGTTGATTGGTGGAGGCTCATCATTTATGCTGTAAAATGTTCTGCTCATTTTTGCAATGGCTGCTGCAGCTATTTTTCCAACAAACTTGCGGCTGTAACCTCCTTCTAAAACAGACACAAGCTTTCCATGACACGTTTCCAATGCCAAGTTAACTATTGTTTCAAAAATTTCCTGATAACAGTGTATGGAAAGGGAGAGATTACCAACGGGGTCTGTGTAGTGTCCATCTAAACCAGCTGATACAAGCATGAATTGGGGCTTGTATTCCCGTATTATTGGCTCAGCAATCTCCCTCAGCGCCTTCAAATATATACGGTCACCAGTCCAAAAGGGAAGCGGAATGTTCACATTAAAGCCTAAACCTTTACCTTCTCCAATCTCGTCGATGAACCCTGTTCCTGGAAAAAGTAGGGGGTCTTGATGCAAGCTTATGTATAAGACTTCATTTGTTTGGTAGAAACTTTCTTGCGTGCCATTTCCGTGATGTGCATCAATATCCAATATTAAAATTCTTTTTAAACCGTAATTTTTGATTAAATATTGCGCTGCTATGGCAACATTGTTAAATAGGCAAAAGCCAAAAGCACGAAACTTTTCCGCATGATGACCCGGAGGTCTGACAAGCGCAAAAGCATTTTCATATTTGCCCTCCATGACGAGGTTAACAGCCTTCAATGTTCCACCAGCTGCGTAAAGGGCAACTTCAAAACTTTTCCGTGAAACCATAGTGTCCTCCGAGTCTAGTAAGCCTCCTCCAGAGCGGCAAAGGGCTTCAACGAATCTAATGTATTCTATGCCGTGGATTAGTTTTATGTGTTCTATGCTGGCTTTTTCTGGTTCTACAAACTGCCAATTTCCGCTCTTTGATAATTGTCTTTTCTTTAATTCGGTGATGATGGCGCTAAGGCGTCTTGCCGATTCTGGATGGTTTCTACCCGGATTATGCTGATAATATATGGGTGAAAATATAACCGCAGTCTTATCCATTTTCCAACATCCTTTTTAGAAGGTTTTGGAATGTTTGCTGCAGATACTCTTTTTGAGACAACCCTTTGCTATTAGCTAATTTCTTGAGGATTTTGTTTACGCCTGTTGCATATTGTATTGCTCTTTTTTGCCTTTCTGTTATCCATTGTGGAAGCCCAAGTTTTTCGCCAAAGCGCCTTAGCACAATTTTTTGCACTCCCTCATCTGCCAACTTAATTTTTAACTCAAGTGGTAAAGATACGGCAAATTTTGCCATAAAATATGTTGCAAAAGGCAAACGCAATTCCACATCGTAAAAGTTGCAAATCTTAAAATCCCTCTCCAAATTATTCTCATACATTTTGATGATATCGTTGAAGATATTTTCTTGCACCCTTTCGCTTCCATATTGCTTATAATTGTTTACGTAACGCTTGTAGCCTCCGAAAAGTTCGTCTGCGCCTTGCCCAGCCAACAATACCCTAAGCTTCATTTTTGCAGTGTTTTCTGCAACCCAATAAAACGGAATTCCTATACTTGCCTTTAATGGGTCTGGTTCCTCAATAAGCCAAAGAACTTTTGGAAGGGTTTCCGCCACCGCTTCCTCTTCGTAAAGGTAACTGTAAATTGGAAGTTCCAGCGCTTCCGCCGCCTTTTCTGCATGCTGAGTTTCTGGCTGCTTTTTGAGACCTACATGAATTAACTTAACATTTACTCCTAAATTTTTGGCTAGAAGGACAATTAGACTGCTGTCCAATCCTCCAGAAAAGGCTACTGCAACTTCCTTTAATCCCGAAACTCTTTCCTCAACGGATTTTTGTAAGAGACTTTGCAGTTCCTTAATCGCCGCATGCATTGATGTTGGCTTTGTTTTCGAAAAATCAAGCTTTTTTATGGATTTGAGTTTGAACCCATTTTTATTGATAAATGCCATATGCCCCGGCGGGAAGGAATTTACATTTTTTATTCCAATTTTCCATAAGGCTTTACGTTCTGAAGCTAAAGCCACATACTCTATGTTTTCGCCATAATAAAGAGGGCGCAAACCCATAGCATCTCTTGCAGCAAGGAGTCTTTCGGTCTCAGCTATTACAAAGGCAAAATCTCCTTCTGTTTTCTGGATGAATTTTTTAATGTTTTCTTTGCGTTTTTGTTGAAGTTTTTCAGCGGCATTTTCTGCGTTAGAAGTTTCTGAAATGTTTGGGTAGAATCTTCCATCAAAAACAAATGTTGCATCTTTTAACATTATTGGTTGAGGCTTGTCTGATTCTAAAATTTTTGAGAAAACATATCCAATTATTATGGGCGATTTTATGGTTTTGTCTTTTAAAGCTTCAATGGATTTTTCTATTTCCACATTATGTGATGATGCTATTCCTAATGCTTCGGTGCTTCTCTCAATGCTTAAAGTTTTAAGCATGGTAATAGCTGCTTCTGCTGCGTTATCGTCTTTTTTGTTTAATGCGGCTATTATTGCTCCCATGTTGTTGAGTCCTTTTTGGTGTTATAGGATATTGTTTTGGTAAGGCATTTATTTCTAATCGCCTTATTTTCTCTGCGAGGGATAAAGAATTTGCCCATTCTCCCAATTGATACGGGGCGTTATGGAACTGCTGAAATGCGGAAAATCTTTGAGGAAGAAGCACGAGTCCAGAAAATGCTTGATGTTGAAGCTGCTTTGGCTTTAGCGCATGCTGAGGTAGGCAATATACCGAGAAAGGATGCTGAAAAAATTGCAGCTAGGGCTTCCCTAGAACATGTTAAATTAAGTAGGATGAAGGAAATTGAACGGGAAATAAAGCACGATGTTGCAGCTTTGGTTAGAGCCCTAGCAGAAGTATGCGGATCAAGCGGCGCTTACGTTCACCTAGGAGCCACAAGCTATGACATTGTGGACACAGCCATAGCCCTCCAGTTAAAAGATGCCTTAGAATTAATTGAGAAAAGGTTGGATGCTTTTGAGAAGGTTTTGATGGAGAAAGCTTTGCAGTATAAGAATATTTTGATGATGGGTAGAACTCATGGACAACATGCTTTGCCAATCACTTTAGGCTTTAAGTTTGCGGTTTGGATGCGTGAAATTTCACGGCACATTCAGAGAGTTAGGCAATGTAGGGAGCGGGTTTTGGCTGGGAAAATGAGTGGGGCTGTTGGAACCCAAGCTGGTTTGGGCGCTAACGCCATGAGAATTCAGGAGCTTGTTATGCAGAGGCTTGGCATTAAAGCAGCTGACATTTCAACACAGATTGTGCAGAGAGACCGCCACGCAGAACTCATATGCTTATTGGCTATTATTGCTTCATCCCTTGAAAATTTCGCCACAGAAATTCGAGAATTGCAAAGACCAGAAATTGGCGAACTTTTCGGACCTTTTGAAGTTGAAAGGCAAGTGGGCAGTTCAACAATGCCTCATAAACGGAACCCAGAAACATGCGAAAGAATTTGCGGCTTAGCAAGAATTGTCCGAAGCCTCGTTGTTCCAGCATTGGAGAATGTTGTAACTTGGCATGAGCGGGATTTAACCCAATCCTCAGCAGAGCGTTTTATAATTCCCGAAGCGTGCATTTTGGTGGATTACATGCTTTTCTTGATGACTAATATTGTGGCTAATTTGCGTGTTGACGAAAAAAGAATGCTGAAAAACATTGAATTAACTCAAGGACGTGCCATGTCCGAAGCGGTTATGATTGCATTAACACGGAAGGGAATGGACCGCCAAGAAGCTCATGAATTGCTAAGAAAGCTTACCATAAAAAGTGAGGCTGAGAAACGACATTTCAAGGAAGTTCTCTTAGAAGACAAAATCGTGCGCAGCAAACTAAGCGAGAAAGAAGTTGCTGAGGCTTTAAAGCCAAAGAATTATCTTGGAACAGCCAAAAAACAAGTTGTTTTGATGGTTAAGAAAACGTTGAGGGAGCGTAGGGCTCGGGGTTTAGCCTAATATTCTGTTAGGGCTTTCTGTTTCCATACTTCTTCTTTTTCAAGTTTTTCCCATACTTCCTTCTTTACGAAGCCGCCGACTTGTTCTTTTATTTTCTTTGCCAGTTTGGGTCCAATTAACGGCAAGTTCATTAGGTCTTCTATGGCTGCAAGCCTTATGTCTTCTATTGTTTTGTATCCTGCATTGTAGAGTATGCGTCCACGGATTCTGCCGACGCCTTCCAGTTTGACTATGGGCAGTAGTTCTTTCTTTACTCCTTTTTCGACTCTTTCCATGAGTTCTGCTGTTTTTGGCAGGATTTCTTTGTTGCCGAAAAGTGATGCTAACTCATGCGTTGCGTATAGGAGCCATTTGGCGTTTTCAATGGTTCTGTATAGGTCGCCTGGTTGTGTCCTGAATCTTTCGATTATTTCGTCTTCTGTCATTTCTTCAATCCAACCGTTTAGGACCATGGCTGTTTTTACTTCGCCTAAGAATTGTTCGTAGGCTATGCGGTCTTCCCATTCGTCTGGCACGTTTACCAGAAACTCTGGTTTGTGTTCTTCCATGAATATGGCTATTGCGTCTAATTCGCGGGAGTATGGTCTCATTATTGGACCCATGTCTGGCGTGTGGGCAATCATGTGGAGTAAGCTCAAGTCTGTTATGTATGCTGGTCTTCTTCTTATGGCGTTTCTTATTATTACGGCTGAAACTGGGTCAATGTATAATTCGCTTACCCGTTTTCCAAAATTTGTTGCGTAAATGTTTTCTCCGCTAACGTCAATCATTTCCTCGTCGTAAAGGTATTTGAGGATTTTTGCTATTATGCCCTTAATGGCGCTTGTTTCATATTGATAGGCATAAAAGGTTCTTCCGAAAAAGTCGTATATTCCGCGTTCTGTGTGGGCGAAATCTGCAGCGATTGTGGCTAAAACATGAGACCTCAAAATTCTTTCAACAGCAAGCCTTGACCATATGCGTTCTGGTTTTGCTAAAATGTAGCTTTCCATTAAATAGTCTGATTCGTCAGCGGTTTTGGCTATGAGTATGGCTTCGCCAACCTTGTCGTATTTTGGTCTTCCAGCCCTTCCAGCCATTTGTTTGTATTCTAAAACGCTTATTGGATAGTAGCCGTATCCAGGCTCATATCGCCTATAATCTTGGATTACGACTGTTCTTGCTGGTAGGTTCACGCCGAAAGCCAATGTTGGTGTAGCGGTTAAAACTTTAATTTTTCCCTCTCTGAAAGAATCCTCTATTAATTTTCGGTGGGTTCCACCCAAACCAGCATGATGAAAGGCTGTGCCTCGCTTAACGAGTTCGGCGAGCAACTCGCTTATTCTTGTTTTTTCGCCTGCTGCTAAAACTCTCTCAGCTTCATGCTCCAACGCACGTTTTATCGGTTTAGACAAAACCTGTTCAATTTCGCCAGCCACTTTTTTCGCCAGCATGACTGCGTTTTTGCGGGTTGCAGCGAAAATTAAGGCTTGACCTCCAGACTTTACGGTGTTTAGTGCCAGGTTTATGGCTGGGTTCCTTGTTTCCTTTTCTATTTTGCGGGCGTCTCCATCCTTGAACTGGATTTCTTCATGTAAGAGGACGCCTTCCTTTAGAAGTATTGGTCTCCACTCTGTTGTGACATAGTCTGCCTTAAGCCAATCGGCAATTTCTTGGACATTGTTTATTGTGGCGCTTAAAGCCAAAACTTGAATGTCTGGATTAATTTGCATAAGCCTTGCCAAAACAACCTCCAAGGTTGGACCGCGTTCAGCATCATTCAACAAGTGCACCTCATCAGCTACAACAAGCGAAATTTCATCCATCCACTTGGCTCTATGCCTCAAAAGCGAATCAGCCTTCTCATTTGTAGTAATGATGATGTCATATCTTTCAAGCCATGGGTCGCTGCTGTCAAAATCGCCAGTGCTTATGCCCACTCTCAAGCGTCTGCCATCATCTTTCTTTATAACAGTGTATTTTTTGAATTCGTCAAATTTCTCATTGGCCAAAGCCCTCAAAGGCGTCAGATAAACAACTTTCCCATTTTTTTCCAAAATATGCTTTAAAGCGCAAAATTCAGCCACCAAAGTTTTCCCAGAAGCAGTTGGACTTGCCAAAACAAGATTTCGCCCCTCAAGGGCTCCAGCCTTTATTGCTTCTTCTTGTGGTGGATAAAGCTCCACAATTCCAGACTTGATTAGAATTTCCTTAACCGCTTCTGGAATTGGCAAATCCACAATCTTCACTTAAACACCTATTTTACGCCCTTTTCACTGCACAATAAAGAAAACACCAATTATAAAACATTACACAAAGACTATTCTTTTAATCGGCTGTTTGGCTTCAAAATTCCAATATCCAGAATTCGCTATTGCTCAAAACAAATAGAAACATTCATAAACGAAGAAGCCATGCTCTTAGCAAAATACATAAGGAATGAGCTTCCAACATGGAAGCCACGCTTAGCAATTCCGAATTAATTACTTAAAAACTGAGTTTAGGTAAACCAAAAATATCTTCTTTCTTTGCCTTCTTTTTCTTAGGCATGAATTTTCTGTATTCCTCTGGAGTAAGATGGATTTTTTTAAGCTCTTTTTTGGTTAATAATCCTGAATCATATCTTGTGTGGCAAGTTGGACATAGAGGAAACGTAAAACTCCCGCCTTTAGAATGAGCCTTGTAATGAGCCATGTGTAATTTTCCGACCTTGCTCTCTGGTTTACCACAAATTATGCATTTATTGCCAAAAAATTTTTTAGCTTCTTTTACACCAGCACGGCTTCTCGGTTTTTTGCTTTTACCGAAAATAAGTTCATCTATTTTAGCCAAATCATTCACGTGTATTATTTCTTTCTTTTAAAAATAAAATTTTTTCTTTGGGTTTGGGATTTTATAGAGGGGTATCCAATTTAGTTTTGTTTTATTTTGTAAACTTGACTTTTGCGTGTGATTGAAATCTATAGAGGGGAGGGGGTAGGGAAAATAAAGCTGGAAAACTGTCCAAATTCCATAAAAGAATATTGTTTAGTTATTGTGTAGAGCCAAATGCCTTTTCTATAAGCTAAAACCTAATAAACTGTTGAAGCAAACGGACTTGAAAAGTTATGATTGAAAACGTTAAAGAACTCCTCAAAGCCCACGAAGGACTAAAAAGGGAAGTTTACCTCGACATTGAAAACTCTAGCATGGTTCCAAAAGAAATAGTGGAAGCCATGCTCCCATACTTTAACCAAAAAGCCTATGGCAACCCCACACTAACCCATAAACCCGGATGGGAAGCCTTCGAAACAATAATGGAGTCCGCCCAAAAAATCGCCAACTTTCTAGGATGCAAAACCCTTGAAGAAATCAATTTCACTCCAGGAGAAACAGAAGCCAACAATTTAGCGCTTATTGGAACCGCCTTTTCCATGAAAAACAAAGGTAAAAAAATTGTGATTTCCGAAATTGAACCATTAAGCGTTTTGCATACCACCACTGAATTGCTCCAAAAATATGGGTTTACCACAACAAAAATCCCAGTGGACAAGGAAGGCTTCATAAACCTTGAAAAATTAAAAGAAGCAGTAGACAAAGAAACAATCCTTGTAAGCTTGTCCGCCGTGAACCATGAAATTGGAACCATACAGCCAATAAAAGAAGCCCTAAAAATTGTAAAAGACAAAAATCCAGAAACAATATTCCACTCAGACATGTCAGATGCCTTCGGCAAAATCCCAATCGACATCAAATCCTTAGGCGTAGATTTAGCCACAATAAGCAGCTACAAAATTTTAGGACCAAGAGGAATAGGTGCATTATACGTTAAGGAAGGCGTTAACCTAGAAAGGATTTTGGAAGGGCAAATTGGGACCCAAAAGCTTTGGCCTGGAATTGAAAATACGCCTTTAATTGTTGGTTTTGCAAAGGCTTCTGAGCTTGCATTCCAAAACTTTGAAGAAAATGTGAGGCATATGCGAATATTACGAGACCAACTTATTGAAGGCATAATTGAGAAAATAACGGATGTTAGGCTTAACGGACCCAGAGGCGATAAACGAGTGCCTGATAATGTGAATATTAGCTTTTTAAGATGTGAAGGAGAAGCCCTAACCATAGAATTGAGCCTAAACGGCGTTTACGTTTCAAGCGGAAGCGCATGCACTAGAAGAATTCTTCAGCCAAGCCACGTTCTAATTGCCATAGGACGAGTTTACAGCGAAGCCCACGGCAGCATCCTAATGAAAGTTACACGGTACCACACTCGGGAAGACATAAATTATGTTTTGGAAGTAATTCCAAAGGCTGTGGAAAGGATAAGGGGAATAACGGGCGCTACTGGAGTGGAATAAAATGTCGCGGATGCCATTACCCTACAACCCAAAAGTTCTCGAACTATTTAGAAATCCGAAAAATCTTGGAAAAATGGAAGACGCAACGGTCACGGCTGTGGCTGGAAACCCAGCCTGCGGAGATATGATAACCTTCTACCTAAAAATAAACGAGCAAGAAATCATCGAAAAAGCTTCATTTGAAAGTTACGGTTGCGCTGCAAACATAGCCACATCCAGCATCCTCACAGAAATGATTAAAGGCGTAAAACTTGAAGACGCATGGAAAATCTCATGGAAAAGCGTAGCAGAAGCCGTAGGCGGATTACCAAGCATAAAATTCCACTGCGGCGTCCTAGCCGTCGGCGCACTCCACAGAGCTATAAGAAAATACTACAAAAACAAAGGCGTTTTCCCTGCTTGGCTGCCAGAAGGATTAACTTTTGAAGAAAAACAAGCCTTAGAAGAGGAAGAACTAGCCAAAATCCTCGAAAAAAGATTGAAAACAGCAGAGGAAAAATAATGCTGGACCCATACAAAATTCGGGAAGACTTCCCAATTTTAAAGCGGAAAATAAACAATCATCCCCTCATATACTTTGATAATGCCGCCACCTCCCAAAAGCCAAGACAAGTGATTGAAGCCATCAAAAACTTCTATGAAAACCATAACGCAAACGTCCACCGTGCAGTCTACACGTTATCCCAAGAGGCTTCTGAACTTTATGAGGAAGCCCATGAAGAGGTTGCCAAATTCATAAACGCAAAAGGCATGGAAGAAACAATTTTTGTCAGAGGCACCACAGAAGCCATAAACTTGGTAGCATACTCTTGGGGATGTCACAACTTAACAAAAGGCGACGCAGTAATAGTCTCCTTAATGGAACACCACAGCAACATTGTCCCTTGGGAGCTTCTTTCAAAAATTCGCGGCTTCGATGTTGTTTATGTAAATGTTAAGAAGGATGGAACTTTTGATTATGAGGATTTTGAAAACAAAATTTCGAAGAAAACAAAAATTGTGTGCGTAAGCCACGTTTCAAACGTCAGCGGTGTTGTGAATGATGTAAAAAGAATCGCAAAAGTTGCTCATGAATACGATGCCTTAACGCTTGTGGATGGCGCCCAATCAGTCCCCCACTTGCCAGTAAACGTTAAAGATTTAGACATAGATTTCCTAGCCTTTTCCGGACACAAAATGTTAGCACCAACAGGCATAGGTGTCCTTTATGGCAAACGTGAAATCCTCGAAAACATGGAACCATTCCAAGGGGGAGGCGAAATGATCCGCGATGTCTCCTTCAACCCAACGAAAAGGCGTTGCTCCATAACTTGGAATGCTTTGCCATGGAAATTTGAAGCTGGAACACCAAACGTTTGCGGTGGTGTCGGACTTATGGAGGCTATACGATACTTAAAGCGTATAGGCATGGAAAACGTGAAGGCTCATGAGGAGATGTTAACAGAATATGCCATGCAAAAAATGGCTGAATGCAAAAAAGTTGAAATTTATGGACCAAAAAATGCTTCCATAAAATGTGGAATAATCCCCTTCGGCGTTGAAGGTTTAAGCTCGCATGATGTTGCTTTGTTTTTGGACAATTATGGCATCATGATTAGAAGCGGATTCCACTGCGCCCAGCCCCTACATGAGTTGTTTAAGTTGAAATCCTCTGCAAGGGCAAGCTTTTACATCTACAACACCCACAAAGAAATTGACCGATTTATTGAAGTTTTGAAGGAGATAGAGCAGATTTAATGGTTCCTATTGAAGATTATGTGGCTAGAATTGAAGAAACCTGCGGCGAAGAAAGAGACTTCATAGTCATACTAAAATATGATAAGAAAGAAGAAGCCATAAACAAAATTCTGAAAAAAGCAAAAATGGAAAAGTCAATTTCATCCATAATCTTCGAATTAACTTTTAAAGGTGTCTCTTTTCGTCTTTATGGAACGGGAAAGGCTATTTTTCGAAATTTAAAAGACAAAAATGTTTTGCAAAGCATTTTGACTGATCTTTTATTGTAATTGTTGTAAAGAATTCAATGTATTGAATCGTGAGTAGTAAGATTTAAATCAATTTCTCGACTACTTTTCATATAAGACCCCTCCGGAGGAACCATTCTGGTAGACTCGAAACAAAAGTTAAAAGATAAACCAATTGTGGCAGAGGCTGTTGGATTCGGATTCCAAGGTGGAAAAAAACAGAAGGGCGGAACCGCTTATGTTGTAGAAGAACAAATAAAAACCGAAGTAAAAGACACACGCCTATCCGTTTCAATAACAAAAACAGCCAACATAACCTCTTATACTCATACAGAACTACGGAAAAAATACAGAATAGAAAAGTACGACTTACACCCTGGATTCGTATTTCCAGAATCTGTACGCTCGCTCATACCGCGTAACACTCCAGAATACATAGACAAAGGCTTCAATTATGTTGAAAGAATTGTTCGAGCCCTCTATTACTTCAAACAGTGCGCTTTAATTGGACCAAGCGGAACAGGCAAAACCCATGTTGTTTATTTGATTGCGGAACTTTGTGGATTACCAATGTGGGAAATCAACTGCGGTTTGCAAACTTCAGCTTACGATTTGTTCGGAAGATACATTGGTCTTGGAAAAGAAAACTGGATTGACGGACAAATAGTCATGTGGTGCAGAAATGGAGGCTTGCTTTACTTGGACGAGGCAAACATGATGAAACAAGACATAGCTTCAAGGCTAAATCCAGTTCTGGACACACGAGGACACATTGTTTTAACAGAAAAAGACAACGAAATAGTGAAGAGACACCCTTATGGCTATCTCGTAATTTCGATGAACCCCTTCTCTGCTGAATTCGTTGGGACAAAACCATTAAACGCAGCCTTAAGACGACGTATGTCCGTATGGATAAACTTTGACTACCTAAGTGTAGGCGACAAAATATCTCCAGACGAAATTGAACTCATAATGAAAAGAAGCGGCTTAGACGAAAAAACATCCAAAAAAATAGTCCAAGTAGGCGCTGAACTCAGAAGACAATATAAAAACGGCGACCTACCTTACGGACCATCACCGGGAGACCTAATTAACTGGGCAACTTTAATTGCTGATGGATGCGGACCTATAGAAGCGGCTGTTGAAACAATTGTTGGAACGACAAGTGATGATGTAGAAGTGCAGGCTGCTGTTAAGCGGATTGTTGAGTCCTTTTTTAGTTCATAAATGAATTATGGGTTGTCTTATTGAACTTTTTTGATTTTGCATGGTCCACAGTTACTCAAATAACAAAAAAGTCACATAATGAATTGAAGATTCTTTTGCACGACGATTTAAGATATCCTTATCTTGGAAAAGACATCAGAGGATTTGTTCTGCACTTAATTAAACCAAAAAGGTTAAGCGAGAAATGCGTTTATTTTCACGGATTAAAATTTGACCTTCAAAACCCAACACATAAGAAAATAATTTGGTATTTATTCAAATCCTCAGTTTACCATTTAGCCCTGCACTCACACCTATCAGATTTTTCAGTATATTCAAAATGGGCACAAGGGAAATCTCATAACCTATCAACTTTCGTAATCAGCCTAATTGAAGATGCCATAATAAATGAGCATCTTAAACGGTCGTTTCGATGGATGCTTCCAGAAATAGCCTACGCGAATGCAATCTCCTTTCTTCTAATGAAGGATATCGATAAACTCCCAAACGACATTTCACAAGCCATGGCTTCAATACTTCAGGAATATGCTCTTGGAAAAGTTAAAGGAAAATTGAAGGACGATGTGCTTATGGATGTTAAGGCAATAACATCCATTCTTCGAGGGATAAGAGAAAACCTGACAGAAGATAGCAGAGTGGATGCTGCCAATAAAATTTATGACGCTTTAACCGTTTATGGAGAACCTTTTGAGGTGCCATCGCTTTTACATGCAGAATGTCATGGAACAAACGACCTTTTCTACGAACAGCACATACCAAGAGAAGAAGATATACAGCCAATTTTCACAGATGCCTTAAACATTTTTGAATCTGAGAGTAAGAGCGAAGCGCAACTACAAAATTTGCTACAAAGTCTGAAGGAAGGCGAATCCCATCAAGTTTTGACGACATGGCAGGAGCAGGAACGTTCTAAGCTAAAGATTTTGAAGGATTACGCTCAAATAGGAAAGGATACACCATTCGAGGATTTCGAGTTTCCAGCCGAAGATTATGCCGAATTTCAAAGAAGAAGGGAACTTTTAGGCAGTCCAATAAGACGCATAATGCATCAACTAAGGCTTTTGAAAAACGTTGAAGGAGAAGACTTCAGGCAAGAAAGCGGATTCGTGGATTTGCAAGAGGCTATACAGGTTATTGCCAGCAAAAGCCAAAGAACCGACATTTTCGTTCGAGAAGAACTTCAAACCAGAGAAGACACATGGTCGATACTCATAGATGCAAGCCACAGTCTAAATATGTTCAAGGGCGAAGTTCGTGGCATAGCCTTATGTTTGGCTGAGGTTGCAAAAACCTTAATCCTTAACCAAAACTCTTGGGGCATGTACGCCTTCAACAACAAATTCTATGTCATCAAAGATTTCTCCGAAAGATTCAATGCACAAGTGAAAGCGAGAATAGGTGGATTAACTCATGGAGGTTTAACATATCTTCCCGACGCTGTTCTATTAGCAGCCCAAGCCTTGACCAAAAAATTGGAAACTGCTAAAGTTTTGGTCATTGTTTCAGATTTCTTTCCTTCAGGATATGATGGTGCAGAGGAAAAGTTGAAAGAAAACCTTAAGAAAATTGAACGCATGGGTGTTGGCGTCATAGGAATCGGCGTCAAAAGTCGTGCAGTTAAAAATTATATTCGCGTAAACTGTGTTGTGGAAAATCCCTACGATTTGATGAAGAAGTTCACTAAGGCATTCATAGAATTTAGTGTAGGTTAAAGCGCGTTTTCTATGAAGTGTGTTCTACAACAGAGAAATCGGTTTCAAACTCGAATTTTTCTGGAACACCAAAACCTTTCTTCGGTTTGAAAACTATCTTTTCTGGCACTCCATCTCGTATGAAGGCTATGTAAAGCAGTTCTTTTCCCAAACCATAACGTTCTAAATCAATTATGGAGTTTTTTGCCTTTTCCAACCGATCAATCTTATTTTTTAACTCTTCTGTGGCTTCAAAGAGAACTTCTGCCTCTCCAAGCGCATCTGCAGAAAGCATAATGTCTTTAAACTGAACCCATTCCGTTGAAATGCCAGTTTTTCTCTCTTCTTTTCTGCTTCCTTTTCTGCCCCCAGTTCGCAAGAGTTTTTGTAGTTCAGCAAATTTTTTCATCTGCTCTTGGTTCTTTGCTGATTCGGGATTTCTTAGAAGGCTTCCTAACCATTGGCTGTAGTCTTCAAGCAACATTTTGTATTGGCTTATTCCTGCTTCCACCATTTCTCTGATTTCTTTAAGGGAATAAAAAGTTCGGATTTCTGTTAAAAATCCGTCCAAAGGCAACACCCGCCAAGTTTAGCTTTGACTTTCCGTTGTTACAGCTTCTTTAACAACATCCATAGTCTGTCCTTCGCTTGAAACGGCAACTTCATCTTTTCCTCCCGCAATAGCCTTGGCAACGCCTTTAAGTTCTTTCTTTAATTTTCCAAAGAAGTTAACCCTTGTGCTTATCTTCTTTCTATACAACATTATCACTTTCCCAAGCTCAGGCAGTATAACCCACAACACAGCCATAACAATTTCAGGAGGATACTCTGCCAGAGAGGCTGAGTTAACTTCACCTTTTTCGGGAACAAGTATTAAGTGTCCCTCTTCATTCAAAATTACCTTTTTAACTTTTTTCTTGAATGGTATGTTCTGGGGAGGAATGTTAAAGGATACGTTAAGTTTTTTGAGAATATACTTAAGAGACACGCAAAGTTCGTTGATGAGGGTTTTTTCTTCAATCAAAAACTCGCTTAACTGTAATGTTTCCTCGCTTATGCTTTTCAGAAATTCTTGAAGCTTCTGTTCAATCTCAGCTTTAGATTTTTCTATTTCCTTCTCATCCAAAATTTCCTCGCTTTCTTCCGATAATTGTACTGGATGGAAAAAATATGCTTCTTCCACAACCTCGGGTTGAGTTTCTTTCGGCGGTTGTGGTGGCGTTTGCTCCGTGTTCACTTTGGGTTTAACGTTTTTGGCTTCCATAAAGAATCTCCCATGTTCTTCGATAATAGACTCTGCAGAGTAATCGATTTTTAAGAGATAATAGGGTTAGTATGTTGTGGACTGTTACGCACTAACCAGCGTCACTAAACAACATAAGAAGGTTTATGGGGTCTAACAATTAGAAAAGCCAAAAACAAATACAACAAGGCGCCAAAAGTTTGGCGTGTCCAGTCTGGAGCAAACCAAACCCAACTTGAACCGCCACTAAAATGTAATCCAGCAACAAACCATGCGAAAACGAAATCAACTAAAGTTTCAATGGCTGCTGCCATTCTAAATGGAAACTTTACAATATGAGAATCTAAACTTAGTACCATGTATATTGGCAAGTTAGCCATCAAAACAAAAAGAGTTAACCCGAGAGGTATGCCGAAATTTTCCATAAAAACCCTTGCATACAAATTAGCCTCTTCATACGGAGTGTAGCAAAGAGCAAGCGTTACTAAATAATCAAATATTATGAAGGCAAAAAGTAATGCTGTTCTTTTTAGCCAATGGTTATTTCTTGGAATCAGGAAATTTTTAAAGCAAAATGCGGAGTCTTGTTTACCTTGCATTCTCCTTTTCTCCTCCTCGCTAATTGTACTGTTTAAGCATTTTATGATTTTAGCTTTTGTTGCTTAAAAGTTTTGAAATGTTGATTTTAGATTCAGATTTCGAATTCAGAAGTATAAAATATGACGCTTGAGGTAAGCCATTCTGAATCAGAGTCTGAATAAGGAGCAAGGCTATCGAGGGTCAAAATGGAACTAACTGTCGACAAACCCCAAAACATCGTAAAACTGTACGATGAAAATTCGGGAATGTGGAGATTCGTAAAAACAGATAAGGGACCACCCAAATCCCTAGAAATAATTGAGAAGGCACTTTATAGGCTTGGATTGTCAAAAAATGAGATTAAGGTTTACATTTATCTCGCGAGAACAAGCGAGCATAAGGCAAGTGAAATTTCCGAGGCATTATCGCTTCACAGGACTGAAACTTATAGAATTTTGCGGGATTTAGAGAAAAAGGGATTAATCTCGTCTGTTTTTGAAAAACCTTTAAAATTCATTGCCACACCATTCGAAAAGGCATTGGACATACTTATTGAAACTAAAAAAATGAAGATAAGCCTTCTGGAAAAGAAAAAGGGAAACCTTGTTGACCTTTGGCTTTCCCTTCCCAAACCAGAAGCAGAATGTGAAAGAAAAGAAGTGTTCCAAGTTTTAGAAGGCGAAGAACAAATCAGTTTGAAGGCGGATGAAATACTCAATAACGCCCAAAAGGAAGTTTACGTTTTTGCCTCAGAGCATGACATCGCAAACTTCTACCATTCTGGGGTCTTAGACAAACTTGAAACCATGTCTAAGGAAAACGTAAACGTGCACTTACTAACTAACTATTCTCCGAAAAGCTGCTTTTTCATTGAAAAAATAAAGCTGAAAAAATCCAAATACTCCCTTTCCAACGTTGAAGACCTGCCAACCTTTATCCTTAGAGATAATGAACAACTGCTTCTACTAATAAGAAAGAACAATGGAAAAAAGAGGGTAGCAGCCCTCTGGACGAACTACGAAGCCTTCGTGAAAGCCCTAAAAACCCTCTTCCTCGAACTCTGGAATAATGATGCTTAACCTTTACTTTGAATTATCTGCAACATTCTTGAAACCAAAATTCTTGCTTCTTTATCAAGAGCCATCACAATCATTAAGTAAAGTATTCCACCAACGGCTGTTACAGCAAAAGTTAACATTATAGTTGTCGGATGAGGAAGCAAAAACAGAACTATTGCCATCAAAGCTGAAGCAAAAACATATTTTACGAGATTCCACCATGGAATCTTTATTCTAACCATTCTGCGAACAATAACATATTGAATGAGGAACATGGCGAAACGAGCCACAGAATTAATGATGCCTACATAAATTGCAGCTTGCAGTGGGTCATTTTGAACGATTGTGGTTAAAGTATAGAATGTTGTTGGAAGGGTTATGGCTGAATGTAAATAAGGCAAAGAAAATGCAAGAAAAAGGCGGCTTCTTAATAATTCTTTGAATGAAATCTTCGCCTTTTCATCAACTTTTTCAAATCCCATAAGCACAGTACCATATATTCCCGATATAGTCGCAACTAGTGCATCTATTGCGAGGACAACCAAAACTGGTGTGGCTGCCCTAAACTCAGAAGTAAGAATTGTTAAATAGGAATCTGCAAGCACTATTGCGCCAGCAGTCATTGGTAAGGCAAACATTAAAACAATTCTCATGGCAGCGGTTACATCTTCGCTTTTTCCCTCCGCAAGCAACTTAGGATATAACGCAAAAGCCAGAAAAGAAGAATAACTAATTATAGTCGCTATTACTGAAGCTGCCCCATAAACACCTCTTGCATTTTCACCACCATAAATAAATAACATTATAAATATGAAAGCAGCTATCTGGTTGCCAACAGCATTATATATATTTGCGACAGAGCCTTTCAACCACTCTTTCAAATATTTCCACTGGAATTTTTTCTTTAAATCCTCTAACACCAGTCTCAAATAATAGATCCCTTGAATAGTGAAGGCTATTATGAGAGTTAGCATAGCTCCAGTAAGGGGTTCACTGGAGTAAACCATATTTATTAAAACATAGCCCAACAAAACTTTGGATAACTCTCTTAAAAACAATCCATAACCTATAACATGTGGTTTTTTCGCTTGAATGCATGCCTCAAAGATGTTAATAGCGTAAATCTCCACTATTTGGACAGCAGCGATAAAATAAAGGAAAGAGTAATCACTGACTCCAAGCGCGGAAACAATGAAGGGAACCAAAAAAGCATATGTTAAAGCAGCAATTAATGAAATGGTCAAGTTTGCAAGAACTCCCGTTTTCACAGAGCCTTCTTCTCCCCTCGCCGTAAACCTTAATGCCCAAAAAGGAATAACTCCAGCCATCAATGTAAAATATGGTAATGCATCTTTACTAACATTAGACCATACACCATACACATCAGATACCTTGTCTGGTGGAGTAACTGCGCTAATGGCACGAATTATTATGAGCTGAAAAATTACACCTGTTGCCACACTGAGCAATTGAACAGCAAATATTACAAACCCTGAATATTCCAGCCTTATTTCGTTTTTTGCCAAGTTGTCACCTTTATTTTCTATTTCATGGATACTTTTTTTTAGTATTTATTATTATGTTAGAAAACAATTTAGCAAGAACATATTATGTTAAAATGAAAATCATAAAAGGACAGCTTATTCCATGCCTTCTATTGCCGTTTGGTATGTTTGGTAAATTGCCTTCGCTGCTTCCTGTATTCCCTTCCTCTCTTCGCTTGAAAGAGCATCATACAACGAAGGACCGATGGACTGCCCGAGCTTTAAAGGTGTTCCAACAAAAACTGGTTCGGGCATACCCTCAAACTTCCTAGGTGTTGCCACCGAAACTATTTCCCCCGTATTTTTTACTATAGCCCTAACAATGTCTCTAAAGGAGGCTGCTGGACCATATTCCGTACCCCCGATATTATCAACCACAAACTTTGATATCACCTTCATATAAGATTCAACTTCGTCCTTGCGTAAAATTTTGTTTTTTGACTTAACATACTCTTCCACAGGAAGACCATCAACTCTCGTAGTAGACCAAAGAATAACCGCAGCTTCTCCATGCTCTCCTCCAACCCATCCCTGAACCTTGGATACTGGCACTTCTAATGTTGCAGCCAGTTTAGATCGAAACCTTAAGGATTCAAGGTTTGTTCCAGTGCTGATTACAAAATCAGCCTTTGAGTATTTTTTACAAACCATCGCCATTGCATCAACAGGATTTGTTATAACAATGTATTTTGCACTTGGATTTCTTGGAGACGTAACTTCAGAGACATACTTAATTATTTTTGCGTTTTGAACTGCCAGATCTCGCCTACTCATTTTAACTCCTGGAATTCTTGGCTCTCCAGCTGAAATTATGATAATGTCTGCGCCTGTAACTTCCTCGTCTTTTTCGCAAGCGTTTATTTCCACATTCAACCCTAAACTTGCTGTGACATGTTTTAGCTCTTCAGCAAAGGCTGCAGCAAGCCCCGGTTTAGTATCGCAGACTGTTATTGTGTCTGCAAGCTCTGCGCACATGATGGTATATGCTGTTGGGCGTCCCACACGACCTGTTCCAATTTGTGCTATGTGCAACTTCCTCTTCACCTTTTGTCCTATTTCATCTAGGGTTTATATGACCTTTTTCAATTAAATAATCGTGAACAGCTTCTTTCCAATCCCTTATTTTTATGCCATATTTTGGAAGTTTTATGCTTTTTAATGCTGAAAATTGCGGTCTTTTTGCCTTCATTTTAAGCTGGCTTGTTTTAATAGGTTTTAGCGTCGGGTTTAGATTTGTTATTTTGAATATTTCTTTGGCGAATTGGAACCATGTGCAGTAGCCTTGGTTTATTGCATGGTATATCCCAAAAGGAAGTTTTGCTTCTATTATCTTCTTTATTGCAGTGGCTGCATCTTTTGTATATGTTGGGCTCATCCACATATCATCCACAACATTTATGGGCTCATTCTTTTTGGCTTTAGTTATCATCGTTTCGATGAAGTTTCCACCTTTGCCGCTAGCTCCAGCCACACCAAACAAACTTGCGACTCTGATGATGTAATGTTTTGGGTTTTGTTTTGTGAATAGCTCGCCTGCCAGTTTAGAAATGCCATAAGTGTTTATAGGATTTGGGATGTCGTCTTCCGTGTATGGTTCATCTTTGGAACCGTCGAAGACATAGTCTGTGCTTATGAATATGGTTATGGCTTCAATTTCTTTCGATATTGTGGCTATGTTTTTGGCGCCTACAGCATTTACTGCAAACGTTTTCATTGGTTCTTCTTCGCATTGATCGGTTTTGTGGAATGCAGCAGTATTTATGACAATGTCTGGGTGATAATTCTTTAAGATTTGACAGGAATTGTAGTCTGTTACTTCTATGTCTTGGTGCGTTAAACCAATGGTTTCATGTTTATTTTTTAATACTTTCATAAGATCGGTGCCAAGCTGTCCTGTTGACCCTATAATCGATATTTTCATAAGATTGCTCCTTTAATTTCGATGTCCTTTATGAAGGCGTGGGTTTCAAGTAGATGCTTGTACCATTTGACTGTTATTGTTCTTGGGTCGTCAGCGTTTAATCTTCCTTCTTTTAGGGCGTCGAACACTTCCCTTGCTCCATGTTTTGGCGTGTATTGTGGCTTGAAGTTTAATGTTTCTTTGATTTTTTTGAAGCTTACTCTATAGCTTCTTGTGTCTGGAGAGCCATACCATTCATAATTGAATGGCAAGTTAATAGATTCCGCCACAAGCTTTGCTAAGTCAAAAATTTGAACATTCTGCTCATCACTGCCAGCATTAAAAATTTGACCATTAACAAGCTCTCTGTCTGCTTCCAAAACAGTAATGAAGGCTTTTGAAGTGTCTTTCACATGGACAAAGGGACGCCACTGTTTTCCATCCCTCATTATTGGGATTTTGCCATTTCTGAAAAAGCCAAGCACCATTCCGTTTATTGCCAAATCAAACCTCATTCTTGGAGAAAACCCATAAACTGTAGCTTGTCTGAGGGCTGTTACAGTGAAGGTTTTATCTGCTAACGGTAGAATCTCTTTTTCTGCTAGGACATTTGCTTTTGCATATGTTGTTAAAGGATTAGGTTTAGATTCCTCCGTTAAAATGCCTTCTTGGAATCCATAAACGCTGCATGTGCTGGCTAAAACATATCTGGCTATTCCATATTTTTTTGAAAGTTTTGCTACTCTAACCCTCCCTTTGTAGTTTATTTCCAATGTTTTTTGTGGGTCAAGTTCTCCGCTGGGGTCATTAGAGAGAGATGCCAAATCAAATACTACGTCTATGCCCCTTAGGAGTTCAGGCTTAAACCATCTAACATCATCTTTTATCAATTTTATTCTATCCATTATATCTTTTATCGGGTCTGTTCCGAAAAAGAGTCTGTCTAAACATGTTACATTATAGCCTTTTTCTAAAAGAAGCCTTGAAAGGATTGAGCCTATGTAACCTGCTCCACCCGTTACTAAAACCTTCAGTGTTTTATGCCCCCTACTTGTGTGGTGGGTGGAACCAGTCCCATGGTTTGCCGACTCTTGGGTCATCTTTTTTGCCGTTTATTTCTGTTGGAATTATTTTTGGGTCGTTCCATGGTCTGCGTTTCTCGTCTGGATTTTTATAATCGTAAAGTTTTGTTACAAAATACACTGTCAAGGATGGTGTGTTGCTGACTGTTTTGGTTCCATGCAGATACTTTCCCGGTATCCGCACTATGGAAGGTTTTTCTTCGCTGGCTATTATTTCAACCATCTTTCCAGTTTCCTCTTCATAGGCACAGATTTTCATAGCGCCTTTTAAAACAAGGAAATAGTCCACTTGTTCTCTTTCATGTTTGTGCCATGCTCTAACAATGTTTGGATAGCTATAGCTCATGTTTGCTTGCACAATCCATTCTTCTTCTATTAGATCTTTCCAGTCTTGTCTTAGGGCTTCTGCGAAAAAACCTCTTTCGTCTGGTATTACGTTTATTTCTTGAACCTTTACTCCTTTAAGTGAATAATCTTTCATATTTCTACCCCTAAGATTATAAATAGGTTTGCTTAAGCTACGTTATAAAAGATTTGTCTTTTGCCTAGCTTAGGCAGTTATTTCTAATTGTTTTTCTCCAGCTTTTGCCTTAATGATTGTTGATAAAAATTCGCCTAAAAATTTGCTTGCGTTAAGTATTTCGATTTCAACAGGTTTTCCCTTTTCGTCATAATTTACAATGACTGGCCCGTGTTCCTCCCCATAGGCTATTTGTTCCTTTTTAATGAGGATGCTTAATGTATCGCCAACTCCGTCATAAGTTATTTTCATATGTACCTTTCCCTCTTAGCCGGATAAATTGTTATCACTAAGACCTTATTATCTATTTCTTCATAAACCACTCTTAATACTGGTCCGTGTTTAAGCTTTGATTGAGCTATTTTTCGCCCGAAGTAGCCTGCCGTGAGGCTTTCAGGTTTTTCAATGGCTTTGATGATTTTTTCTTTAGTAACCTGCAGTTTTACAAGTCTTTTAAGTTTCTCTTCAGCGTGAGGAGTGAATTGGATATGTTTTTCTTTTTTCATTTCATTAACCTTTTTCTTTGTTAGACTTCGACTTCTGAGTAGTCTCCTATATGGAGTTTTATGGCTTTTTTTCTGTCGTTCTTTGTTATTTTTGCGTTTCTTCCAATCAAACTTTCTTCCAATCTTTCAACATCTTTTATGGATGCGTTTTCTAAGATTACGCTGTATTCGATTGAGCTTTCTGTTATGGTTGTTTGGTTTCCTATGCTTGTGTATGGTCCTATGAAGGAGTTTTCTATATGACAATTCTTGCCTATTATGGCGGGTCCTCTTATTGTGCTGTTTATTATTTTTGCGTCTTTTTGTATTGTGACTCTTCCTTCGATTTTGCTTTCTATTATTTCTCCTTTTATTTCTTGTTTTATGTACTCGTCTAAGATTTTGGCGTTAGCGTATAATATGTCGTCTTTTTTGCCTGTGTCAAGCCACCATGTGTCAAGTTTTTCAGCTTTCACTTTATAGCCTTGGTTCACCATTTCTTGTATGGCATCTGTTATTTCAAGTTCTCCGCGCCATGAAGGCTTTATTTGTTCTATGGCTTTGTGAATTTTTTCTGAGAATATGTAGACGCCTACTAAGGCTAGGGTGCTTGGTGGGGTTTTTGGTTTTTCAATGAGTTTTATAACGTTGTCTTTTTCGTCTAGTACTGCAATGCCGAATCTTGTTGGGTCTTCAACCTCTTTCAGCAATATTAATGCGTCTAAATTTTCGGTTTCGAATTTTTTTAGAAGCTGATTGAAGCCTTTCCCTATTAGGTTGTCGCCTAAGCACATTATGAAATCGTCTTTGCC
>JARYMR010000050.1 GCA_029907045.1 Candidatus Bathyarchaeota archaeon
ATAATAGGTGTTATAAGAAATATTTTAGGCGTGGGAACAATCTACGCTTTTCCAGGCGGTATACCAGGCGGCATGGTTGTTGGCATAATATACTGGATGCTTAAACATCTGAAAAGAAGCGAAAAGACAGCCTTAATTTCAGCCCTCACGGAACCAATAGGAACAATACTTATAGGCGCTCCCTTAGCCCTCTGCTTAATAGCTCCATGGATAGGACCCCAAGGCTATTCAGCAACCCTTTTAGATTTAATAGCAAACGAAGGACTCACAGTTGCATTTTTAACATTTGGATTTTGGTGGGCTTTAAGCTGTGTTCCAGGAAGCATAATAGGATTTGCAATTCTTCTAATTTTGAATAGGGTTGGAATAAATAGGGAGACTTTGTTTGGAGAAAAATAAACAAAAAAATCAGTTGAAGGGCAAAGAGATCCTTGGCAAAAAAGTTTTAATTTTAGGAGAGGCTGGCTCTGGAAAAACCAAGCTAACAGCACAACTACTTCAAGAACTGATGAGCATAGTAGATCCCAAAAGCATAAGTGTTATTGATTTGGCTCCAAAAAGGGTTGGCGCGTTTGGCGGAAAATTAACAGAGTATTTGAGCATAAGTGGCAGAGTTAAATATTATTCGCCAAAACGTGTTTACACACCTAGGTTGTCTGGAAAATCGTCAAAACAAATCTTGCACTATGCGGAATTGAATAAGAAGAATATGCAGCCATTATTTAACGAATTTATCCAGAATGCCACTGAGGTCCTTGTGATAAATGATATCACCCTTTATCTCCATTTAGGCGAGTTGGAAATAGTCTTAGAATGCGTAAAATTGGCTAAAACTTTTTTAGCCACAGCATATTATGGCTCGAAGCTTGCTGAGGATTTGGGAACAGGAATAAGCTTAAGAGAAAGGCAATTGACGAATAGATTGGCTGCTTTCATGGATTTAGTGGTCAAAATTGATTAGTTAAGAATTCTTTCAGAGCAAGCGTATATATTCATTCTTTTTCCGCGTACAAACCCTATTAGGGTTAAGCCTAAATCCTTTGCGATGGCGATGCCAGAATCCAAGGCGGCAGCCAAAGAGGCTATTATGGGTAATCCAACCCTTCCCGCCTTGAGAATCATGTCGCCTGTTAGCCTACCGCTTACTGCAAGGAAGCATGCGCCGAAATCGGTTTTGTTTAGGGCTGCCATGCCTATTGCTTTGTCAACGGCATTGTGGCGGCCCACATCCTC
This sequence comes from Candidatus Bathyarchaeota archaeon, assembly GCA_029907045.1. Next base: position 1,234 of record JARYMR010000050.1, read on the forward strand.
AGCAAAGGCAACAAGTTCTCCATCATTTTTGTGTATGGCGGCAGCGTGAACTCCACCAGTTTTTCTGAAGGTTTCTGCGATGAAATTTAAGTTTTTTACGCTGTTTAGGATTGTTTCTGCTTTCACTTTTAGGTTTGAATTGATTTTTGGAATTTTTCTAGAAAATGGATAAGCCAAGTGGCTTCCGCAAGCTGATGTGATTATGCGAGAAAACTGCTTAGAAAGTTTTAGCCTTTTCTTTATGTCAATGTTGGATTTAATTTTCACATGGCATGCTTCATTTTTTAGGCTTATCTCTTCTATTTCTTCTAATGACTTTAGAATTCCTTCCGAGAGTAGATGTCCCAAGGCTAGTTCTTTCAAATTTGATGGAGAACAGAAAACGGTTACATAATAGGCTTTGTTTACGAATATGTGGAGGGGCTTCTCTTCAGCCACGTAATCCTTCACTTTATGGGCTTTTTTGGTTGAAATGTCAATTTTGACTATTTCGACCTCACGCATTTTTAATACCTCCTCTCTATTTTTTAACTTCAGACAAAATGAAGTTTACAATTTCGTCTGCAATGTTAACTTTGGCAACTGACTGCAAGCCTCTCCATCCAGGTTGACTGTTAACCTCAACAATTAAGGGTCCTCTTGAACTTTCTAGAATGTCAACGCCTGCGATTTTGCAGTCGATTAGTTTTGCAGATTTAACAGCCAAATCCTCCATAGCCTTATCAAGCGTTATTGGTTCTGGTTTGGCTCCTTGACTATAATTTGTTTTCCAACTGTTTGCAACACGGCGCATAGCCGCGACAACACGGTCGCCGACCACGAAGGCGCGGATATCAGAAAATCCATGGTGTATAAACTCTTGGAGGTATATGACGCCGTGGTAGAAGGTTATGTTTCTGAAAATTGTTGAGGCAATTTCCGCGTCTTTAACTCTTGTTGAGCCGATTCCTCTGGAGCCGAAAAGGGGTTTAACAACAATGTCTCCACCGAGTTCATCGAAAGCTTTTAAGGCTTCGTCAACGTTTTCGGTTACTGCTGTTCGTGGAACTGGTATGCCGTTTTCCTCTAAAATCGCTAAAATGTCATATTTGTCAACACAGTGTTCAATGGCTTCAGGCGGGTTTATAACGTAAAAGCCTAAACGCTGCAGCCGATAAAGCATATCCATCCGAAAAACTATTTCTTCAAGGGAACCCCGTCCAATAGGACGAATTATTAGGGCGTCTAAACCTTCTAGGATGCTGATATCTCCAACTTTTAAGTATGGCTTATAGCCTATATGTGCGGTAAGTCGTGGAAAGCTGAAGCATATGTGGGGAATTTTGCGTTTTGTTAAGGCTTGCCTAAGCTGGGATGAGCTCCAAGAATTTCGGTTTCGTGTAACGATTCCAATTTTCAAAAGAGGGAACCTTCTTTGCTTTAATCTGTGAAGATGCAGTGGAAATATGCTCTTAAAGTTTCCGCGCCATAGGATGCTTAAAATTTGTGGATGAAAGGAACAAGCTGCTCGGTGTTCTCAAACTTTTCTGACAAATCAATTTTTAAATAAGCACCGTAAGCGTTAAAATATGGCGGTCCTTTCCGCGAAAATAATGTTAAAATTTTGCCTTTGTGGTTTATTTTGAAGCCTTCCATGCAAGGTTCATGTCCCCTAATGAAAATTTTCACGTTAAATCTTCTTAACACTTCATTTGTGATGTTTTCTCCGAAAAGTTTTCCAGCGCCCCTAGGCGATGCACAAAAATCTTTAACCACTTCGTTTGGGTCGCTCCAGAGCATTTCCTCAAAAAAACTTTGTTTCGGATGTGTGGTGTGTGCATATGCTAAATCCTCAATTGTTTTTGCTTTTAACGGTAAGCCTCCATGAATCATTAGATAGCGTTCCTCAACAAGCAAAGCATTGTAAAGGCATGCGAAAAGTTCTCGAATTTTGGAGTAGGCATTTGCCCATTTTTCGCCAAATTTCATTTGGAACTCCATTGGTAAGTCATGAGGAGAAGCTAAAAGGTCTTCTGGACCTTCATGGTTTCCACGCATCAAAACCACTTGCGATGGGAAAAAAAGCTTCAACTTTAAGACTGTGTAATAAATTTCTTTTGAGTATTCGCCTCTGTCGCCATAATCTCCTAAAAAAATGAGGAGCGCCTCGGGGTTCTGGTTCATTTTTTGCAGAAAATTGCTTTCTTGAAAAATTTGGATTAGGCTTTCCAAATTGCCATGTAAGTCGCCAATTATTAAGGCTTCACCTTGAGGCTTTAAATTAACAAGCCTTCCAATAATGTTTAAGTTTCCAACTTTCCCGTTTTCCTTGCAAATTAAAAGCGTGGCATCTTCGACCAGTTTTACAAAATCTTCGCATTGTGTTTCTAAGGCTTCTTTAACAATTTCCGAAAGGCTTGTTTGCAAAATTAATCCTCAAATTATTGGATGCTGACTTTTCTTCCAGCAAAATCCAAAATGTTCTTCTCTATTTGATTCTTGTGGGTGCGAATTTTTTCCAGTGTAGCATTAAATGTTTGTTCTAACATGCTTTCCTCTGACTCTAGAGTTCGCTTTTTTTGTTCAAGCTTTTCAATTTGTTCTTGAAGCTTTTGCAAGTCGCTTCTGGTTTCTGCCACTTCTGCCGATGTAGAAAGCTGCCTTTTCTGGAGCATTATATTAACACATTTTTGATGTAAGTCTGCTAAGGAGTTTTTGTTAAGAATGTTGTTTATGGCTTGTTCAGCTTTTCGAAGCTTGTCTGGTTTTAGTTTAAGCTTTCCACCAGCCATCGCTTGGGCTAACTTTTGGAGAATTTGCCTCAAAAGTGGATAGCCCGCCTCTTCCGTGAAGAAAGCCTCAAGTGGATTATCCAAATATTGATTTAGTTTGTTAATTTCTTCTGGGGTCAGACCGCTTCCTTCGCCGTGAAGGGCTAAAGACTGAAGTTTTATGAAGGATTTTTGGAGATGCTGCAAATTATGTTTAAGTTCACTAGTTAGAGCTTCTATTTCCAAATCTAATTGGCTTAATTGGCTTATTCCTCCCTTACTTTTCAACTCAACCATTCTCTTTTGTGTTTCAAAAATTTCCTTTTCAATTGAAGCCTTTTCAGCTTCTACATTTTTCCTCTGCTCACTCAATTTTGAAAGTTGTTCTTCGAGGGCTTGGAGCTTATCAATGAGCTGGAAGGTTTCCTCTAAAGTTTTGGTTTTGACATACTCTTTTGTTAGGAAATCATTAAGTTCTTTAAGCAAAATTTTCGCCCTTTCAAAAACTGTTAGGAATTTTCTCCTATCAAGAATGAAGAAGGGCGAAATCCTCGGAAACCAGTTTCTAACATCCACCTCTGTCACCAAAAATGCTTTTTGTGTTTCTTGAACAAACTCGCGAACGTCATCATAAGAAACTTTTTCTGGAACTTCAATCTGCCTCATTCTATCCAAACACAAACGTGAAAGCTTGTTTAGGGCTCTGGCTCTCCCATAAGTTTTCATATTCCTTTTCTCAATTTCTTTACTGCTATTATCCAGAAGCATCTTGCTTGAATCCACGAGGCTCTCGAGAGATTTACGCATTTCATCAAGCAATTTTTGAGTCTTAGCATGAACGGGAATAAAAATTGAACTTGTCTCCTTTTCAAGCCAACCCTTAATCTCCTTTGAGGAGAATTTTAAGACCTCTGCCAATCGTTTCCCCATAAAAGATACTCGCAAGCCATATTTATTTTTCGAGACTGTAAACTCTTTTTTGAGTAGAAACTTATATATGAGTAACCAGATGATGCAATAACACTGGTGAAATAAATGAACAATGCAAAAAATGCAAGGCAAGTAGTTTTCGTTGCCATAATGGCAGCCTTAGGAAATGTCATGTTCATTATCTCTCAGACAATTTTCAAAACAACCCAAATAGCACTAGACCTCTCCCATATTGGAACTTTGATTGCCGCTGTTTACGGAGGCCCATGGATAGGACTATTGACAGGATTAATTGTGGGGATAGGGCCCGGTTTATACTTTGGATATTTAGGAGGAAGCTTGGGCTTGCTTGGAGTTATAGGTTTGCCCCTTGGAAAGGCTCTAACTGGTTTAACGGTGGGCTATTTAGCGCGATTTTTAAAGTCGACAGGTGTGAAATACCCATCTTGGAGTGTAACTCTTGCAACTTTAGTGGGTTATCTACCGGAATGCATATTTACGCTGTTTTATTTCGAGAGTTTGGTTGTTATTTTGCTTCCAGAGGTTGCTGAAAATTTCATTATGTGGTTTGGTTCAATGCATGCTCTTGTGCTTTCGATATTAGCAAAGGCTTGGGTTGAAATAATTCTTCTCGGGATTTTCATGGGTGCCCTTGTCGGAAACAATGGTTTTAACGATTTTGTGAACAAAGTTTTCACGAAACCAACCGTGATTACAAACTCGAAGTAAACAAAAATAGTTAAAAACCTAAAGATTTCGCCAGTATTTGACTGTTAATTTCTCCAGCTTTAAACACGTTACCTGTTTTCACGTTGTTAATGGTTATGGTGGCTGGTGCGAAGAGGTTTGGGTCTATTTTGTAAAAGTCATAGTTTGCTTCTTTGAAAATTTCTATGAAGGGTTTCCCATAACTTTTAGAAGCCTTAGACGGCGCTTTCTCTACAATTTTTTTCAGCTCCCCTTCATCATCATGTTCAATAACCAAATAGGTGGTTCCGCCGTAAAGGATTGCATCGTTTGTTCTCGCCATTGCCCATGTGAATTTTGGATGGGGTGGCGGTATTGGAGCGCATCCGCAACCGTACAATATTGCGTTTGGGTTTAACCCTAACTTTCTAAGCTTGTGAATTCCAGTTTCAACTATTCGCCCTGAAACTTGTGTGGCGCCAGCTATGCTGGCTGTCGGCGTCAAAACAACAGCTAAATTTTCGGGTGAAACTTTACAGTCCTTTGCGAATCTCTCTAAAAGTTTTTCTGGTGGAGGCTTATCCGTTTCTAAAACTATAATTCCCCTTTCAAAATCATCCTTACACCCAATTTCTTCGTAGATTTCCTTAGGTTTTAGGGCTAAGGCTCTTGCGGGTCCAGAACCTATTGCAAAGTATTCGCCCTCTTTTATTTGCCAACCAGCATATTGCGAGCCTAAGGTTGCGATGGCTGGATTATCCGTGTACACGAAAATTGATGGAAGTTCCATGTCGCCGTATTGTTTGTTGATTATTTGGGCTTTTCCGCATCCTCCCATGCAAATTTCAGTTATGAGTTTTCCAGTTTGAAATCCTCCTTTAGCTTTTATTCCAGCATCCACAATTATTGTACCAGAACTTGTTTTTTCAATTTTCACGCCATAAAATTCCGCGTTATCGCAAAGTTCTTCCAAGATTTTCCATGCCAAACGATTAACGCTTAAAGTTTTTCCCATAACATTTTCTCCCTTTAAAGAAATCTTTCATAGTGGCTTAGGTGAGGATTCTTTTCTTTAAAAACATAAAGTTTGCCTTCCCCATTTTCAACTAGGTCTCCTAGGAAAAGGTAGAAGGGTCCAGAGACTGTTTCGCCCTCTTCAATTTTGACTTTTTCTTTTATGCTGTCTATGGTGAAAGTTGGGAGAACAGACTCTAAAAATCCGCTAATAACTATTTTTCCGCCTTTCATACATGCCCCAACTCTTCCTTCAGAATCTTTTTCAACATAAATGGTTCCGTCTTGCATGCGCAAACCCAAAAATTGACCAGCATTTCCATAAATTTTGAATAACCCATTTTTCATGTAAGCGCCAGCATCATTTCCAACATTTCCATAAACAACAATTTTGCCGCCATGTATACCCTCGCTGCTTCCACGGTATGGAGCGCCAAGATAGTCGCCAGCATTTCCGTGAATTTCAATGATTCCATTTTTCATCATTGAACCAGCCCAACCGCCAACATTTCCATAAACGGTTATTTTTCCGCCTCTCATCTCTTCGCCCAAATGCATGCCAACATCTCCGTGAACAATTATTTCCCCGCTTTTCATACCTGCGCCTATCTTTCTAACCTTGCTTACCTTGCCGTTTATGGTTATGGTTTCCTGCGGGTTTTCCATTTTTGTTTCTTCAACTTTGAAGAGTTCTCCAAGCCTTTTTTGCTTGTTTCCTTCCCAAATTTCAAGCTCCTCAATTTCTTTGATTGTTTTGCCATGGAAAATGTCTGGGTTTATGCATTCGGCAATTATTGGAAACCTAAATTCCTTTTTTGGAGTTAGGGTTATCATTTTACACCTTTGCCTCTACATTTATTGGCTGTGAAATTTCAAGATAATTTTTTGTAACGAGATAGTTTTCACATTCCACAGTCCAATACTCCCTAAACCTTCGCCGCATATCCTCACTTATTCTTGCGGGTTCAGAGACTTTCACGTCAAGCCACATGGTGGCGCCCTCCACCTGCTTCACAACTTCCCCATTTTTAACAACAATTTTTCCACCTTTAATCGTGTAGGCAGCCCTCTTGAAGGCTTTCCTCAAAGCCCTAAACTTCCTTGAAGGGTCTACTGTTTCTGGGTTTAGGTTGTATATGGCTATGTCTGCATCGGCGCCCAAGCCTAAATGTCCCTTATTTTTTAGGCCTAAGGCTTTTGCTTGTCCTGCCCTCGTCATTATCGCTATTTCTTTAAAGCTTAATTCTCGGTTTATGGATGGGAGAAGGCATCTGCTTCTTGCCCTTGGATTAATCCTTTTTAGGGTTGCCTCTCTGGCTTTTCTGCTCATAAGCCAAGCAATAATTCTTGGATAAGCCGTAAAAGGTCCGCCGTTGGGATGGTCTGTTGTTAAGAAAATTTTCCACGGGTCTTTTATTAGTAGGGCTAGTTCTAAGCCTATGGACCATTGGATGGCGTGGACGTAACTTTTTCGGCGATAGTGAAAGGGCACTATTCCAGCGCTTGTTTCTGTTTCAACATCATGGTTGACCCATTTGTTCCCGCTTAACTCATAAAGCGTATATTGGAAGGGTCCGTCAGCGGTCATGGTTGTTGTATCCGTAAATATCACTTGTCCCATGTCCAAAGTGACATGAGAATGCACATTAACATAGTTTGCAATTTCTTCAGCCCCGGACTCTAGCGTTCTCCAATCACCACCCTTAAAGGCTGAGAATTGACAGTGAGTTATGTGGATTACTGGCTTGTTTTCGGTGGCCAAATCCTCAACACATTTCATAGTTCCCAAAGCCGTTAGATAATTCCCGGGCTTCCCAAGATTGTTTGTGTGAACATGAATGGTGTGAGGCAAATTGAGAAGCCTATTCACTTTACAAAGTCCACGAAGAATTTCGCGGGGAGTTATACAGAAATATGGGATTTGGTCATCGAGGCTTTTGACGTTACCGCCGAAACCCCAAGCTTCTAAGCCACCTGGATTAACAATTTTTATGGCATAGCCTTTCGTTGAGGTTATCATCCAAGCCACATGCCTTGCGCATTCCTCAATTTGTCCATCTTTTAAGTATTCCAGTACAAACCACCAGTCGCCCAAAAGCGGATAACTGGCTTTATCAACCATTGGCGTGTCGCTCAACTCTTCATGCGTATGTTTAGCCTCTAATGGTGGCATGGAAGGATTCATTATTGTCGTATAACCCATTCTCGCATAGCGATAACCAGTGGTGAAGGTTGAAGGAATTGAATAGCCAACCCCAGACCTTGTTATGGCGGTTTTGCGTTCAAAATCCCTAAAATGGTCTTCAGGTCTTAAAAGTCTGCCAGTGTTCACTTCGGAACCAGCAACATGGCAGTGAATGTCCACGCCGCCGGGCATGACTATCATGCCAGAAGCATCTATTTTTCTGGCTTTGCGCTCATTAACCTTTTCAACAATTTTTCCATTTTTGATGGCTATGTCCATTTTTTCGCTTTCAATGCCATTAATTGGGTCGTAAACAGTGCCATTTCTTATTAAAAGTTCCATTTAAGCTGCCTCCGCCCTTTTCTTCTTTATTCTCTTAACTTCTGTAAGGATTCTTCTCAAAATCTCTTCGTCTGAAAGTATGCCTCTTGGCGGGTCAACTACCTTCTTAAGGGGAAGAGGTACATGGTCCATGCGGTAGGCTGTTCCGCCAGCTTCTATACCGACAAAAGCTGAAGGCAGAACAACATCAGCCATTTGAGCTGTGGTATTCATGTGAGGGTCTATAACTATCAAGGGATTCTTTACCAAGTGTTCAGCTGCTGTCTTTGGAAAGTTTGCAACAGGGTCTGAAGCTATTATTAGGGCTGCGTCTGATTCTTTACGTAATAGAACATCAACCACTGATGTCTCGCCAGGATTATATCGAGGATAGCCCAATGAAAAATCCACAGCGTATGGGTAACCAGTCTGCCAAGTAAAAACAGTATTGGCGCCTGTAACGTTGAAATGCCCTCTCATTGGCATTATCACAAACTTTGTCCGCATGTTCAAATCCCGAACTAGTGAAAGGGCTGCATCTATGTTTCTCAGTTTGCCACTGCTCATGGTTAATCCAAGCCCAAAAAATAGCACCCCAAAATCGCACCTAATCATCAAATCAGCGACTTCTTCTAAATACTCAACAGGAACTCCAGCAACCGTGTCAACATCAATTTCT
>JARYMR010000051.1 GCA_029907045.1 Candidatus Bathyarchaeota archaeon
TTCATTTCATAAGTCACCCAACCCACAAACCCCGTTGCCTTCTTCTTCCTCATAACCGCCAACCGCGTATGCAAATCATACTCGCACACTCCCACATTCTCCCCCAACCATTCTTTATAGGCTACATACTCTTCCTTACTAAACCGTCTACCATCACTAAACAAATTCCAAACCCGCATCAAACCACAAAACACCTTAACCGCATCAGGAAACATCCAATGAAAACCACTTCCCAAACTACTCAAATAAGTAGGCGACCTAAAAACAAGCCTAAACGCATCAGTAGCCGATGCTTCCTTCTCCAACTCTTCATAACTCTTGCAATTCACCTTCAAAGAAGCAATACGGAAAGTCGTGTCAAAAACCAAAACGCTATTCTGCTTCTGGAAAAAATTAAGCAGATACGTCGCATACTCGTCCTTCAAAAACCTAAAATTAACCCGACACGGAAAATACGGGTCCAACTCATAACCGTTCTCAACACGGCTTCTGCTCTTAAACCGCAAAGGCGTAACACTGTAAGGCTTAGAAACATTTAGCTCATGCAACAAGCCAGATGCGCTCGGATCCACTTGCCTAACAACATGCAACAACAAACCGCGAGCCACATGACCCGTAAAAAAAGGTAAAACAACCTCTCTTTCCCCATACATCTCCAGACCGATTTCCACAGGCAATACCAATCAACTCCCAATAATGGGATTCAACCCAATAACCAATGTACATAAGCATCGGCGCCCTTATAAAATAAAGGCAAGAACTTCTGTCATAACGTGGGCTGATACTTTCCTCTATGGTTTGCTATCATGCCTTAGGAGATAGACTATTGAATTAGATATCTGATAGGAACGCACTGTAAACCCACTTAATTTTAAATAGTTAAATTCAAGAAATAAAGTTGGGAACTGTTTAATGGAAATGAAATTCACTATTGAAGCCGTTACACCCATATTTATTGCTGGTGCAGACCAAAGAAGCATAGAAAACGAGGGATTACGGGCTCCCTCATTAAGGGGGCTGATGAGGTGGTGGTTTAGAGCTTTAGCTGGCGATTATTTAGGAGATAGTCTGAGACATCTCAAAGAGGCTGAAAGTGAAATTTTTGGGTCTTCTAGCTTAAAATCTAAAGTACTTTTACGAACATCATGTGCAGACTCGCCTGCTGGTATTACAAAAGAGTACCGCACATGGAAAGAAGCTACTGTATGGAGTAACTACGTCGATTATTTGTTCTTCTCGTGTTTAGATAAAAGAAAGGATAGAAGAACCAATCTAATAAAAGTGATATCCCGTCCTTATTATCCTGAGAAATCTACATTTGAGATTGATATTTTTGGATACCAGAACGAATTAAAAGTAGCTCTTGCGTCTTTATGGGCGCTGATCTACTTAGGCGGTCTCGGTTTTAGAGCAAGGCGAGGTTCTGGTTGTCTTAAGGTCAAAAAGGTTGAAGGCGACACTTACGGACTAAATTTTATATGTGATGACCCGAAGAAATTGGAAGAGTTCCTAATAAGGAACATAAACAAGGCTCTCAACTCTGTAGGAGAATGGCTCAAAACCAAGCAATACATCAGCACAGTTCCAACTTCGCCCAAATATGCCATATTGTCTCCGCATCATTCGGCTTTGTTCATTAAGAAAGTGTATAGTAAAAATTGGATCTCAGCTCTTGATGAAATAGGTAAGTGGTATATCGGCCAAAGACAAGAAAGAAGATTTGTGGGTGGATTTAGGGCAGATCTTGCAGATTACAATTTCTCTCATGCAATTGGAAACGCAATCCGGAATGGAAATATCTCATCAGACAAAGAGAGGCGACCCTACTTAGGTCTTCCAATAACGTACGCCACATACAAAGCCACATTAATAGGGGAGAATTTTGACAGAAGGGCTTCACCACTGATATTTGGTGTTTATGAGATTAACGGTAATTATGTCCCACGGATTCTACTCTTTAAGTCCCCGTTCCTGAAAGACTTCACTGGGAACTTTGTGATAAAGAAGAAAATAAGACGGGATGAAGGAGAATCAGAAATCACGTTAGAGACACATTTACCTAACAACAAGATTTTCGGTAAAATAATGAAAGATGCATTTGAAGATTTGAAAGCATCTAATTGGCAGATAATTTGGGGGTCAATAGAATGATGGGAGAATTCTGGCAGAGCAAGATCAAAGCTTTCCTTCACGATCCTCCAGATAAGGCATTAATATTATTTCACAAACCGCATGAAAGCAAAAGAGACGAAATTTTGCGAAAATTGGGTCTTGAATATGATGACAGGCGACTAGATTTAGCCGACCATATCGCATCAGCCATGCAAAGATTGGATATCCCTGAAGAATTTAGAATGAATGATGCGAAAAGCTGTGACGGACATATCTGCTTTAAAGGTTTGTTTAAACCAGTATTCAAGCATACGTTGTCTGGCAAAGAAGAGAGTTTTCAGGAGATAAGGGATTTCATAGCTGCTCATGGCTATGAAAAAGCCTTAGAGAAGTATGAATTTCATATAGAAGAGATAGCGCCTCTTGTTGACAAATCAGACTGGAAGAGAACATACTTTGCAATCTGGAGATTCCTGCCTGAAAAATACCAGCTTGGATATTCTTTACCGGCAGATACAAGGATTCCCGACCATAATATATGGGATCATCTGGATGTTACGGCAGCGATCAGTTCTTGTTTAGGCGATCTGGGACTGTTTGCGATTAAAATGCCCGCTGTGCAGGAGTTCATCTCTCATTCGAGGAAACTGTCCGATCTGTGGGCGTCAAGCCACTTATATTCGGCTCTTATCTTTGAAGGAATAAAAGCAATAGCGGATGAGTTGGGACCTGACGTCATCATCTATCCGAATCTAAGAGGGAACCCCTTATTCGACCTTTTCCTGATAGAAAAGTTTCAGGATATGCCTCACGAGCATATTGACGTGAATAAAGTAAGGGTAAAGGTGGTTGCCGCAAACTTACCGAATACTTTTCTCTGTTTTATTCCCGTTAGCAAGGCCGAAAGCTTTGCCAAGAGATGCGAAGAGTCCATCCGAGAGAAGTGGAAGGAATTTTCCAATAGAACTAAAGACTTGTTAAAAGGAAATAATATTATAGGACTTGATGAGGAGTTATGGAATAAGCAGGTTGAAGATTCGTTATTTGTATCAAAGGGATGGATAAAATTTCTCAATTTTGACAGTTATAACGGGATAAAAGAATCTATTCCAACAGATCTGAGAGATAAGGAAGATAAATGGCTCATGTGCGTTGAAGATGTCGAAAGAAGGTCGAATTATGGCCATTTCTATCTTCCAACCTATGAACTTTTAGGAACTATTCTAACCCAGAACTCAAGGCTTTGGGAGGCGTGGGAAGAAAAGCCTATAACAGGTAGAAAATGTTTGATGTGCGGCTTAAGAAGTGCGATTATAGAGAGGAAAAGAGACGAAGAGAATAGGTTAATTTTCCGTTCCTGGACTACTGAAGGATGGAAAGAACAAAAGGGCATAGACGAGGCCTTTCTAAAGGTGGGGGAGAGACTTTGCGCTGTATGTGCTATTAAAAGACTCTATCGAGAGATATTCAGAAAAGTTTACGGAACAAATGCTCCAACATTTGAATCTGTTGTGGAGATTGCGGGAAAAAAGTTTATAGATAAAATAGAGACTGAAAGAGAATTTTCTCTGGTAAAGAGAGTGGATATTGAGCTTATCTATGAACATGAATGGGAATCAGAGGATAAGAGGAAAACGACGATAAAGGAATTGGAGGCAAAATTGAAAAAGAACGGGAGGAACATAGAAGATCTGAAGAGTAAACTCGAAGAGTTGTGGGAAACTGTAAAACCAAACAAGTACTACTCAATCTTAATGATGGATGGCGACAGAATCGGTAAGATGCTCTCCGGGGAAAATCTTCCAAATTTTACTGAATTCCTTCATCCGGTATTCGAAAATAAGATAAAAGAATCTCTGGGACGAGGACAGTTAATAGGAATGAAAAGGATTCTGCATCCCTCACTACACATAGCGATAAGCAGCGCGATGAAAGATTTTTCGATACACAAAGTGCCTGAAATCATTAATAAAAACGATGGGTTCCTAATCTATTCTGGTGGAGACGACGTTCTTGCTCTCTTTGCCGCAGATAAAGTTCTAAACGTAGCCAAAGAGTTGCAGGATTATTTTAGGAAAGATTTCTACGATTTCCATGAGAATAGCAGCAAGAAAAGACTCACAGGTCTCGGGAAACATGCAAGCATGAGCGCAGGCATAGTCTTTGCTCATTACAAATATCCACTATACGATGTCATAGAAAAAGTAAGAGAGGCGGAAAAAAGCGCAAAGACCAATTATGGAAGAAATGCATTCTGTATGACTTTCATAAAGCACTCCGGAGAAGTGTTGACAACTAGCGGAAAATGGGACGTTGTTGATAACTTAAATTCTATCGCAAACGCTCTAGTAAGTGAAAAAGTCTCCCACCGTTTCATTTATGACCTTATGGATGCTTCGAGAACTCTAAATGGAGACATGCTCAAGGCAGAAATAAAAAGGCTTCTGAAGAGAAGGAAAACAGAAAAGGCTACTGATGAAGAGATCTCCGGTATTTACGGAGAGATTGCTTGTTTGATTGACAAATACCAAGCAAAGGAATTACCTATTGAAGATGTTGGGAAAGCATTGAAGATACTTTATGATGCTTATAGAGGCGGGTTGGAATGAACCGGATATTTGTAGAACCGCTTGACGTTTTGCTATTTAGAAGCGAAAGGCCTTTCACGGCAAGGGAGACGCATATGGCGAAGATGGGGGCCATTTCGCCTTCAGTTTTTGAGGGAGCAATCAAATCCAAAATATTCTATGATTTCTGCAAAGAAAAGGAATTCTCTCCTGCAGAATTCCAACGTATCAGGAATGAAGGCGAAAATGCATTTAGGAAGCGAGTTGATGAAAAGCTAAGTGAGAATAACGATTTAAGGGAAATTTTAGAATTTATCGGCCATCCAACAGTAAGTAAAAGGAATCAAATAATTGTAAGAGGCGTATTCTTTGCAAGAGAAGGAGAGTATCAAGAACATTTTCCCATTCCTAATGATATAGTGAGAAAGGACGAAGAGATAGTCAAATTAGAGCCCAAAGAAAATATTAGAGGAAATGTTAGTTATGGAAGCCCTGTTAGCATCGCCTTAAGCAAGTATTTTCACATAGAGAATGTGGATGGATTGATGATTTTTGATGAACTTGTAAAGTATTTGAAAGGCTGCATCCCAGAAGTACAAAAGGTGGAACATATAGGTAAGAAGTTGTCGAAGCCTTACTTTAAAGAAACCAGAACAGGAATTGAATTAGAAAAGGGTAAAAAGAGAACTTTGGAAGAAGCACTTTATGTTGCAGAGTTTCTTAGAGTCATTGAGAAATGGGGATTTACCGTGTGGTACGAGGCTCCTAATAACATTTTATCAGAAAAAGGAATTATTAAATTGGGCGGCGAAGGAAAAGGCGCAGTGTATAACAAAATCGATGAAAAAACCTTTGACTTCTCGTCGCAATTGATCGACGAAATAAACAGGGAAAAGAAGTTTAAGCTATATCTTCCAACCCCCTCCCTCTTCAATGGTTGGAAACCACCTGTTGAGGAAATCAAAAAGGTCTTTGGTGTGGATAGATTAATGATCATTTCTGCTCTTCCTGGAAAATCTATCTATATTGGAGGTTATGATTTTGCCCTAAATAAAGAGAAACCACTAAGGAGATGGGTCAATGCTGGTGCAATTTACTATTTCCGGTTTGAAGGAAAAATTAGACGGGATTTGCCGATTCCTATAAAGATTTTAAATGACAGTAATATAGAGATGAGATGCGGATTTATAGGGAGGTGGTAAGATGTTTGAAAGAACGTTAGTAATGTACATCTATGCTGAAACGCCCATTCACCCAGGAAGCGGTACTACAATTAGTGGAACCGTGGATCTGCCCATACAAAGAGAGAGACATACAGAATTTCCAATTATTCAAGGTTCCTCGTTAAAAGGCGTTCTAAGGAATGGTGCTAAGGCTGTGACAATCAACGAAAAGTATATAGATAAAATCTTTGGAGAACCAGACAGAATAGGTGGCGTAACAATAACTGACGCTAGAACATTAGCTTTCCCGGTAAGAACATTAAAGGGTGTTTTCGGCTGGATAACTTGTCCTTTAGTGTTAGAACGATACAAGAGAGACTTATTATTGGCCGGAGCCAAGGCAGATTGGGAAACACCAAAGCCGAGCGAGGATAGTAAAGTTATTGCTTTAAGCAACTCTAATTTAAAAGCAAATGAGTATATTTACGTAGAGGACTTGCAACTTGGAGTAGAAGATGCTGAAGATGAAAGTCTTGAAAAGCTAATCGAGGACATATTGAAGGGAATACCAGATTCGGCAGAGTACAAGGAGCTGCGAGATAAGTTCAAAAAGGACTTAATTGTTATGTCGGATGATGTTTTTAGAGACTTGACGCTCTTGACTACAGAGGCTGCTACACGGATTAGAATAGGAGAGACTGGCACAGTTGTGCATGGCGGGTTGTGGTCCGAAGAATATCTTCCTAGTGATACTCTTTTGTATTCTTTGATCTTAATTCCGAGTAGACTAGAAGACTTAAAGCCAGAAGATGCAAAAAATGAGCTGATTAAGTACAATGAGAAAATTCTCCAAATAGGTGGAGATGAAACTATAGGAAAGGGTTTTGCAAGGCTAAAAGTCGTAAGTAAGGAGGGAAGATAGTATGCTCAGAAGTTTAGAGCAAGAAAGAGCAAGATTCTCATGGGATTGTGTAAACGGAGTAAAAGCACTGAAGGATGAGGATATAGAAGAAAAATACTCTTCTTATGTAAAAAGAGCGCCTGCACTTATTCTAACTAATGGGCTTGGGAATACGCTTGCTTTTTATAGATCTAAAGACGAAAAGGCATACAAATTGCTTTATGAACACATTAACGGTTGGTTTAAGAAAAAATGTCATATAAATCAAGATGTAATTGAATGGTTAATATCTGAAAACACTTCATCTTTAGACATTTTTAGAGTAACAAAGGAGATTCTCGCACTTCTAAGTTGGATGAAGAGATTCGCAGAAGCTGAACTAAAAGGTGGAGAAAGTGAGTAGCGATTATTTCTTTCTCCTTCCAGAGGTTCAATCGAATAAGGCCAAAAAGGTTATTGAAAACATGGTTAGTCAAAAGTTTCCATTGAATATAGGTCTATTTTTTGATAAGTACGTAGCCTGGTACGAAGAAAGGGATAAAAAGAAATGTGAAATAAGAAAGCAGATATTTCTGCTGAGAAAAGATCAAGCATTAAGAATTCCTTTTCATTTAATCCCTCTTGATCTTTGTGAAAATTACAGAAAGAGATTTGAGCTTCTCATTGATAACTTGGAAGCCCTCAATTACAAGACTGGTAAACTCGATTTAAAGCCAAGATGGCGACTTGCGATAAACCTTGGCGCTGCAAGCGTATATGAAACCTCTCTGCTTTTTCACAGAAATTATGGGGTATCTGTGATCCCTGGAAGTGCCGTGAAGGGTGTTGTTCATCATTATGCTGAAGAGTATAGAAAAATATCTGAAGCTGAAGCGGCTAAAATATTTGGTAGGCAAGATAAGAAAGGAGAAGTAATGTTTTTTGATGCACTACCTATTATTGACCAGAAGAGGGACTTTATTGTTCTCGATGTTATGAATGTTCACTATGGTGACTACTATCAAAAAGGCGAAGCTCCAGGGGACTGGATGAATCCGAATCCAGTGTTTTTCTTGACAGTTGAGGGAGTAAAATTCAGATTTACTGTAGCATCAAAGGATGAAAAACTAAAAGAAAAAGCAGTAGAACTTTTGAAAGAAGCTGTTTCAACGATGGGTATAGGTGCAAAGACGTCTGCTGGCTATGGATATTTTGAATAAGTGAAATAGGATGGGAATTATTCACTTTGCGGGACTTGGCAAGTCCCCGGGCGCCGTAACCGCAGGTTTATCCTATCTAAAAAATGAGGTTGGAGATAGCACAGATTACGGGAGAATAGTGGAAGGTTTGGTCATATTTACATCTCCCGAAATACTAGATGGGAAGGAAAAAGCATACCTATCTACTGATAATGAATATATGACGAGAACTGTCCGTAAAAGATGGGCTGATAGATTAGAGAACCCATTTGAAATCGTAAAAGAATTTATATATCATGAATTTGAAGACATAGATTTCCATGTTTGCGAAGTAGATGTTAACAATTTCAGCGAATGCTTCGAAGTAATCGCTAAAACCTTACTTAAGTTCCATCATCCTGGTGAAGTGGGAAAGCACATATGGGCGAATTTAACTGGTGGGACAAATGTATTAAATGCTGCGTTAATGCAAGTGGCCTATTTTAGCGGTTTTATTCCCATATTATACTATACTTTCGTGGCTAACGTAAAAGAAGACGGTGGGTTTCTGAAGCCATTCAGTAGGGATGAAAGTGAATTTGACTTTAGGAAAATTTATGTCTTCAAAGCGATATTTGATGAGAGATATCAATACATACTTGAGGAATTGGAAAGCAGTAGAGGAAAATGGCTTACCAGTTCTGACCTCCTAACGAGGCTTAAAGGAAAGCGCCCTGATTTATTCGAAGAGATGGATTTAACATCATTTCGACGTGATTTTCTTAATACCATGCTCGGTGTACAACGTAAAGGAGAACGCGCTAAAGGTCAAGAAGATCTAAATAGCATCAGTAAAGATGGGGAGGGCATGCTAGGGATAATACGGTCTCCCTTATTTAAAGCACTGCTAAGACAAACTTGTTACTCTTTAGGGGAAATCGAGAAATTAACTGAAGACCTAAAAATTAACAGGATTGGAAGTCTAGGAGAAAGGAAATGGAAACTATAAAGTTCAAATCTGATGAAAAAGACGAGTACACAACTATTTCTTTTGAGCTAAATAATGCTATTACTCCCGCTGTTTTGTCTTTCATAGCACCGCCAAAAGTTAATTCTACAAAAGGCGTTATACTAAGTGGTCGGGGTCCTGTTTGGCTTTATGGTTATCTTGTCCATTACTATCACATGACAAGATTCATAGCAATTTATGATCCCCGAATAGGAGGAGCTGTTGTCATAGAATCCCACACCCATGGACACAAGATTGGAGATGTAATAAAGATGGTGCAGACATAGGAATTTATATTATCAAATTCTTTAACTTTCAATTTCTTTGGGCTTTTTTTCTTGAACTATATACATACATTGGCACCCTTTATAGATCAAAGGGCTTGAGCTGTGTTACAATAAAACGGCTGCTTTCACTACGTTAAGCCTGGAAAATCTGAGAGCTTAAACCTTGAGTTTTCCAGTTGTTAGGTTACCTAGGAACCATAAGGCGAAAATACCGAGTGGAATTCCCACGAGTACGCCTCCAACTAAAAGAGACCCCGGTGGGTTACCGCTTTGACTCTCTTTATCAACGTTAGCTCCTACGTCCTTTTCGAGAACAGTCTCTGGTACAACTAACTGACCCCTTTCTCTAGGTTTGGTCATGTCGCCGGGTTTTTTGTCTAAGGCGTTGTAGACTGAGACTCTGCTGAGCCCCATATCGCTTGCAATGTCTTCAATGGGTTGGCCTTGAAGCCGACTCTCCTGAATCTCCAATGCTGGAACAGCCTCGCTTTCACCCCTTA
>JARYMR010000052.1 GCA_029907045.1 Candidatus Bathyarchaeota archaeon
AAACGCCAACACGGTTATCCGGAGTCTTTTCAGGTGGCACCACGCCCTCTATTCCGGCTTCAGCAGGCGACATAATAACACTTGTTGCCAAGCCTGTTGCCACAGAAGCTGCAGTTAATGCCCATTTTTCACTGTCTGCCGTAATAAGCACTCTTCCAGCCCACATGGGAAACATTTCAGCGAAAGTATCCACAATTTCGCATGTGTTTCCATTTTCTGCCTTATATGTAAATATTTCGTTCATAATCGTTCTTCCTATTGCTTGGATTTTATTATACAAAGGTTGAATAAATTTAAATGCTTCGACATAGGTATTTCCGATGCAATGCGCATTTAACGGAACAGGTCCTTTTCTTTTGGCATTATCAGTTCTGTTGCCTTTGCCTCAGATTTTGGGTAGTTATATCCACGAATGATAGCAACGGGAACGCCCTCATCTGCTTGCCCTATGACAAGTTCAGCAGCAGAAGCCAACTCGTCAGCGATTGCAGTCTGTTTAATTCTTAAAACATATCCGAATAGGTCCTTCTCTCCCCTTCTATCTCTTATTGGTTTCATTCCAGCCACGCCTATTGCCACATTTATTTCGCCTTCTCTTAATGGGCGTCCATGAGTGTCGGAAATTATAACTGCAACATCGCAACCTGTCAGCTTCTTTATTTCTTTTCTAATTTTTTCTGCTGAATCGTCTGGGTTGTCTGGCAACAGTGCAACTATTCTTTTCCCTGGAACATTTGACTTATCAACACCAGAATTGGCACAAACAAACCCATGTTTACTTTCCGTTATCAATATTCCTCTATCCATGCGCACCATGCTTTTTGATTCTCTTAGAACAACTTCAACCAAAGCTGGGTCTTTCCCACACTCTTCAGCTATGCCTTTTGCAAAAGCAGATGGCGTTATATCGTCAAGGTTTACAATTTTGCCTTCAGCACGAGAGACGATAACATGGGTAACCACTATTATATCGCCATTCTGAATGGGAGTTTTCTGTCTTTCTGCAGCATCACAAATAAGTTCAGCAAGGTTGTCGCCCGCCTTTATTATGGGTAAGCCTTCAATTCCAATTATTTGAACAATGTTCATTCAGAACTCTCCATTTTTGGGGGAACAGATACGCTTTATTACGTCAAACCTAAATTATTTATCCTTTAAATCCTATTAAGTGCTTACCATGAGTTCCATCAAAGTAAGCTTCGAAGATTCCATAGAAAAAAATGTTATTAGCACTGGGAAATGTCTTGGTTGCGGCACATGCGTGGTTGTTTGCCCTTTTGGCTGTCTAGAATATGTTGATGAAAAACCTCGCTTAGTAAAGGAATGTAAAATTTGCGGCATATGCGCACAAGCTTGCCCACAATATGAGTGGTCCTCGCAGAAAGTTGAGAACTTCGTATTTGGAAGAGAACGAAAGCCCGAAGAGGAATTTGGAATTTACCGCAAACTCGCCATAACCCAAGCAGCAGACAACCAAATCCTTAACGTCTGTCAAGATGGAGGAGCAGTAACAGCCCTACTGCTTTTCGCCTTGAAAGAGGGGATAATTGATGGCGCAATAGTTACAATGAAAGACCAAGAAAAACCAGTTTATCCACATCCAACTCTAGCCACAACAGCAAAAGAAATTTTGCAATCCGCTGGAACAAAATATTTCTACTCTCCTAACATCCTCGCCCTAACCGAAGCAATAAAACAAAAGAAAAATAACATCGCCTTTGTTGGAACCCCATGCCAAATTCGCGCCATCAGAAAAATGCAAATAGCTGGACTGAAAAAATATGTTGCATCCATAAAAATTTTAATTGGACTTGCATGTTCAGAATGCTTCACATATGAAGGGCTTATGCAAAACCATATTCGCAAAAAAATGGGCATAAACCCAAATGATGTTAAAAAAATTAATATTAAGGGGAAAATGCTGGTATCGCTGGACTCTGGAACCGTATCTATACCACTTGCAGAAACAAAACAGTACGCAAGACAAAGTTGTCACTTTTGTCCGGACTTTAGCTCTGAATTCGCTGATATTTCTGTGGGTGGATTGGGATTGGAGCATTGGACATTTACAATTGTCAGAACAGAGAGCGGTGAGGAACTTTTTTCTGCGGCGGAGAAAAAGGGAGCGATAAAAATCAGAAGTGCGGATGAAGAAGTAAATGCCATAAATCTTTTGCGTAAACTTTCATTAAAAAAGAGACAAAAATAACGCTCTGGTGAATGTCAATGCATATAAAAATAAATTCCACAACACTATCAGGTACAGCACTTTTAGCGGCGTTGGTGGTTGTTTTTGATTATGCAGTAAAATATTCAAATTTGAAAATACCTTTCCCATTGCTGACAACATTGAAATTTGACTTTACAGGAATACCAATCGCTTTATCCATGTTACTTTTTGGTGTGATACCAGGAGTTTTTACATCTTTTATCGCTTTTGTGGCAATAATGGCGCGGAGTGGAAACTTTATCAGCTCTTTAATGAAAGCCCTTGCAGAACTCGCAACCATGCTTGGAATGAGTGTAGGTCTAAAGATAAGTAAAAAATTTAGACTCGCATTCACTTTTGTGGTGGGAGTTGGGATGAGGGTGTTAATTATGACGCCCTTCAATATGTTAATGTTCCCTTTGGAAATGATTCCATTAACGTGGGTTTTTAACATACTTCAAGGTGCTATAACAATCTTCGGCAGCTACTCAATTTATGAAGCTCTAAAAAGACGTTTTTCTTCCGTTATAAAGGAATAACCTTTGATTTTTTAAACTTAATATATATTTTCTAGTATGTGTATAAATTATGTTAGGGAATAAATTATGGAACGTAAAATCATGTCTTTAGGCAGATCATCCCTCGTAGTATCCCTTCCGAAGCATTGGGTGCAACTTAATGGATTAAAAAGGGGAGACGTAGTTTCGCTTGCTGTTCAGAGAGATCGTTCCTTGGTGATTTTTCCAAGTGCTGAGAAAAGAGAGGAGTCTAAAGAGACAACTCTTTACGTAGAACCAAATGAAGGAGAAACGGCGATTGTTCGGAAGATTATAGGCTGCTATTTAAACGGTTATTCTGGAATAAGAATAGTTTCAAAGAACATATTTTCTGTTCCACAAAGGAAAACCATACGGAACATTGTGAGGATGCTTTACATGAGGATTTTAGAGTCCGACGCCAAAAGCATGTTTATCCAAACACTGATTGATGAATCAAAGGCTTTTCTGGAACTGGCAATAAACCGAATGTTTTCTATATCTCATTCAATGTGCCTAGACGCCTTAAACTCTTTAAAAAATCGAGACACTATGCTGGCGAAAGCCGTTTACTCCCTTGATGATGATGTGGATCACTTTTCCTTTTTCATTCTCAGATTGCTTCGCAATGCTGCCCAAGACTCTGTTATAGCAAATGAGTTTGGCATAGACTCTTTGGACTGCATGGACTATCAAACTTTCATATATAGAATTGAGCATGCTGCAGACTATTCATCAAACATAGCGAAACACGTGATAATGCTAGATGAAAGTAAACAAAAAATTCCCGAAAATATTTTGGCGCTTATGTTTGCTGCGGGCACAGAGGCTGTGGATTCCTATGCGAAGGCGGTTAAGGCTTTCTTTTCCAAGGATGTTACTGCTTCAAATGAGGTATTAGAACGCCAGCGCAAAATTGAGAAGATGGATCAGGAGATAGCTTCAAAGGCTTTTATGAGTAAACAGAAGAATGCTTTGACTGTTTGTGCCATTTGTTCCATAAGGGAAGACATAAGAAAGATTGCTGATTGTGCGGCGGATATAGCTGAAATTGTTATTAACAGGGCTTATAAGATACCTATTTAGTGTCTTTTTTGGGAGGTGGATAGCTTAGGGTTAATGTTAATTTGGATAGGGAAATTTCTTTTTGAAGGATTTTCCTTGCAATTTCCAAAGCCAAATTGTAATTGTAAACTTCTTTTCCGTTGCTTCTTGCTTCCCGCAAAATCTCTTTTTCCAACTTATGCTTCAAATCGCCTATGGTTAAGGCTCCGATTCCAAAGATTCCAGGCATTATCTCTGTCATATCATCCTTGAGCTCTATTCCTTCAATTCCGAAGGGTGGAATGGCATTTATGTCCACTATAACTTTCATATGTTTAACTTCTTTTAGCAAATCCTTTTCTATAACCCGCGTACCCCTTGTTCCTGCGCATAGAATTATGTCTGCCTTCTTTAGAATGTCAAGTTTTTCAGTTGATGATGGAGCGTAGATGCCTTGAACTTTTACTCCATATTTCGTGGCTAACACTTTCGAAACACTTTCAGCATATTCCTTTCCATCCTTACGTCCTGGGTTGATGCTGGCAATCATCACGTTACATCCGAGTTTTGCTAAAAGAACAGCGGCTATCTGCCCTACGGCGCCGGTGCCTAAGACCGCGCATGTTTTGCCTTTTAATTCGCCAAGCTTGTGAGATGTTACTGCGTCTTCAACTTTTGCAACCATGGCTGCTGCCGTTGTGTATGCACCACCAGGGTCAATTATTATACTTGTCTTAAACGGCGGGAACATTGTGTCTTTTATGGCTTCGAATACTTCTTCTGCTTTTTCGGCGTTTTTTCCTCCAATGAAGAAGCAAGTGTGCTTAACTGCTTTTGGTCCCCTAGAAAATATTGCGTCTTGAACTATTCGTTTGGCGTCTTCTGGTGTTACATTTTCATAGGGTACAACAGCGTTATATCCAGCATCATATGCCATGCAAATGTCGAAGGGGCTGGCTTTTTGGTCGGTGTCTAAGTAGAAAAGGAGGTATGGTGCGTCCTCTGAGGTTTTTCCAATAATAGGTTTCACTTGTATCTGCATGGATTGTAACAGATTCTCAAGCTCGCTTGTGCGGGAAGTTTCGGCATGTGTTGAAACAATTTTTTTTGAAAGTTTTAAAACTTCAACCCTAACATCTAAAGATTCGAGAAGCTTTTTAACGTCTTCAACGTGTTCTGGGCTACATATGTGAAGACATGTTACCTCTTTTTTGTCGCTAATCTCTTTTGCGTGGTCCAAAATTTCCATGACAATCCAGCTTTCCCTTATTGGAAAACTTATTTCACGTTCTTGCTCCTCTAATTCGAGTTGTAAGCATTGACCATAAGCGATTAGATATTCTCTTTCAACAGAATCTTCTCCGCCCTTTTGTTTTGAAAGGTTATCCAAAGCTTTGAGTATTCCATCTCTTAACTCTCTTTTTTTGTCCAAGTTGGTTACGAGATAAGCCTTAGCGTTTCCATCAATGTCAACAGGATAGAATGGAATCTTCTCCTTCTGAAACATTTGAGCTAAAACATTGTCTTTATAGAATTCTTCTTGCGAGCGCATTCCCAACTCTTCTGTGGCAAAGTCTGGTTTAACCCTTCCAATTATGTTTTCTAAAAACTTGTAGAAGCCAACAGAAGGCTTGAAAAGAGAGTGGAGCATTCGTGAATTTGAGTTGGATGGTGGTTCAATTATCCAGAAAGGTTCATTATACTCTTTTTCTACCATTAAAACGGTTAATTTTTTGTCTTTTAATGGCGCAATTTCAAGAGTCTTCATATTGATACCCAAAATAGAAAACGGTGTGGCGGTATATATATTTCGTCGAAATACCTTATATACAGATATATGCCGTATATACCTATTTTTCAGTATTTTGTCCTTTATAGAATTCCTCATCAAATGTTGGGGGAAGCATTAACTTAGTTTTAATTTTTGGTTTGCCATCTTTTCCATGAGGCTTTCTCACTAAAGTATCGTTGTATTTTTCAATTTCTCTTGCTTCTTCAGCTAATTTAGCAGCAATTTGAGCTATTTCATGGGCGCTGGCGACGAGTGGAATGAATTTTTCGCTTTCTTTTTCTACGAAGCATGCTTGGGTATTAATTTCTGCAATTTTTTCAGTTAGCCCATAGGCGGCTATGGCTTTCGCTTTTGCATATGGATTTTGAAAGTCAGATTTGTCACGAATGTAGTTTGCATCAATTATCAGTTTAGGTAAAACAGGTGTAAGTCCCTTCTTCAAGGCATGCACCAGCTTGTCAATTTCTTGGTGCACAATTCTAAAAACGCCAGTAATAGCGAGAACCTTAATTATGTTAGAGTTAAAAACAGCCATTTCTATGGGGTCTAAGAATTCTCTTCTGGCGCCTATAAGCGGATCACCAGTAATGATTATGTAGCCTAAACCTTGCTTTTCAAGTTCGCCTTTGATGCGTTTTGCAGGAGCATCCGAAATGACTAAGCTTGGAACGCCGCTTGCTGCTAATTTTTCCCTAACCTTCGTTGGTCCTGGAATAGAGGGGTTTGGACATATGAGCGCTATTAGGTCTGGGTCGAATTCGAAGAGTTTTGGCAAGGCTTCTTCCACATCTTCCACAGTCATTTTTGAGCCTGTGGTTACTGTCCGAGTTTTTATGTCTTGGCGGTCAGCAAGCTCATCGAGAAGAAGTTCAAAAAGCGGAGAAACGGCAATGTTACCACATTTAAAAACCGCTACTTTCTTGTATGGAATTTCTGACAAGGCGGCACCTCTAACATGTTATTTACAGCTTTTAACGTTTAAAAATTGCCATTGGGTGGGCATTGGTTGCGAATGCCTTAAATATTTACTGGCTAAACCTATGTGTAAGAGGGTGAACATAAAATGACAGAAGTTGTTGAAAAAGGATTAAAGAAAATTGGCATTACAGTTTCTAAGCCTGTTCTGGCTATTCTATGCATAATCTTCGGCATCCTCGTAATAGCTATACCAGCCCTTATTGGAATCATCATAGGCATTTTTCTAATAATAGAAGGGGTTCTGCTACTGACGGAATACTTAGAACTTCGAAGACAACAACCAACACCTTCGCCAACACAGTGAAAACGCAAATCAAACTTTTATTTTTCTAAAAACTTTAGTTTTGATGCACTTATCAGCAAAGGCACGCCTACAACAAACGAAACTAAAACCACAATCAAATCTTCAATGTAAGAGTAAACGGCAGCTTCTACAAACACGGTGTAAAGTGTTCCAAAATCTTGAAAGAATAAGCCATGTAAACCGCATGGAATAAGTAAGAAAACTCTGACAAGCGAATCTGTGGCTATACAGACAAAAGCAATCAAGACTAACTTGATAGGCAGACGCTTAAAGTTCATATCAAACAAGTTTCCGCCAAACTTGGCTGCTGGATAAATGAGAAAAAATGCAATAATCACATCGAGAATCGTCCAGAGTGGAAGACTTTGCCCAAAAGGGTTTCCATAAGGGTGCACAAAATAGGCTGACAAAGTTATTGCGTATAATCCTAAAGCTGGCTTCCATTTCGTTTGGGCTAATAAACCAGCAACTAGGACGCTTACTGGCTCGGCTATTATGCCGAACATCCAAAACTCATCCGGCTTAATCATCCGCGCAATCGAAGAGCCAATTAACGCCGCCATAAACCCTATTTTTGGACCTAAAATTATTCCTTCTATGGATTCTAAGTAGATTCCCCAATTTCGCCACAGTCCAAAGGATATAAAATAAAGGACAGCATGTAAAGCAGCAAATATTGAAGCGAGGCTTAATTGTAAACTTTTTCGCATGTAATCACTCCAGTAGAATTGAAAATAGAGTAAACTTTGCTTGTGGTTTATAAGTTTTAAAATTATGCGAACAGTTGAATGAGGAAAATTATTAGTGCTGTGAAGGCGCCAACGGTTAACATTGCTATGCCATATAGCCAGCCGTTTTCTTTTGCCACTTTTCCAAGGTATATGCCCAAAAGAAAAAGTGTGGTTAGTGATAATGCTAAGGAAATTATGTAAGCGTTAGATATGGATATTAACCCAGTTATAGCGAAAATGAAGGGCATAAGCGAAATGGTTGCTGTTAATGCTGGCGATAATCCGTCAATTAGGGCTACGTAGAACGTGACGAAACGTGCCGCTTCATAATGTATTGGGTCAACATTATTTTTTGTTGCATCTTCCATCTCTCGCAAGTGGCGTCTTCTTTCCGCATTTTCAGCCATAAAAGCTCCAAAGAAGCCTGAAAATCCCATGGCTAGGCTTGCTCCTAAACCAGCAAGCAAAATTATTTCTGGTTTTGAAACGTTGGCTATCCATGAACCTAAAACTATTCCGGAGGCTGTCATGGCCCCGTCAAAACCGTTCATTACAAAATATCTTCTGGCTATGCCACTCGCCTTAGTAATGCGGAGGTAGACTCTAACCTTCTCGGAGAGCCTCTTGAAAATTTTACTCAACTGTTATCTCTTCACCCTGAAAAGGGCGAAACCCTCTGCCCATGTTTAAATCTGGTTCTTTTATACCACAATTGTTTAATATAAAGTTTTAGAATTCCAACTAAACCTTAAAGGTGAAATTAGATGGTGCTTGCTGAAACATTAGAAAAATTGTCCAATGCTTGTGGTGTTGCTGGCAGAGAAGAAGAAGTTAGAAGTTTAATGAAGGCTTTCTTGAAACCATACGTGGATGAAGTTAGAGAGGATAAGCTTGGAAACGTAATTGGAGTGAAAAAGGGAAAGAAAAATGCGCCAAAAGTTATGCTTGCAGCCCACATGGATGAAATAGGCTTGCTAGTGAAAACAATTTCGAAAGATGGTTACTTGCAATTCACAAAAATAGGCGGAATAGACGACCGCATACTATTAGCCCAAAAAGTGATAGTTTACACGGAAAAAGGACCCTTACATGGAATAATAGGTTCCAAGCCGCCCCACATCCAAAAAGAAGAAGAACGCAAAAAAGTCCTAACATACGACGAACTATTCATAGACATAGGAGCTGTAACCTTCGAAGAAGCGAAAAAAATGGGAGTAAAAATTGGAGACCCCGTAGGCTTCGACATAAAATTCGCAAAAGTTGGAAAAGACATCGTTATAGGCAAAGCCTTCGACGACCGTGTCGGATGCGCCGTAATGATTGAAACAATGAAGCAATTGAAAAAAACTGAATGCACAGTATACGCTGTTGGAACTGTGCAAGAAGAAGTCGGCTTAAGAGGCGCAACAACAGCCGCCTTCGGAATATACCCAGACGTTGGCATAGCCCTCGACGTAACCGTTGCCGGCGACGTGCCCGGAGTAAAAGAGGTTGAGGCTCCAATAAAGCTGAGGAAAGGTCCATCAATTGAAGTTGCGGATATGGGCTTGATTACACATCCAAAAGTTTTACGCTTGCTGGTGGAGGCAGCAGAAGAAAACAAAATCCCATATCAACTTGAAACTGGTTTGCCAGGCTCAACCGATGCAGCCCGAATATCATTGACAAGAGAAGGTGTTCCAAGCGGCGTCCTATCAGTGCCAACACGTTACATTCACAGTCCCGCATCCCTACTCAGCCTAAAAGATGCGGAATACGCCGTAAAACTAACGGTTGCAAGTCTTCAAAAAATTCCGAAACACTTTTAACACATCCTTAAACTTCTCCCTTTTCAAAGGGGGGAGTGAGTATAGAACACTATGTCTCAGAAAAATTTGCTTTGCGAAAAAGCGGTAAAACGTTTTCTTTATGGCTTTAACTGCGCCCAAAGCGTTTTATTAACCATGTTTGAACACTGGAATGGAGAAAACGAGCTTATTCCAAAAATTGCTACGACTTTTGGTGGCGGAATAGGAAGATGCGGTTCTCTTTGTGGAGCTTTAACTGGTGGCGTTATGGCTTTAGGGATT
>JARYMR010000053.1 GCA_029907045.1 Candidatus Bathyarchaeota archaeon
TAGTAACCCAGGGTTTTTCAAGATTACTGAAAAGGGAAAGGTTTTTTTGAAGGCTTATAAAGATTTGAAGGCTCTTCTGAAGTAGTGGTTTGTGTTAAAAATTTTTGAGTTATATCTTCAAGTCTTACTTTCTTTTCTGCTTGGTTTATTATTACAAAATTGTATTCGCTTAGAAATTTTATGATTTCTTGAATTTGGTCTTTATTCGCCTTTATTTTTTCCACCATTTCCCATATTGTATGCCATTCACCATCTTTTAGATATTCTAAAGCTTTCGCAATTTTAGAAGTCGTTGATAATGTCCTCCTGTGGATATTTTCATTTTGATATGTTTTAGTGCTTAAATGTCTTCTGAGGTTATCTTTTAGAAAAATTTTCTGGAAGATTATGTGCAGTTAGCTTTATTAGCGGTTTACTTGTTATTTATAATTGTTTGTTGTTGGATTCCTATTCAGAGTTGGTATCGAATGAGGAGAAGGTCTAGGCATAGGCGAAGCCGCACAGAAGTTATTGTTAACCTTCTTGAAGAAGCCCTAGGTGGCGCTAATAAAACGCGGCTTATGTATCATTGTAATTTGAATTTTATGCGGTTCCACTGCTATCTTCAAGAATTGTTGGATGCGGGTTTAATTGAGTGTATTAATACGAATCCTGAAGGCATAGTATTATACAAAACTACTGAAAAAGGACGTGAACTGCTCAAGGTTTTACGAAAAGCTAACGAATTCTTGTCTATTTAATTTTGTTTATGGCTATTTCACTTAATTTTTTGTCTATACGGACCTCCAATTCGAGGCTGTTATCTGTTAAATTTGATATCCGTGTGCACTGAATTACTAACGTTTTTTGTGGTGGTATTATTATTGTGCCGATGGCTGTTGTTTCTGGCTGTGGCTGATTTTGATCTCTCTGGTTTATTATAAGGGTTTTCCAGTTTTGATTAAGTTTTATTTGATTTGTTGCAGAATTATACTGTATCATGTCAGCTTCTGTCAAAAATTTCACTATCTGTTGAAACTTTTCTTGCGGGATTTCCAGAGTTTTTGTTATTTCCTCCATGTTATGCCATACATTGTCGCTTAACAAGCCTAACAATTTTTCAAGTTTTGTTGACAATTTTAACGCCTCTAAGCGACTGGAAGGTGTTTATGTAAGTTAGTTGTTGCTTAAATAGTATTGAGGACTTTTAGACTAGACTAAAGGTCTATTTTCGGATATGTCCGTTTGCTTAAATGTTTTCCGTAACGTCTGCAGTAAAGTCTTTTTATCATAATCAATAAACACTATAATGACAGATTCGGAGAAAACCAAATGGCAGAACAAGTCAATTGGCAAAAAATTCTTATTCAATGCAAAAACAACATACAAAAACAAATCACCCCTCTCCTAAAAACATTAAACCAGCCCCAACCAAATCTTGGAATAGGAGCAGGCGGAGACCCTATAAAGCAAATAGACCTCGCAGCAGAAGAAGCCATAATAAACACATTGAAAGGGCATAAAATTTCTTTCACGCTTATAAGTGAAGAATCAGGCGTAAAAATGTATGGTGGAACTCCTAACGAAAATTTTGTGACAGCAGACCCCATGGATGGTACAACAAACCTTGAGAGAGGCATACCATTTTACGCAACATCCATTGCTGTCTCCGCAAAACCAGCCTTAAACGCTATCCACACGTCTCTTGTGGCAGATTTACCCCATGATATAACATACATGGCGCAAAAAGGAAAGGGCGCCTATCGCAACAACCAAAAAATAACCCCTTCCAAGAACACGTCATTGGAAGAAGCGGTGATAGGCATAGACCTAAACACTTACAGAGTTCAAGAAATCGCTCCCAAACTGTCAAATATAATTCAGAAAACAAAGCACATACGCCATTTGGGAGCCAACGCCTTGGAATTATGCTA
Organism: Candidatus Bathyarchaeota archaeon; assembly: GCA_029907045.1. The sequence continues at coordinate 1,914 of JARYMR010000053.1, forward strand.
CGTGGCTGATGGAACAACAGACGCCTTTTTAGACATACGTGGAAAACTTCGTGCCACGGACATTGCAGCAGCATGGCTAATACTAAAAGAGGCGAGCGCAAAAATAACTACACCAGAAGGAAAACCATTAAGCATAAAACTGGATCCTAAACAAAAAGTTACTTTCATAGCGTCTGCGAACCAAAAACTCCATAAAATCATATTAAATTTTTTGAGGAGAGAAAAAGAATAACTTGTTAAGATTAATCCCAAACTATCCAGCCTTACTGATTAAAGAAGGACAGCGCAAAACCCTTGTAATAGTTGACTTGCACATCGGATGGGAAATGGCCCTTTCAGAGAAAGGCATACATGTTCCAACGCAAACGTTAAGACTCTTGAAAAAACTGAAATATCTCATATCCACATATAAACCCGAAAAACTGCTAATTTTGGGCGATGTAAAACATACTGTTGTAACCGCAGAACTGGGCGAATGGCAAGATATACCCGAATTCTTTGATGAACTAAAAAAGCAAATAAAAGAAATATGGGTAATTCGAGGCAACCATGACGGAAACCTTGAACCTTTGCTCCCAGAAAACATAAAAGTTATCTCGGCAACAGGCATAACATTGGGTGAAGCCGGCTTTTTCCATGGTCACCGATGGCCATCCCCTATGCTTATGAAATGTAAAACGTTAGTGATGGGGCACATCCATCCAGTTGTAGCCCTCCAAGACCCTGCTGGATTTAGAATAACAAAACAGGTTTGGGTAAAAGTAAAGTGTAATGGGATTCAACTAACTAAAATTCTATTGCAGAGATATAAAATAAGGATTGAAAAGAGTCCTGAAGAAACATTATTCAAATATTATAAAATTAAGCCAAAAACCTCCAACCTTTTCATAATGCCATCCTTTAACGAGTTTTTAGGAGGAAAACCGCTAAACAAAGATAAAGCTGGTAAGGAACGAATTGTTGGTCCCATTCTTCGTTCAGAAGCGGTGGACATGGAAAGTGCAGAAACCTACCTTTTAGATGGAACCTACCTTGGAACTCTAAACCAGCTTAAACCTTTAAGCTAAAATTTTAGCATAAAATTTATAGACATGACATTATTCACACATACAAGGTGAAAAGTTATGCCATCAGAAGATTTTCCAGAATGGTTTAGAAGGAGACGCTACCCCTTCTTCAGAAGCTGGTTCTTTGAGGATATGGATAAGATGTTCCGTGAAATCGAGAAAATGATGGAAGAGGAATTCAAAACCTTCACATCACGAGTCCCCAAAGACTATGTTAGGGAAAGAAAACTTCCAGACGGAACAACTGTTCGCGAATGGGGACCCTTCGTGTACGGTTATAGCGTAAAAATAGGTCCCGACGGAAAACCCGAAATTCGCGAGTTTGGAAACGTCAAACCAAGCCGTTTAGGACCTCAAGTCAAAGAAGAACGTGAGCCTCTTGTGGATGTTATCGAAACAGATGGCGAAATCCACATTGTTGCAGAACTGCCAGGAGTGGAGAAAAACGACATAAAACTTCATGGTACAGAAGACACGTTAACAATTTCGGTTGACACTCCTCAGCGCAAATATTATAAAGAGGTCACCTTGCCAGCCAAAGTAAAAGTGAAAGAAGCCAAAACACAGTATAAAAATGGAGTTTTAGAAATTACGCTGCCAAAAATCAAAGAAGAAAAGAAACCCAAGGGCGAACCGATAAGCATAGACTAGCCTCATTTCCAGAATAGCCTGTGCTTATATGGATGAAAATTCAGAAATTGCCGTAATAAATGCTGTATGCCGAGAAGCCAAAAAAGAGGGCAAATTAACAGGCAAAAACCTAACAAAACTTTACGAAATTTTTGGTCAAAGATTTACCAAAGCCTTTGAAGCCTTAAAAGAAGGCCGCGTAAAAAAGTATAATTTCAAACCCAGCGGAAGAACCGTTTGGATTGTTGTTGGAAAAGAACGTGATTATCTATTAATGCCCGAAGCTGAATTTTGTTCATGCGACGACTTTTATTTTCGCGTTTTAGATAAAGAAATCCATTTATGCTATCATCTCCTCGCCCAAAAATTAGCCAACATTTTAGGATGGTATGAAACCATAGAAGAACATGATGAACTTTACGACTCTCTTATGGAAGAGTGGAAAAAACCAACACATTAAAATATTTAGACTTTCAATAGAAAAGGGTAAAAGGAGACTGTTTCATGGACATCGGAGCCTACTTCGAAGTGCTCAAATACATCCTCATGACAGCAACTTTCATTGCATTAGTACTAATTTTTCTATACGCTTTTTACGGTAAAGAGGAAAAGGCAAGTTAAAGAAGCTTAATCCTTTGCCTTTTTAATTTCACGACGCAGTAGTAAAAACATTGCTATCCCTAAAACCGCGAGGATTATGACAAACAAAATCATCCATTGCGATTCTGGACCCGCACCGAAAACTATTGGAATGAACCATATGAATATGACGCCGCCAAAATTTACGGAACCTTCACCATAAACCAGTGAGGCGATAATCAGGATTACTATGCCTAAAAAGATTGTGAAAAATCCAATAATACCTAGCATTAAGAGTTTTTGTTGTCCAGTGCTAGAAGTTTCTGCAACTTTTTCCTTCTTAACCATTTCATCTCACCTAAACACTAAATAAAAAATAACCATTGCTGCTATGAGCAGCACTGTTAGAATTATGGAAAAAATTAAAACTGTTCTAACCGATTCCTTGTCTGTTCCAAAAATTATTGGAAAAGGACCAATAATCAGGACTCCGCCTCCCTTAATTTTTCCAGTTCCCCTTACACTGGAATAGAAAAGTAAAAGAAAAGCCAGTAAAACAATGAATATTCCAACGAAAACTAAGGCGATGCCTAAACCATAAATTGTTTGCGCATCCATGGCATACACAATTATAAAACTGAGAAAGAGCGTTTAATAAACTTTATAACATCCAATTTTTTATCGTTCAGCGGTATTGTGGCTGAAAATGTCCATTGAAAAGCTAATTGAGCAAATACTTTCAAAGCATCCAGAAATTTCTAGAGAAGAGCTTATGAAAAGATTAGAGAGGGAGAAGGAAAAAACTGCTGGCTTCATTTCAGACAAAAGTCTTTTGCGGATGATTGCCGCAGAATTTGGCATAGAAATTTCTCACGAAGAGTTTTTGGCACCCACACTTTTAATAGAAGATTTGGTTCCAAATCTGAATGATGTAAGCGTTGTTGGTCGTGTTGTGGCAGTTTTTCCATCCAAAACTTTTAACACTGAAGAAGGCGGAAAATTTGCAAGTTTGCTTGTGGCGGACAAAAGTGGAATTTTGCGGGTTGTTTTGTGGAGTGATAAAACCAGTCTAATAGATTCTGGTGTGTTAAAGGTTGGGCAGATAATACGCTTTTCTCATGGTTACACGAGAGAAAATCGAAGTGGAAAAGTTGAGTTACACATAGGCGAGAAAGGCGACATTCAAATCAACCCTCTAGATGTGAATGCAAAAGATTATCCTGACATAAGCAAGTTTGCAATTAGGATTAAGGAAATAACCAAAGCCTATACAAACAAAAATTTACATTTAATAGGCACAGTCAAGGAAGTTTTTCCAATAGCCACTTTCAAAAGGAAAGATTCAAGCAGTGGAAAAGTACGACGTTTTATTCTCTCAGACGACACGGGCGAGTTGCCAGTTGTGGTTTGGAATGAAAAAGTGGATGAGTTGGAGAAAAAACTTAGGAAGGGCGTCAAGTTGCAAATAGTGAACGCCAAAGCAAAGAAAGCCGCAAACGAAGGCTTAGAAATTCACGTTGACACAGGAACCTATATTGAAGTATTAGCTTCCGCTCCAGAATTTTTCAAAATAGCCAATTTGAAAGATGCTTTAAACCATGTTAACGTGGAAGGAGAAGTTGCCACAAAACCTATGCTAAGAAACGTAAAGGCATCAGAAAGCGAAATTGTGAAACTTGCAGTTTTCGAGTTAGAGGATGAAACTGGAAAAATATGGGTTTCAGCATGGCGAAAACACGCTGAAACAGCCAGCAACTTAAAAGTAGGCGATAAAATAACCATAAAAAACGCCTATGTAAAAAGAGGCTTCGGAGACCAACTTGAAATATCAACAAGAAGCACAACATCAATAGAAATTTTTTCCAAGGACAAAAATTAAACATAGTCGTTTGTTAATAATTCCTGAAGTTAAAGTTTGGAGAAGTGTATCCGTGAAAGATGCCTTAAATAAACTTATCATACTGCAATTTTCAATTTATACAGTCATTAGTTTGCTAGGATTCACTTCATGGTTGCTAGCCTTTACTAGTAATGTTTCAATTTTGAAAGAAATCGTCGGCGAATATTTTTATGGACATATTATAAGATGGACTGGTCAGTTTCCTCCTTGGGGACTCTTGATGCTAATAAGCGCCATCTTATCGCTTGCTGCCTCATACCTATTATGGTATTCACGAAAAGAAGGAGCATATCTTGGCATAGCCTCTTTCTGTATAGGGTTTGCAACCAACATACTCTTTGCCCAAAACATATTAGTTCACACTCTTATCGGAATCCTTATAGGCTGGACACTATTAGCACCTCTTGCAGCTGCATGGAAAAATCTGAAAACAAAAACAACACAATAGACTACTGCTTCTTTTGGTGCATGTGGCAAGGTTCAGCCCCTAACTTAATGTTCCTTTGCTGGCTGCCTTTACGATGTCCCGACCAAGCTGCCTAGCAAGTTCGAGAGCACGTGCATCCTCTGAAACTGGGAATCGTCCATGCACACCTCTGAAAGGCCACTTCTTTACAGTCACAAGTCTCAAAAACCATTTGAAGATCATCTTTCAAGTTGCACTCAAAAGGTTACTTGGCACAACCAACTGCTTCATCATAGCCACATGTAGCTATGCATGGGCCTATCTTCAACCCAGCTAATTCGATAATCTTCGTATCGATAGTTTGCTCTTCTTCCTTAGCTCCTTTCATCGCCTCTTCAAGCAAGCGATATGTACCGCCACTTTTCCTATGAGAAGCGCATATCCCCAAAATCTTCATAATTGTACAAAAATGGTTCATAACTTAAAAAGTTACTTTAGTGCCGGGGGCGGGATTCGAGCCCGCGACCTCCAGATATCCTATCTTCTGTGCCCCATTAACCTTTCGATTATGAGTCTGGCGCCCATTCCAGGCTAGGCTACCCCGGCACAAATTTGCCACTCTAGTTTTATGGAGACTCTTCCATATAAGAGTTAAAATTATCCTTTGTTTCTTTTCCTCGTTAATTTTTCTACTTCAGAACGCTTTCCAACATATGCTATATCTGCCATTCCAATAAAAAGTCCTGTTTCGACAACTCCTGAAAGCATCTTTAACCTATTTTCCAGCTTCGCTGGTTCGGGTATAGCTCCAAAGTTTGCATCTATAAGCATGTTGCCATTATCCGTTATGACTGGTCCAACTTTTTTGGTATTTTCTCTTATAACTGCTTTTGCGCCCATCTCCTCTATTTTGCGGATTATAAGTGGTGCTGCAAAGGGAATAACTTCTATTGGCACTGGATTATTATTTTCTCCTAAAACTTCAACCTTCTTGCTCTCGTCAGCCACTATAATAAGTTTTTTAGATGCAGAAGCGACAATTTTTTCGCGGGTTAAGGCTCCACCCATGCCCTTTATTAAATTCAATTCATTATCTATTTGGTCTGTTCCATCAATTGTTAAATCTATTGTTGGGTGTTCTTCTAATGTTGTTATTGGGATCCCCCATTGGATTGCTAACGTAAAGGCTTGGTATGAGGTTGGGATTCCTAAAACATGGATTTTTTCACTTTTTATTCTAGTGGCTATTTCTTTGATGGCGTAAGCGGCTGTGCTTCCGCTTCCCAAACCAACAACAAATCCATCTTTAACATGTTTAACGGCTTGTAAAGCTGCGTTTTTCTTTGCTTTTTCAACCCATTCCTTTTTAGGTTTCAATTTCCATTTGTCCCAACCTTTCTAAAACCTTTTCCACTTCAGCCCTTATTTCCTCTATCCTTTTTTCTGCTTCGGTTTTTGGGCTTGGTTTAGCTGCTGGTTTTCTCTTTCTCTTAACTTTTTCTTCACCCTCGGGTTTTTCTTCCAGTTTAGGAGCTGCTTCCGCCTTTGGCGTGGGTATTGCTATTTCCTTTATTGGTTTAGCCTCAACCTTTGAGCGTAATTCTTCAATTTTTCCGCTTAGCTCGTCGAAGCGTTCGCTGAAGAGTTTTAGCAAGTCTTCTTGCATGGCTTCAAGTTCATGTAAAGCCACAAGATGCTCATCCTTTGATATGGCTTCCTTCACCGTTACCATTCTATTTTTGTATGTTTCAGCAAGTCTTTCCCTTTCTTCCTCTGTAATTTTTCCTTCTGCATGGGCTTCGTAAAGGCGCCGAATGGCATCGCTTAAAATTTCCCTTTCCAAACTAAGAATTCTAAGCTCTTCTTTTGCTCTTGATGCTTCATCGGGTGATACACTTTTTGTTATTTTAAATGGTAAACCAAATTCAGCCTTTAACTTTTCTTCCTCCCCAATTTTTTCTTCTTTTTTCCCTCTTTTTCTCATGGCATAAATAACTATTGAACATGCGATAAGTGCCCCTAAAACAATTACTGTATAGATTAGGGTATCCTCAAGGGGCAAGAACGCTTTCCCTCTCTTATTTCACATTGTTTTTATGCATATATAAATTATCCAGAATCATGATTATTAGAAAATTATTAATTCGATTACAATAAAGATGTTCTAAAATGGTGACAAGAATGAATAGAGATAAAGTTTTCAAATACATCGAAAGCCATTTCGAAGAACATCTTAGTCGATTACAAGAACTCGTTAGACAACCTTCCATATCCGCTGAAAACCGTGGCATCCGCGAATGCGCAGAGCTTGTTAAAAGTTATTTGAAAAATTTGGGCTGTCGAGACACAAGACTTGTTGAAACTTCTGGCAACCCAGTGGTGTATGGATATTATAATGCTGGCGCAGAAAAAACAATAATCGTTTACTTCATGTATGATACACAACCAGTAGACGAACCTGGCTGGATTGTTCCTCCCTTGGAGGGGCGGGTTGTTAATATGGAGCCTTTTGGCAAATGTCTTGTAGCAAGGGGCGCCATCAACACTAAGGGTGAACTTGGAGCTTTCATTAACGCGTGTGAGTCCATAAAGGCTACTGACGAGAAAATTCCAATAAACATGATTTTTGTGGCTGAAGGCGAAGAAGAACTTGGAAGCCGCCACCTACCCGAATTTATAAGCAAATACTTGAACAAGCTAAAGATGGCTGATGCTGTGTTCTTTCCAACTGCTAACCAAGACCAAAAAGGTAAAGTGCAAATGAGCTTAGGCGTTAAGGGAATAGTCTATTTCGAATTGGAGCTTGATGGAAAAACTTGGGGTTATGGACCCACAGAGTTTGACATTCACGGCAGCAACAAGGCTTGGGTGGACAGCCCGGCATGGCGCATGATACAAGCCCTAAGCACGTTCTCAACAAAGGATGGCAACAAAGTTCTAGTGGAAGGCTTCTATGATAATGTTATTCCTCCAAGCAGAGAGGATTTGGAGCTTTTAGAAAAAACTTGAAAAAACCTTCGACGAAGAAACAATTAAAGACGAGA
>JARYMR010000054.1 GCA_029907045.1 Candidatus Bathyarchaeota archaeon
ATTTGTTGAAGACAATAAAAATGAAGGTGACTAAAACTTTCATGTTCATAACTCACGATATCGCTGTTTCCAGTGAACTGGCAGATAATGTAGCGGTGATGTACGCAGGTCAAATAGTCGAATTGGCTAGCGCAGAAAATTTTTACAAGGTACCGCTGCACCCTTACTCTGTTAAACTAATGGCAAGCGTTCCCACTTTAAGAACAAATAAAAAGCTGGAGTTTATTCCTGGAGCACCGCCAAGCTTAATAGACCCACCGAAAGGTTGCAGGTTTGCTGCGAGATGCCCGCAAAAATTTGAAAAATGCATGGAAGAACCGCCTCTCTTTTTGGTAGACAATGATTCCTACGTGAAATGTTGGCTGTACGAATCAAAAGGAAGGAAGTGAATGAGCGAACAAAATCTCCTTTCGGTAAGGGAACTTCGTAAATGGTTCGAGTTAAGAAAGGGACTTTTTGGAAAAGCAGGCTACGTGAAAGCTGTTGATGGAGTGAGCTTCGACTTAAACAAAGGAGACGCAATCTCACTAGTTGGAGAAAGTGGCAGCGGAAAAACAACCCTTGGCAAAACTATCCTACGCTTATACAAGCCTACCAGTGGTCAGATATTATTTGAAGGAAAAGATATCACTAACCTCAAACCAAAACAGTTAATGTCATACAGAGAAGAAACAGGTTTAGTTCAACAAGATCCATATGGTGCACTACCACCTTTCATGAGTATCCAACGCATACTCGAAGAACCCTTGGCAATTCACAAGATAGGCAGTTCTGAAAGAACCGAAAAAGTTTATAAAGCGTTAGAAGAAGTTAGGCTTACACCAATCGAAGATTTTGTAAACAAGTATCCTCACATGTTAAGCGGCGGACAACAACAAAGACTCGTAATTGCACGTGCCATGATACTTAACCCAAAGTTCATAGTTGCTGATGAACCAGTCTCAATGTTAGACGCTTCGGTAAGAATAGAGATTCTAACTCTGCTAAAAGAGTTACAGAGAAAACATGGGCTGGGCGTAATTTACATAACCCATGATCTTTCCACAACAAGGTACTTTTCAGAATGGATTTATATAATGTATGCAGGCAAAATTGTGGAAAAAGCCCCAACAAAAACCTTACTTAAAAACCCCGTTCACCCATACTCAAGAGCGCTTCTCAACATAATTCCAGATCCCGACGCAGAAAACCGATTCAAACTAAAAGAGGTGCCGCCTGGTGAACCACCCAGCCTAGTTAATCCGCCTGAGGGATGTCGATTTCACCCCAGATGTTTAAATGTAAAAAATGGAATATGCAACAAAAAAGAGCCTGAAGAAATAGAGATTGAAAAAGACCATTTTGTGAGATGTTGGCGGTATGCCTAGATTAGAAAGAGAAATTTTAGAGATATTAATAGGCTTACTTTTTATGTTTCTTAGTTTCTTTTTTACATTGCTCACCGTCATCAAGATAATAGAACCTAGTTTCGTCTTGATGTTTACGCTCTATTCTTTGTCGTTGATTGGTCTCGTAATCGGATTGCATGGTCTCTATAGTTTCATCTTGATACGGCGTTCTTCACAAGGATAATAAAACCACAAAAAGTTCTTACAAAATTTGTTTATGCTGAGATTTCCTCTTATATAACGCAAAGGGAAAGGCAATAATTAATGTTGCCAAAATTGCAATAAGAATGTAGAAAAAAATTAAAGTCTCGGGAGAACCTTGTTTTACTTGGCTTCCAACAAGAGGGTAATTGTCAACATTTTTGTCATCGATAATATATGGCGTATCACCTATTCCATCGCTTCCAGGCTGGTCTTGGTTTGCACCGCTTTTTTCGTCAACTCCTGCGTAGTTGCTCCAATAGTTTCCACCAGAGGGATAGCCGCTATCCCACCAGTTTGAAGAAGCGTAGCACTTTGCTTGTTCGTTATTGCCAACGAAACGATTGTGGTATATGGTGTTGTTTGAAGCATACCATGTGATTACACCGTAAATGTTGCTGCTAATATTGTTATTTCTTATGGTGTTTTCTGTTGTGTCATAGAGTAATCTGAGAGCGTAAAGTGTGCTTTCTATTCTGTTTTCCAATATAGTGTTGTTAGAGGAACTGTGAAGCCTGATGCCTTGCCAACTGTTTTTTGCCTTACCTATCACAAGGTTTCCGATTACAGCATTGTTTTTGGACCAAGCTAGGTTGATGCTACTTCCGTTGTCTGTAAAATTGTTTTGAGCCACAACGTTCTCGGCTGACCAATCGAGTATGATGCCGTACTCGCTGATTGAAAGAGCATTATCAAAAATTTGTGTCTTATGAGAATAAGCCACATTGACGCCGCACCACAAATTCTCCAAATTATTTTTGGAAACAATGTTTTCTGTCGAGTATTCAATCCACAATCCAAAATCGCTGTTGGTAACGTTGTTTTCTGTTATAGTGCAGCTTTTTGAGTTGGCAATTTTGATGGCGCAGAAAAATTCAGTTACATGTACTCTTTTTACCACAACATTGCTCACATTAGACAAATATATCCCCGTTGAGTTAAGCGTTCTGTCGCCTTGGAGTTTGAAGTTTGATCCATCAATTATTATATTGCTTCTTTGAACCACTATCTCAGCGTAAATATCATTCGAAAAACTGTAGACTTCACCACTCCGCAAGATTGGAACTGTTGGCGGGTCTATGTTTCCATCTGAAAGAATGAAAATGATTGTTGCAGCTTTACTAATGCCTACAAACAATCCTAACCCTTGCGGCATAAGAAGAAGTAAAAGTGTGACAACTATTTTTCTCAACAGTTTCATTAATTTTGAAAATTGATTTTCGAGCATTTAGGGTTTATGGAAAATTTGAAATTATAATTGTCTATTGAAGCTTTTTTCTTACTATTTCAACAACTTTTTCTGGTTTAGCCTTACCTCTTGCTTCTTTCATAACCAAACCTACTATTAAGTTGAAGGCTTCTTTTCCACGTTTTTGGATGGTTTCTTTGTTTGCATTGATAACCTTGTCAACGATTTCTTCAATTTCTTCTTTTGAAAGCATTTTTAAGCCAAGGCTGTAAATCGCCTCCTTTAGAGTTTTGCCTTCATGCGTAGCAAGCCACGTGGACACGTCTGACAATGCTTCTTTTGCTAGTTCTCCAGAAGCTATGTTTTTAAAAAGTTCTCTAAGCTGAGTTTCTGGAACTTTCTCTATAGGGATTCCTTCTCTTTTTAATGCTTTCAGAGTTTCTGTTAGGAATGCTGCAACTGTTGTTGGTGAAACTCCAGTTTCTTTTATTATGGTTTCGAATAGTTCAGCGTATTCTGAGTCGATTATTTGTTTGGCTAGTTTTTGGTTTAATTTGTAATCTTCCATGAGGCGTTTGAGTTTTTGTTCTGGAGGTTCTGGTAGGTTAGCGCTAATCTTTTTTAGAATTTCTTTTGTTATTTGTGTTGGTGGAATGTCTGTTTCTGGATACATGCGGGCTGCTCCTGGGCGGGGACGCATGTAGTGGGTTGTCCCATCTGGGTTTGCTGCGCGTGTTTCTTCTGGTACACCTTTTAGGGCTTCTTTTGCTCTTTCTAAAACAGCCTTTAATGCGTCTTTTGCGTTTTCTGGGGTGTCTGCCACGAAGACTATGGCATCTGTTTCTTGGGCTTTCGTAGCTTCTGTAAGTTTTTGGATTTCTTCTGCGGTTATTCCGTAGTTTGGGAGTTCGTCTGTGTGGAAGATTCCGCCTACGCGTCCCCAGAATTTTGCGCGGTCTGCCATTTCTGTTCCAAGGCGGATGTTTGGTATAAGCTCTCTTTTTAGGAAGCCTTTGAATTTTGATAGTTTTAGTGCGAATACTTTTTGGTTTTTGTTTAGGGCTTTTTGGATTACTTTGCATTTTGTTTGTTTGAAAACTTCTGTTACGTCGAAGATTTCTTCTTTTAGTTCTTCTTCTTTTGCGCCTATGGCTTTTAGTTCTTGGGTTATTTTTGTTAGGTTTAGTTGGCGTTGGACTTCATATTCCACAACAAGCGGTAATAGTTCGAGTTCTTGGACGCCTTTTATTTCTGTTAGGGCTCCGTTTGGGATGGATATGTTTAGGTCTTGGCGTATCGTGCCCAATCCGCGTTTGACTTTTCCTGTGGCTCTTAGGATTTTTCCTATGGCGAGTGCGACTTCTCCTGCTTCTTTTGGTGTGTTTATGACTGGGGCTGTTGTGATTTCTATTAGTGGTATGCCTAGGCGGTCTATGCGGTAGCGTATTATGTTGTTTTCTTCTTCGCCCATTTTTCTGGCTGCGTCTTCTTCTAGGCTTATGTGTTGGATTGGAACTGTTTTGTTGGCGGTTTTTATTTTTCCGTTTAGAGCTATGACGCATGTGCGTTGGAAGCCTGTTGTGTTTGAGCCGTCTATTACTGTTTTGCGCATTACGTGGATTTCTTCTACTGGTTTTGCGTTTAACATTAGCGCCACTGTTAGGGCGATTTCTACGGCTTCCATGTTTAGCGGGTGGGGTGGTTCTTCGTCCATTTCTACGAGGCAAGAAGTTTCGCTGTTTGCTTCGTAGAGGATTTTTATTCCTTTTTGGAATTCGAAGTAGGCGGCTGGGTCTATTTGGCCTAGTTCGCTTTGAGTTGGTCTTAAACGCCTTAGAAAGGTGATTTCTGGTTCTTCTTTAAACAGTTCTGGTTTGCATTGGCAAAAAAGTTTAGCTTTTGTGTCTAGTTGTTGGTGGATTTCTAAGCCTACTTTTAATCCGACTTTTTCGTAGTCCACTTCAACCATTTTCTAGACCCTCTCCCCTCTACTGTTCTGGAAGTGTCCGCTGCGAGATTTCGCCTGCAATGTTTGTTTTTAGCATTTGTTTTGCTTCTTCTGGGTTTTGGGTTTGGGCGAGAATCCACATGAGTTTTACTAGGGCTGTTTCTGGAAGCATATCTTCCAATGGGATTACGCCTAATGCGAGTAGGTCGCGTCCTGTGTCGTATACGTTCATGTTTACGCGTCCCCATAGGCATTGGGACGTCATGGCGACTATGACTTCTTTTTCTATAGCGTTTTTTATTGGGTTGTAGCATGCTTTGCTTACGTGTCCTAGGCCTGTTCCTTCTAGGATTATGCCCTTATAGCCGTTTTCTACGTGCCAGTCTATTATTGCTGGGTTCATGTTTGGGTAGAATTTTATTAGGGCTGCTTTTTCGTTGAAGTTTGGCTTTAGCAAAAGCTTTCTTTTTTTGTCTCTTGGCGTGTATGTGTCTGTTAGCATGGTTATTTTTTGTTCTTGTACTTGGGCGATTGGTGTTGTGTTTATGCTTTTGAAGGCGTCGCGTCTGCTTGTGTGGCATTTTCTGACTTTTGTTCCGCGGTGTATGGCTATTGTTGTGTCTGATGGGGTTTCGTGCATGGTTATGGCTACTTCTGCGAATGGGGCGTGGGCGGCTGTGGTTACGGCTGCCATTAGGTTTGTGGCTGCGTCTGAGCTTGGGCGGTCTGCTGAACGTTGGGAGCCTACGAGGATTATGGGTACGGGTAGGTTTTGTAGGGCGAAGCTTAGGGCTGCTGCCGTATAGCCCATTGTGTCTGTTCCGTGGGCGATTACTATGCCGTCTGCGCCTTGGTTTATTTGTTTGGCTATGGCGTTTGCTATTTGTGTCCAGTGAGAAGGCGTTATGTTTTCGCTGAATATGCTGAATAGGATTTGCGCGTCAATGCGGGCTATTTCTGCTAGTTCTGGGACTACGCTGTATAGGTCGTTGGCTGTTAAAGCAGGACGCACAGCGCCAGTTCTATAGTCTACTCGGCTTGCGATTGTTCCGCCAGTGCTTATTATGGCGACTTTTGGCAGTTGGGGATTTTGCAGTGGAAGCGGCGGAGCAGCAAAGGCTGGTTTTGCGCCCTTGCCTATTTTTTCTATTTTTGTTGTGGGCGATAGGCGTATGCCTATGTTGTAGCCGCTTTTTATTTTTATGACTATGTGTTTTTCGTCGCCGTATTCAGAACGGGGAATGAGGATTCCTTCGTAGGTTTCTCCGTTTTTTGTTATGCGAATTAAGTCACCAATTTCCGCATCAGCCCTCTTAATAGCCTCTAAAGCTTCACCCCGATAACCAGAAAACCTTTCTCCTTCACTCATGCTTCTTATTCTCCAACTTTATTGAAAAGAAAGGCAGTTTCAGTCTTTAACCTTTATCATACATGTTGGAGATGAGTCAATTATTGCTAGAAAACTCAATTTCTTTTCTACCAAAAAGATTATAAACAGAATCGGATAAGAATCTCTGGGGAGTGTTAGAGATAATGCCGAGAAAAGTTCAAGTGACATTTTCTGATGGACAATGGAAACTTATCGAAAAACTAAAAGGAACAATAGGTGATACAGATTCAGAGATTGTGAGGAACATTGTAATATCCTACTTATCTGAAAAATCTTACATCAAGGAGGAAGTTCTAAAATGAACCAGCAACAGAAACAAGAAGAGAAAGTCATAGGAGAAGAGAGAAAAGTTCTATTCCGCAATTTGGTCAGTCTCCCTTCTACAACTTATGCAACCTTTGGTCTTTATAGATATCCTGCAAAGTTCATTCCTCATGTGATAGCCTACATTTTAGAAAATTATGCTCAACCCAATATGAAAATCTTCGATCCATTCGCTGGTTATGGAACGGTTGGTGTGGTATCGAAGATTTACGGTTACGATTATGAAATGTGGGACTTAAATCCTCTACTGGAAACACTGCATAGTGTTGCCACATTAGAACCTGAAGAAGTAGACGTTAAGGAAATTCTGCACCGAATGGCAACTTCTAATAAAGAATTCATTCCAGACTGGTCTAATATTGACTACTGGTTTCCAAAAGAATTCTTACCCTTTTTGTATAAGGTATGGGGTTTCTACCATTCATTAGATGATGAATACCTTAAGCTCCTCCTAACAATACCTCTACTTAAGACTACCCGTTATTTCTCATTCGATGATATGCAAAGACAAAAACTTTCTAAATCGCCAATTTCAGAAGAGCGGATGGTAGCATTGTTGACTTCTGATTGGAAGACGAAATTTTTCAAAATGATAGAAAGCGAGGTGTGGAACGTTGTACGGGGCATAGCTGATTATTGGACACTTTCGCCTAAAAAGACTGAAGCAATTGTCAAGAGTGGAGTGGATACATTAACTATGAATCTTGAAGAAGAAAAAGATATTCTCATCACTTCGCCTCCCTACCTACAGTCACAAGAATACATACGCCAAGCTAAAATGGACTTGTTTTGGTTAGGCTTTTCAGAGGCTAAAGTTAGAGAACTAAGTAAACTAGAAATTCCTTATCGAGATGTGGAACCGCAACCTATCCATTCCGAAACTTATCATTTATTAAGAAACAAAATAGAAGAAAATAATCTGCGAAGACTCTTTGACAGGTATTTTTTGGGAGTACTTGGTGCGTTAACACGTTTGCAGGAAAAAATAAGTTCTTATCTATTTCTATTTGTAGGTCGTACAAGTATGAGAGGGCGTCCAATTCCCATTGACCGTATATTTGCAGAACACTTTGTTAAATTGGGATGGGTTCATGAAGTTACACTGATGGACACGATAGTATCTCGCCGAATGTTTTCCTATAGAATAAATCCGGCAACAAAAATCCAAGACAGAAGAACCCCTGTAGAAAACTTAGTAATTCTCAGAAGAGAAAGTTGAGGAAACCTTAAGAGCAAAAACACCCAATAATTTTGTTTTATGTTGCGCAAAGAAAGGAAGATAACAGATTTAAATATCACTGAGGAAGACCCTAGCGCATTTGCAGCTCGCTTAGGAGATGCCCATGAATTTATTGTTACTGGGATTCTAATGAGGTTAGGATTTGCCGTAGGAACTATGCAAGTTAAGGGAGTCCCATACGACTTATGGCTTCTTGCATACAACAAACCTAAAGGGAAACAAGTTTCTCTTAGAGTACAAATCAAGACTATTTCAGAAGGCGGAAGTATTAGGTTTATTGGCGGAACAAGAGGTGGAGTTGACCGAATATATATTCCTAAAGTGAAGAAGTATAAGTATTCAACAGAGCATAGTGACTTGATAATCGGAATAGACAAGTACACGTTTGATCTTTACTTGATTCCAACTCGTTTTATTGAAAAATGGGGCGAATCGAGGTCTGTACGAAAGCTGCAAGCTTTAAAGAACAACTGGGATATTCTACTTAATTGGAACGATGAATTTCTCGCAAGTTTGGAATCGAGTCTGCCTAAATAAATAGCTTCACAATTGGAAGTTAGAGCGTTACGCATATGCAAATGCTTATCTTATGATATTTTTGACATGTATGGTCCGTCATATGCGTATCCAAACCGTTTATAATACTCCTTCGTCCCCAAAGCACTTATAACCAAAATTTTCTTTAAACCATACTCTTCCTTCGCTATGCGCTCCGCCTCACCCAACAAAATTCCGCCATAACCCTTATGCTGCCAAGCTTTAGCTAAGTGTTTGCCAACAGGCACTAAGGGTCCATAAACATGCAACTCCCTCACAATAGCGCATGGCTTTTCCCTAATTTCTGGTCTATGCGCTTTCGCTGATGGAATGCGCAAACGTAAATATCCAACCAAAACATCATTCACCCCATCCTCAACAGAAACAAAAATTTCTTCACCCTCAGAAGCAGCATACTTCATAGTAAAAACTTCTATGTTTTCTGGGTCTGGCTTAACACCGTCAACCAACATTCTATGACCAACCTCCCTACAACGAATACACCTACACCTCAAACCCTCCGCCATAAGCTTCTGCTGAACCAACTGCCGCAAATTACTCCGCCTAACACCAGCAACTATTAGCGGCGCAGGAATATCCCTCTGAACACGCATTATGCGCACCCAAGGCGGAATCATCTTCTTAACCTCAACAACAAGCCTCGCAGCCTCCTCATTCGAATAAGGCACATATTCGCCTTTCAAAAACCACTCATACGCCCGAGTGCCTTTCAAAACCAAACAAGGATAAATCTTAACCATATCAGGCTTAAAAACTGGATTCTCAAAAATACGCTTAAACGCTTCCAAATCCCGACTAAAACTGGAACCTGGCAGTCCAGGCATCATGTGATAAACAATCTTCAAACCAGCATCCTTCAATATCCGCGTAGCCTCAACCACATCCCCAACACTATGCGTCCTACCAACCAAACCATAAATCTCATCATTGGGATTTTGCACACCCAACTCAACACGCGTAACACCCAACTCAAGCATACGATCAACATGCGCTTCCTTAGCCCAATCAGGACGAGTTTCCACAGTAATCCCAACATTACGAATCCGACTCACCTCAGCATTACGCTTCGCCTCTTCCAAACCACCAGACTCTTTCTCCGTAATGGCATCCAAACAACCCTTAACAAACCAACGCTGATAATCAACAGGCGAGGCAGGAAAAGTCCCACCCAT
>JARYMR010000055.1 GCA_029907045.1 Candidatus Bathyarchaeota archaeon
ATAATAAACCATACCCCAAAACCAGTTAAAACGAGAAAACAAAAACCAAAAACAATTTCATGAACCTTTTTCGTCCAAAAACGTCTCGATTTAAAAACTGTCAAAGAAACGAAAATGTTCCAAACAAGGTCGCAAGACCAGTGGATTACAGCAAATATTATAAAGCTAACGAGTCCGAAGAAGGCGGCATTCATAATTAAAAAAGCTCCAATAGTAGCCCACCATAAAAGGAAATAGGGATTACCAGCTGTGGCAAGAATCCCGGAAACAAGGGAGCCATATTTGAAATAGGAAGATTCCATCTCGGTTTCCTTTCGAGTTTTCAACATGCTAAATCCCAGATAAACCATTAACACTCCTCCCACAAGACCTATAGTTTTCTGTGTAAGTGGTGAAGCAAAAACCCAAGCAAAACCAAAATAAATGAGAAACATTAAGGGAAATTCTACAACTCCGTGACCGATGGATATTAGGATTCCAGCATTCTTTTCTTTGCTAGCTTTTGCGATGGTAACGGCAAACAAAGGTCCAGGCGACATAACTCCAGATAAGGATACTAAAATTACTGAAACTAGAAAAAGGTGGAAGTCTGTAATCATTTCCATAAAACTTCACTGAAGCGCATACGCTCTCATTACCGTTTTAGAGAAAGGATTTTATCCTCAGCTGCTGCTAATCCCGAGCCAAGTTTAAAATTGTATCCTAAACTTTTCAAAGTTGATTCAATAGTCGCTATTGTGGATAATATGTCGTTTTGGCTTACATTTCCAATATGACCTACTCGGAAGCCTTTATCTTTTAATGGTCCAAGAGTGGAAGCAACAACTATTCCACGCTTCTTCATTTCGCTTCTAAATTTTGCATCATCAATGTTTTCTGGATAATAGACAGCCGTAACCGTGTCAGCCGAATGCTCCCTATCTGCCACCAATTTCAGGTTTAAGGTATCCATTACAGCCCTAAAAGCTTCAGCTAAAACATGATGCCTTCTAAATCGCTCATTTAACCCTTCATTAAGCACAATTTTTAAGGCTTCAGAAAGGGCATAAATCATGTTAACTGGCGGAGTTGCAAAATATCTCGATGGGTCTCGCATAACTGGAAGCCAATTTAGGAAATTTCCATACCAGAAACTGGTGGGAGTCTTCCGCCTTTCAACATAGTTTAAAACTTTGTCGCTTGCTGAAAGTAAGGCTAAGCCTGGCGGAACTCCTATGCATTTCTGTGAACCAGAAGCGCAAACGTCCATATTCCAGTCGTCAACTCGAACTTCCATTCCGCCAAGAGAACAAACAGTATCCACAATGTAGAAGGCATCGCTGTTTTCCCTAACAATCTCACCTATCTCTTTAATTGGATTTGCAATGCCAGTGGATGTTTCCACATGAGTAACGGTAACAGCCTTGTAAGTATCCTCTTTTAAGGCATTCCTAACCATTTCTGGTTTCATCGCCTCGCCCCATGGCACTTCCAAAACTTTTGGAATAGCCCCATAAGCCTTTGAAATTTTAACGAAATACTCGCCAAAATACCCGACAACCAGATTTAAAATCTTATCTCCAGGCTCTATTAGGTTGGCTATAGCCATTTCCAAAGCTAAAGTTCCAGAACCCGCAATCACAAAAACCTCATTTTCCGTCATAAAAACCCTTTTCAGGTTGTTAAGGGCTTCTTTGAAGATTTCAACGAATTCTGGACTTGTGTGAGATAGGGGTGGCTTACTTAGGACTCTTAAAACTTTTGGGTCTACGTTTGTTGGACCTGGAATCATGAGAAGCTCTCTCTCACTCATTTAGATTTAGCCTCCGTACAGCGACCAATACAGCTATATTTACATATACTTTTAAATTGTATAGAAAAAAAAGGGCAGCAGAAAAGTTGTCCTTCTATTTCTCTTTGGCCATAGCCATTACAGATCTAACTGCAATTATGACAGCTGCAGGTGCAGCAAAAGCAACTATGTAATTAATGATGTAGGTAGCCCAGTAATAGAGTAGTTCATGAATTTTTGTTAGAGGTAGCCAGACATTCGCACTGCTAGCAACTATAAGAGCAATTGTTGCGATAAGAAATGGCATAACTTCTCTTGCTGTAATACTTGTAATACCGATGA
Source organism: Candidatus Bathyarchaeota archaeon (assembly GCA_029907045.1). Next base: position 2,114 of record JARYMR010000055.1, read on the forward strand.
TTATACCTAAGATCAACATGATCAGAGTGATCCATCCATTAACACTTGCAAGATTAGGATCTCCAGAAAACGCCATATAACCTACTGCAAGTCCCGCAATGATAGCTATGGCGACAAATGCTATATATGCCCATTTTGCTATTTGTTCCATATTCATTTTGATTCACAAAAGGCTATGTATATTTGCTAAAAGGTTATAAATTTTATGTAGGAATACGCTCAACAAAGCAAACAGAAAAGGATTTCATTCATGTTCAATGAAGTTTTTCTGCAATTCTATAATCTCTGAGCTATTTTCAGCCTTTGCGTAACTTTCAAGCTTTTCCTTGTTTATTTCGATGAAAGTGTGTCCCCACTTAAATATGGAAAGAAGCCTTTGCGCTTCTTCTTTGAATCCAGCTATGTAGAGGGCCCCAGCCAAAGCCTCAACAGTGCTCAATTGAGTTGGCTTACCAAAATTAACTGGGTTTCCAGCAACCAAAACTGGTAGGCAACGAGCGGTTCCCCTCACATGCTTTGCCAAAACTTTCTGGGCGTGTTCCCAACTGCAATCCAAAGCGGCTAATCCAAATTTTTCTATACGCTGTCTATCTGCTGGAGAAAAGGCTATTTCCGAAAAGGGATTAAGCACAACAGTCCTCTTGGGCAGAAACTTTATGTGATTCACTATGCGAATTAGTCCGTGGCGTTTAAGTTTTAGGGCTGTACACTTTTTGGGGTCGCATTGCCCAGCATGATAAACAGTTATCCTAACTCTTTCTTGCACTGGTTCTGCGCACCTTCAAGTGGCTCATGGGGTCATCTAAGACTTTTGGAATCCACTGCAGCAAATCAGTGGAAACCATGTGGTAACCTTTCTCTTCAAAAACAAAGTCTCCAGCAGCACCATTAACGAAGGCTCCAGCAACAGCAGCCTCAAAAGGATCGCACTGTTGGGTTAAGAAGGCACCGACGATTCCAGAAAGCACGTCTCCTGTTCCGCCAACAGTCATGGCTGGGTTCCCAGTAAAATTGAGTTTAAAGCGTTTTTCGTCGCAGATTATGTCAACTGGACCTTTCAGCAGTATTACTGCGCCTAATTCTGCTGCTGTCTTTTGTACTTCAGAAATCCTTTCCCTCAAATTTTCTGAAAGCTTCTTTCCTGTGAGTGCGGCATATTCACCAGCGTGGGGCGTCAAAACTAAAGGCACATTTAACTTTCTCTTAAACTCTGAAAAAGCCTTAAGCCCATCCGCATCCAAAAGCAAAGGCTTCCCAGCCATTTCCACAGCCTCAACCACAGCCTTTACCGCTTCCCTTGTTTCCACATGCAACCCAAGCCCCGGCCCCAAAACAACAGCATTGGCAATTTCTATGTAAGTTTTCAACACTGGTATATTGCTTATGTTTAGGTGTTTTCCCTCAAGCTTTATGGTGATTAAATCTGGCGAGATGGAAGAAATTGTATAAGCAGTTTTCTCCGGCGCAGCAATATAAGCCAAATCAACACCAGTTCGCAAAGAAGCTAAAGCCACAAAAGCTGGAGCTCCGGAAAAGCTTTCGCTTCCTCCAATAACGAGTAAGCGTCCAAAATCGCCTTTATGCGATTCAGAGGGACGAGGGTTAACAACAAGCGAAACGTTTCCGGGTCCTGCAAAGTTTTCAAAATCTTTTGGCAGTCCTATGTCTTTCACTTTTAATTCGCCAACATATTCTCTTGCTTTTTCAAGTCCCTTCTTAGTTTTGTGAAAGGTTACTGTTAGGTTGGCTTTGACGGCTTCGCCTAAAACTTCGCCTGTGTCAGCATCTATTCCTGTTGGCACATCAACCGCAACTTTGAAAGCATTCATAGTGCTGATTTTTTGGACAAGTTGCAAAATTGGCGGTCTTAGTTTTCCTTTGGTGCCTATTCCAAGTAGGGCATCAACCACAATTTCTGCTGTTATTTCAGGTATGAGAGCGCTGTCATAAACTTCGTATATTGGAATTGTTTCCTTCAAAAATTGTAGGGCTTCCCAGTTTTTTAACGCTACTTTGCCTGTTATTTCTTTGGCTTTTCCAGCAAGAATTACTGTGACCTTGAAGCCAAGCGAAGAAAGATGTCTGGCTACCACAAAACCGTCGCCGCCGTTTCCGCCTAATCCACAGAAAACTGCAACACTTTTTTCCGGTTGGAATCTTGAAGCAATCTCCAAAGCTACATTATGCCCAGCGTTCTCCATTAATTGAAGTCTGGAAACACCAAAATATTCGCTGTTTAATTCTAATGCTCGCATCTCGCGGCTTGTTATGGCATTTTCATTTTTTTCCATCATGTCAAAACCTAATAGTTTAATGCCTAAAATAGAAGATAAGCCTATCCATACTATTCCAATTTTAGCAAAATATTTTAATGCATAAAGACAAAACATTAAGTGAGGAGAATTTCATGCCAACGGCCTTTGTGTTGATAAATACAGAGATAGGCTCAGAAGCAGACGTGCTAAAAGACCTAAAGAAAGTTGAGGGAGTGGACGAAGCCTTCGCTGTTTATGGCGTATACGACATTGTTGCAAGAGTTAGAGCGGAGACCATGGATAAGCTTAAGGAAATTGTAACTTGGCGTATAAGAAGACTTGATAAGGTTAGGTCTACTTTAACAATGATTGTTGTGGAAGAATCGAAATAACAAAAACTTCCTCTTTTTTATTTACACCAAAAATCGTTATGGTTTAATACTGTCAAGAATGGGGCACCATTTATGCCAATGCAAATCATGCACATAGGGTTTGATGACACGGATTCAATAAGAAAGGGGTGCACAACTTATATTGTAGCTCTCTTAGTGGAAAAACTTCAAAAATTAAGTGTCAACTTCATTGATTATCCAAACTTGATTAGGCTAAATCCAAATGTGCCGTGGAAAACAAGGGGAAACGGAGCTCTCTGCCTAAGAATAAAATACAATGAAAATGTTGAAGAAGAAATCAAAGAGATAGTCGTAAGCGCTGTTGAGGAGAACGCGGATTTAGAATTTAAAGGAACAGACCCCGGCATAGTCTTCTTTAAAGGTGCTCAAATCCCAAAAGAGGTTAAAAATTTTGCCAAGAACACAATCACCGGAGTTGTAACTCTAAAAGAGGCAATAAAACTTCTCAAAAAGTTTGGGGCGGAAGCGGTTGGTTTCAAAAAGAGTAGGGGCATAATTGGCAGTTTAGCAGCAGTGGGCGAAACCCTTCAAGGAGACCACACTTTTGAAATACTTGCGTATCGTGTTCCAGAAAATTACGGTTCAAAAAGAAAAGTGGATGAGGCTTCAATTTTTGAAATGGATAAGGCTACAGCGCCGTACACATTTAACAATGTTGACCAAGAAAAGCGTAGAGTAGTCATCACGCCAAGGGGACCAGACCCCATTCTTTTTGGGATTAGAGGAGAAACTCCAGAAATTGTGAAGAAGGCGTTCACTATGGTTAAGCCTCTCGAGCCCGTAGAGAGGTGGGTTATCTTTCGCACAAATCAGGGAACAGATGCCCATCTAAAAAGGGTTGCAAAGCTAAGCGAAGTTAAGCCTTACCATCCAGTTATAGCCAAAGGAACAGTGGCAACAAATCCAAAGATAATTCCCCGAAGACACGCAATTTTTTCAATCAAGGATGACAGTGCTCGAGTGGATTGCGCTGCCTATGAGCCCACAGGCGTTCTTCGCCATGTTGCAATGAAGTTGTTGGTGGGAGATTACATTGAAGTTTATGGTGGGGTAAGGACGCCATCAAAGAAGAATCCCTTAACTATAAACCTTGAAAAAATTCGCTTGCTAAAATTAGCGCCAAAAATTGTTTACCAAAATCCATTTTGCGCAAAATGTGGAAAACGATTAAAATCCATGGGAAAGGGTAAGGGATTTAGATGCGAAAAATGCGGTTCAAAATACGCCAACATCGGAAAAGTTGAGGTTAAAATGAAACGGGAAATAAAAAGGGGACTTTATATAACATCAACAAGGTCCCAGAGACACTTAACAAAGCCTTTTAGGCGTTATGGAATGAAAAAACACAAAAAGACTGTAAAACTAATTGAGGGCTGGCATTTTCCTTAGGCTTTTTTTTCTTCATTTACTTTGAAAATTTCGCATAGCATTTGATAAAGTTCATCGCCGCCCTCCACCCTTGAAAATAGGTCTTTTTCGGCTTTCAATAATCTTCCCATAGTCTGGTATGTGCGTCTCCACTCCAGTTCTTGCCACATCATTCGATAATGTTTCTGTTCAATCCACGCCCTAAAAATTAAGACGGCAAACATGCCTAACGTCACTATGAGATTTAATATGTATATGTCTAGCAAATCCGTGATTTTCACCTCCTTTCTTTTATTTAGCAAACACGTTTAAATCAAACTTGCGATGGGCATGGATTATGGTTAAGGTTTTTATTGTTATTTGTGTATTTGTTGTTTGGTGTTTGTCTTGGGTTATGTTCGGGTTCAAGCAACTGTTGCTAATCCGTCTGACCGTAGTTTAAGAGTGGAGTTGGAGTTTGTTGTTGATACTGGTGCGATTTACACGGTTATTCCACAAAGCGTTGCGGAAAGGCTGAAGTTGAAGGAGACGGGCAGGAGGAGGTTCAAGATAGCTAATGGAGATATTGTGGAATATCCAGTTTCTGAGGCTTACATAATTATTAATGGGGAAGGTGTGACTTCTGTTGTGGCTATTGCGGATGAGAAAACTCCTTTGCTTTTGGGTGTGACAACTTTGGAGTTGCTGGGCTTAAAAGTAGACCCAATAACAGGAAAATTGACACCATTAGAACTCATGATACTATAATTCGCTAAATCTTATCTCTTTAAGCCAAAAAGTTCTCTACTTGTTGGTATGTTTTCAGGAATTCTAATCTGCAATTTTGGATTAAAATTGTGAAGAGGACCTAAATCAACATGCCCTTTAGGTGTAATGATAATTATTCTAATAGGGACATATAGATTTAGTGCTTCAAATAGCTTATTTAAGGCACTCCGATATTTTTTCACTTGCTTTTTATAATTATCGTCTTTTCCAGTTTTAATTTCAACAATGCATAGCCTTTTGTCTTTGTCTATGCCCAAAATATCAACCCTTTTCCAGTTTCCAACACCAAATTCTTTGAAAATAGGCTTAAATCCATCTTCGATTTTCTCTGGATTACCTAAATACCAATCAATCATATTCGTATGTTTTCTTATCCCACTCATAGAAGAATCACGACCACAAAAACGTTTAACCTAAATTTGATAACCAATTTTGCAGTCTTTAATGTTTCTGTTAGAAGAAAAACCATCGACAATGATAAGATTTATTTTGATATTTTCGAAATCGCAATTGGTTATGGAAAAAGGCGGAACATTCATAGCCATAACCTTTGCCCTACCCAATACGTTTAAATCAAACTTACGACAGCACTTCAAAAGAGATATCTCATGAGCGAAATCATTTCGCCGCTTGCATACCAGTTGGGGTTAGGCGGTATTGGCGGTTTTATAGTTGGATTTGCCGTGAAGAAACTGAGCAAGTTTATAGCCATTTTAATAGGCTTATTTATAATAGTACTAATCTATCTGAGCACACAGGGAATAATAAGCATAAACTACGGCGCATTATGGGAAAAACTTGAAGGCGTTGTTGGTTCAGCTGGACAAGCGCTTTCATGGTTGATTAGCCTAATATCCATTATACCATTTATGGGAAGTTTTGTGGTTGGTTTTCTGTTAGGCTTTAAGCTTGGATAGTGAAATAGTTTAAATTTGTGAAGCTCTTTAATCCATTGGAACTTGAAATTAGAGAGTTTATTGGAGTGTCTTAAACATTGGAGAAAAAGTTTCCAGCGGAGGAGTATAGCCTTCCATTCTTTAAGGAAATGGGTTATGTGAGGAAGCTTTGTCCAAAATGTGGAGACTACTTTTGGACGCAAAATCCAGAGCAAGAAACTTGCGGAGAAGCGAGAAAGGAAGGCTGCGCTTTTTACACTTTTATAGGGAACTCGCCAACAAAGAGAAGTTATACTTTTGGTGAGATGCGGGAGGCTTTCCTATCATTTTTTGAAAAGAATGAGCATACACGCATCAAGCCTTACCCAGTGGTAGCCCGCTGGAGAGAAGACATTTACCTAACACATGCAAGCATCATCGACTTTCAGCCCTATGTAACTGAGGGAATTGCACCTCCACCAGCAAACCCCCTTGTGATTGTTCAGCCTTGCATTCGTTTGGTAGACATTGCCAATACAGGTCCAACTTTTGGAAAGTATGAAACAATTTTTGAAATGGGCGGACATCACGCATTCAATTATCCAGACAAAGAGGTTTACTGGAAAGACCAAACTGTAAGGTATCACCACGATTTTGCCACAAAAGAATTAGGCATTAAACCCGAAGAGATTGTTTACAAGGAAGAGGTTTGGTCTGGTGGTGGAAATGCTGGCCCATGTCTAGAAACCATCGTTCGAGGATTAGAGCTTGCAACCCTTGTTTTTATGCAATACAAGGTTGTCAACAACGAGTTTGTTAAGTTGCCCATAAGAACTGTTGATACTGGTTATGGAATTGACCGTTTTACGTGGGTTTCTCAAGGTGCGCTTAGTGGTTTTCATGCAGTTTATCGAGAATTGCTTGACAAAATTTTTGAAATTGCGGGAATAACAAGCATTGACAAGGATTTGTTAGCGAAAGTGGCAAGGGTTTCTGGTTTGGTAAGTTTGGATAAAACAGCAAGCTTATGGGAAGTTAGGAAAAAAGTGGCAGAACTTGTTGGAGTAAAAGTTGAGGAATTAGACGCCTTCCTTACACCCATAGAAAACGCCTTCGCTGTGGCTGACCACACAAAATGCCTAAGCTTCATACTTTCCGAAGGCGTTGTTCCATCCAACATTCAAGAGGGATATTTGGCAAGACTCCTTTTCCGCAGAATCTACCGACTGCTAAAGATGCTGGGGGTTCCAGAAAAACTGCCAGACATCATGGACATGCAAATTAGCTTTTGGTCTAAGGATTATCCCCACCTTAAGGAGATGCGGGACGAAATAATGGAAATGCTTTCCGTTGAAAGTGAAAAATTCGAGGAAACAATCAAGAGGGGTGAGGGACTGGTTAAGCGAATATCCAGTGACTTAAAAACAAAAAAGATGCATGAAATTCCTGTGGAA
>JARYMR010000056.1 GCA_029907045.1 Candidatus Bathyarchaeota archaeon
AGAGGTTAGAAGGGAAATAGCCAATGGGCTTAGGGAGGTTGCCCGCCAAATCCAACGCTTCTTAACACGGAGAGAGCATGTGGATAGGGAAAAGAAGAGGTTGGGGGTTTTTAGTAAGTATTTGCCAAAAATTGCCCAGTTTTCAGCAAAATTGGCGGGTAAAGAGAAGCTTCCTGATATTGATAAGTTGTTAAGGAGTGTGAAACGTTTTGGAGCAGAAGAGACATAAAATTAGTATGATGGAAAAGCGGAAAGAAGTTTTAGCAAGTTTGGAAAGTCTTGGACTTAAGACGTATGAGCAGCTTGACAGTGGATATTTTCCATCCATAACGATGCCAAGCCGCTCAACAGAAAACATCTACTACGACCCACAATTAAGACAGTATATTTTGGGAGATAGAACGGTTCGGAGAAGCACCCGCAATATTCGCCACTTGAAGCCTTTCACGCAGCTTATTTGGGCGGCGCTTTTCTCTCATGAGCTTACTTCGCAGAGGAAAACTTCCACGTTAAGGGATGTTTATTATTCAGCCCAAGCCTACGAGATGACATTCACAGATCAAGAAGAATCAAACAATATTGTAACAGATTTAGAAACAGTTTTGGGATTCTCAAGGGAAGACTTTAGTATATTTCCAGAAGAGCGTTCAGCGGTTTTCGGCGACTTAACGATAGAATATACCGTGCCAGGCTATGAGGGTAGAACCCTAAACTTGACTTCGCATCCAGACGGCGTACTAATTGGACCAGCTTTGACTTCTGCGGAATTTGTAAAAACCACAGCCGACAAGGTTATAGCCATAGAGAAGGGCGGCTTATTCACACGTTTCATAGAAGAGAATGTGCACAAAAAGTTTAATGCCATACTTGTTTTAACGGCTGGACAAGCGCCGAGAGCCACAAGACACTTTATTAGAAGATTAAATCAAGAGCTTAACCTTCCCGTTTACATTTTCACGGATGGCGACCCATGGGGAATGCACATCGCCATGGTAATAATTTCTGGTTCTGCTAATGCTGCTCACTTACGCGAGTTAACTACGCCAGACGCCAAATGGAGCGGAGTTTGGGCAACAGATATCGTCAATTATAAGTTGCCAACAGACCCGTTGGATGATGTGGATATGAAGAGGCTTTATGAGTTGCAGCGAGATCCCCGCTATAAAGACCCGTTGTGGCAAAGGGAAATTAAGACTTTTATGAAAATTAAGAAGAAAGCTGAACAAGAAGCCTTCAGTAGATACGGCTTAACATATATAGTTGATGAGTATTTGCCGGAAAAGCTTGAAGCGGAAAAGTGAAGCCTAAGGGAAATTTAAAATAACAGTTTATGTCTTTATGTAGAAGCACATCAAAACGAAAAGGGGACTGAACATGAGCGAAGAAGAGGGCGGTTTCGGAATAACATTGGCTGAAAAATTCTTCGGCTTGTTAATTATGATTATTGGGGCTTTAGCCACATACTTCACATTTACGAGTTTTAATGATTTGGGAGCCTACACCGGATTCTTCGGATTCCTTAGCATTGTTTTGTTGGCTTTGGGCGTTTTAATGTTGATTGCAAAAACGGAATAAGAGTCGCACATTTATAGGAATGGTTTATTTATTCTGGAATGCGTATTAAACCGTTAGTTTATTCAGCGCTAGAAAAGAGAGGGTGTTGCGGAATGTCTATTCGTCAGCCTATTGTTTGTGTTCTTGGGCATGTGGATACTGGCAAGACTTTGCTTTTGGACAAAATTCGCAAGACAAGTGTTCAAGCCCGCGAGGCTGGTGGGATTACGCAGCATATTGGCGCAAGTTTCTTTCCTGTGGATACGCTTAAGCAGCTTGTTGGTCCGCTTTTATCGATGGTTAAGGGTGAATTGGAGATTCCTGGTTTGCTTGTTATTGACACGCCTGGACATGAGGCTTTTACGAATTTGCGTAAGCGTGGAGGAAGCGTTGCTGACATAGCCATTCTTGTCATTGACATTTTGAGGGGTTTTGAGGCTCAAACTTATGAGTGTATTGAGATACTGAAGGCTCGGAAGACGCCTTTTTTGGTGGCTGCAAACAAGATTGACCGCATTCCTGGGTGGAATTCTTATCCGGACACGCCTTTTTTGAAGGCTTATCAGATGCAGGATACTTATGTGAAGCAGGATTTGGATAATAGGTTATATGATATTATTGGAATTTTTTCGCGTTTGGGTTTTAGGGCTGACCGCTTTGACCGCATAAGGGATTTCACGAAAACTGTGGCTATTGTGCCTACAAGCGCAAAAACTGGCGAGGGCATAACCGAACTGCTTATGGTTTTGGTTGGTTTGACACAGCAGTATTTGAAGAAGGAACTGCAGACAACCCGTGGACCAGCGAAAGGCACGGTTTTGGAGGTTAAGGAAGAGCCTGGTTTGGGCTTGACGCTTAACACTATTGTTTATGATGGAATACTGCGCAAGGATGATTTGATTGTTGTTGGCGGCAAAGAAAAGCCTATTGTAACGCGGATTAGGGCGATTTTGGTTCCCAAACCTTTAGATGAGATTAGGGATCCGCGGGACCGTTTTTCTTCTGTGGATTCTGTTTCTGCTGCGGCTGGAGTGAAGATTGTGGCGCCTGGTTTGGAGGGGGCTTTGGCTGGAGCGCCTTTGTATGCTGTTGGTGAAGAGGAAAAGGCGGATGAGTATGTTAGGATGGTTTCTGAGGAGATTGAGCGGATACGGATTGCCACGGATGTGGAGGGCGTCGTTTTGAAGGCGGATACGTTGGGTTCTTTGGAGGCTATTGCCGAAAACCTAAAGCGTAATAATGTGCCTGTTCGGCTGGCGGATGTTGGAGACGTTTCGAAACGCGATGTTACGGAAGCTTCTGTTGTTAGAGAACACGAGCCTTATTATGGGGCTGTTTTAGCTTTTAACGTTAAAGTTTTGCCAGACGCTCAAGAAGAGGCAAATGCTAAGGGTGTTCAGATTTTTCAGGAAAAAATAATTTATCATTTGATAGATAATTATTTGTCTTGGCTTAAAAGTCAAAGGGAAGCAAAGATTGAACAGGAATTTGCGAATCTGGTTAAACCAGCCAAGATTCAGATTATGGAGGGTTATGTTTTTAGAAGGGCAAAGCCAGCAATAGTTGGCGTGGAAGTTTTGGCGGGAAGGATTAAGCCTAAACTTGTGCTTGTGAGGGCTGAGGATGGTGAGGAGGTTGGCGAGATACAGCAGATTCAAGAGAAGGGTAAAGCGTTATCAGAAGCGAGTAAGGGTATGCAGGTTGCCATAAGCCTTGATAAGCCTATGGTTGGTAGGCATATTTTTGAGAAGGATATTTTGTATGTGAAGGTTCCAGAGCAGCATGTGAAGATTTTGCAGACGATGTTTATGGATAAGTTGAGTGTGGAGGAGCAGGAAGCATTAAAGGAATACATTAACATAATGAAAAAGAAAACACCATACTGGACAGCGTGAAATGTTAATAAGATTCTATGTCATTTATTGTTTTGTAGGTGTCAGCGATGAAGGTTAGTGTTGCCATACACAAAGAAGGAGAATGCTATGTTGCCGTTGACCCAGTGACTGGAGTTGCCAGCCAAGGCAAAAGCATGGATGAGGCGTTAAAGAATTTTCAAGAAGCCTTTGAATTGTGGTTTGAAAATGCAGAGGAATGGGAAAAGGAAAGAGTAAAAAAGCGAACTAGTCGCAGCAACAATTATTGAATAAATTTTTAATCCCCAAACCCAAAAAATTAACTTAATGCCTTTCCACAATAAGGGCAATATTTCACTCCTTCAGGTAATACTTGTCTACAATATGGACAGCGAGCAGGTGGCGGCGGTGGTTTAGGTAAACATGTCTCCTCTTTCATTAAGACTGACCAAACTATCAAAAATATGCCGATAATTACTAGAGCAAATCCATAGGGTAAAAGTGGAAAGTCGTATCCTGTGACTTCCCCAGTAAGCCAATTGCGATACTCTTTAAAATAAAGGAATGGTATTATAACACCAACTACTATTAGAACAATCCCAATATTTCTTAATGATCGTTTCCTGGCTCCATCAAGTATTCCTTGCATAATTCTTTCAACAATAAGATATTTAAATCTACAGTCTTGTTCAAATTATCCTTGGTTTCCAAGCATTTATTTCGTTTCTTAAGTATTTGCTAGTATAAGCTTCCTCGTTTATGAGGGTTTTAATTTTTTGGCTTTTATCATGGCTATTCTTGGGCATAGTTTATGTTAGTAGGTGTATGTTTCCTATTCTTGTGTTTTTTAGGTGTTTTTCTGCTGCCTTTTGGCATTCTAAAGCCTGTTTTCTGGTTGTTGTTGGCAAATCATTCATCACATAACATGGATAAAAAGCCAAAAGCGTATACGGAATATTCGGGTTTATCTGGCTTATGAATTTAGCAATATTTTCAACCTCTTCAGCATCCACATAACCAGGCACAAGCAAAGTGCTAGCCGTAAGCATCGGCAATTCTTCACGCTTACCGTAATATTTCTCTCCTATTAGGCGAAAATTCTCCAAAGAAGGCTTATTGGATACTCCACAGAGGGCAATCGCCAACTCTTCATTGTACGCTTTTAAATCGAATTTTATGTTACCACCACTTTCTAAAGCGTATTCCGCAGCCTTCTCAGCCAACTTTGGATTCATATAACCATTCGTTTCCCAACAAACACGCAAAATACGATTTTCAGCCTCTGCCTTTTCCAACGCTAAGCGACTAACCTCCAATGAATGAGGCATCTGAGGCGAAGGGTCACCACCAAAATAGCAAATACAAGAAACATGCTTATCCACACGGGCGGCTAGGGCTTCAGCGCTCATAACAGGCTTGTGTTTGGCTGATAAATTGCGGTAATGCCAATTCTGACAGAAGAGACAATCAAAACTGCAGGCGCCATAAAAAACAGCCAAATTCGCATAGCCATACTCTGCAGAAGGCTTGTACGCATATTTTGGATAACCAGCGCCAGTGCAGCCTGGACAAAACCACCAGTTGACGCAGTTGGTTGGCAAACCATCATAATACCATTCCAAAACGCCCTTTTCGATGGTTCCGCCAAAACGAACCAAACGCCCGCCCACATTCCAAACCAAACCACAAAAACCGCTGTTGCCAACACCAATAACACAATTGTTAGCACAAACGCCACACGCAAGCCCACCCTCATCCCTCGGCGGCTTAGAAGGCAAACCATAAACAGCCCGACTTTTCGCATGCGCCTCATCAGTAATCAAAAGCGCCTCTTCAAGCTTCTCCCGTATACAATTGAGGCAGACACCCAAATTCTCCGATATCGTAAGCGCCCTTTCACCACAAACCCTACATTTACCCATAACAAACTCAAAAATAAACCTAGGCAAAACAAGCCTAAAAACCTAGAGGGAGAGGGGTAGGGAAAATAAAACTGAAAAACAGCCCAAATTCTTAAGGTTAACCGCCGCCAACAGGCGGAATTATAGCCAAAACATCGCCATCAGAAAGCTCAGTGGCTAAACCCTTAAGCGTGGAAGCGCTTCTGCCATTAATTAGAAATTGCAAGAAACCCTTAACATCACCAGTCTTACTATCATAAAGATACTCAACAAAATCCTTTCCATAACGCTCACTCAACCGCTTAAGCACAGTATCCACAGTAACCCTTTCATTATCAGAAAACTCCAAAGTGTCCTCACGCTTACCAACAATCTCCCTAAGGCTTGTAAAGAAACGCACCGAAACCCTCATGGCAAACCACCCAAAAATAAAATTGGACAAGCCAAAATTTAAACTGTTACCAAGCAAATGATGCATTTGCAAAAACAAAAGTAAAAGTTTATATTTTAGCGCTTTTTTGCTATTCGGAATAGCTAAAAATAACATTCTAACAAAATGGAGGAATTTGTATGGCATACTTAACAACAACCCAGTCTGGACAACCAGTCCTCATCCTAAAAGAAGGCACAACCCGAAGCCGAGGAAGAGAAGCCCAAAGAAACAACATAATGGCAGCCCGAATCATAGGCGAAGTATTAAAAACCACGCTTGGACCCCGTGGCATGGACAAAATGCTCATCGACAGCCTAGGCGACATAACAATAACCAACGACGGCGCCGCCATCCTAGACGAAATAGAAGTTGAACATCCAGCAGCAAAAATGATGGTTGAAATAGCGAAAACGCAAGACGACATGGTAGGCGACGGAACAACAACAGCGGTAGTCCTAGCAGGCGAATTGCTCAAAAAAGCAGAAGAACTCTTAGACCAGAATATTCACCCAACAATAATAGTCAGCGGCTACAGAAAAGCAGCCCAAAAGGCAGTGGAAACAATAAACAAAATCGCCACACCAGTAGACATCGAAGACAGAGAAACCCTAAAAAAAGTGGCATTAACCTCCATGGCAAGCAAAGCCGTAGGCCCAGCAAAAGAACACTTGGCAGAAATAGCCATAGACGCCGTCAAACAAATAGCAGAAAAACGCGGAGACAAAATGATTGCAGACATAGACAACATACAAATAATAAAGAAAACAGGAAAAAGTCTCCTTGAATCCCAACTAGTAAAAGGCTTAATAATAGACAAAGAAGTCGTCCACCCAGGGATGCCCAAAAAACTAGAAAACGCAAAAATCGCCTTGCTCGACTGCCCACTAGAAATTGAAAAAACCGAATTCAGCGCAGAAATCCGCATAAAAGACCCCCTTCAAATGAAAGCCTTCCTAGACCAAGAAACAAAAATGCTCAAAGAAATGGTAGACAAAATAAAAGCAGTAGGCGCAAACGTAGTCTTCTGCCAAAAAGGCATAGACGACATGGCCCAACACTTCCTAGCAAAAGAAGGCATATTGGCAGCCAGACGCGTAAAACAATCAGACATGGAAAAACTTGCAAGGGCAACAGGCGGAAGAATAATCACAGACCTAGACGACTTAACCGCACAAGACTTGGGCGAAGCTGGCATAGTTGAAGAACGCAAAATCGGCGAAGACAAGATGATTTTCGTAGAAAAATGCAAAGACCCCCGCTCAGTAGCCGTCCTCATAAGGGCTGGACTTGAAAGAATGGTTGACGAAGCAGAAAGAGCCATGACAGACGCCCTATCCGTAGTCTCAGACGTAATAGAAAACAACAAAATAGTAGCAGGCGGCGGAGCAGTAGAAGTCGAAATAGCCAAAGAACTCCGAGACTACGCCACAAAAGTTGGCGGAAGAGAACAACTCGCCATAGAAGCCTTCGCCGACGCCATAGAAATCGTACCAAGAACCCTAGCCGAAAACGCAGGACTCGAACCAATAGACATAATCGTAGAACTCCGAGCAGCCCACGAGAAAAAAGACGGAAACTCCATAGGCGTAAACGTTTTCACGGGTAAAGTCGAAAACATGCAAGAAAACGGCGTAGTAGAACCATTAATAGTCAAAGAACAAGCAGTAAAAAGCGCCGCAGAATCAGCATCAATGATACTCCGCATAGACGACGTAATAGCAGCAACAAAACCAAAAGAAGAAAAAGCACCAGAAAAACCACCAGGCGAAGGAGAAAGCGAAGAATACTAAACCTATAAACCCCAAATTTTTCTATAAACCATACATTTACACATCAAAAATTTAAACCACCCAACACTAATCTATTTTGTAAAAGCTCCGGTAGTATAGTCCGGTCAAGTATTGTGGCCTCTCGAGCCACGGACCCGGGTTCAAATCCCGGCCGGAGCATTTTTGTGGATGTTTTGTTGATTGGTGGATAACAAAATTTATATTAAGTATTGCGATAAAAGACATTTGGTGTTAACCATTGGGCGGACCTTCTGAACGCGAATATGCAGAGAAGCTTGGCAAGATAAAACAGAAATTAAACCAGAAAGTTGGAGACGTAAGGAAGCAGTTTGAAAAGATTGAAAAGGCTAAGGTGGATTTACTGAAGAAAACGAAAGAGATGAAGCATGACGCCGAAAAAGAAGTGACAAAAATAGAAAATGACATAGTGAAATCGAAGGATTTGGCTCCTGAATCCAAAAGGAGACTTCGCTTAGAGATTGATGCGCTAAAAAGCGAAATTAGAGAGCGCTATGCTGAAGTGGAAGCGCGCATTGCTGAGGCTCTTGCACCAGTGTGACTAAAGGCTAGAGTTTGAATGAGGAAAATTCTTCGAAAGCAGAAATCTGCATATGCGCTTAGTTTAATATTTTGCCTATTAGGAATAATCGCCTTTTCCACTGCTTTATGGAAAACATACCCCTACCTCTCTTCAAGCGAAAACCCCTTCTCAACTTTTTTATCCCTTCTCTGGACAGAAAAAATAACATTAATTTCAGGGTTTGAATTTAGACTCATCTACCTTTTTATTTTCGGAGACGTGATGCTGATTTCGGGAGTGATATTGTGGATTTTGAGTCGACAATGGTTCATTATACCTGAAAAAACCGTTTTGTATCAATGCCCCTTCTGCAAAAAGAAGTGGAAATCAACAGGAGACAAAGCCCTCGTCCACTGCCCACACTGCCGCCAACTGGTTCATCCACAAATCACTGAAAAATAAGTCATATACGCTTCTAATATCTTACGTAGACTTTGCCGCCTAACTCTTCCATCGCCAACTTCAATTTTTCAATGGCTTGTCTCATTTTTACGGTTGCCACTTCTTGCCAACCTTTTGAACCGTTTGGAACTTCCACCTCAATGACGCATCGATACTTTTTATTCGTGGTTAAACCTCAAGAGCCTCCTTTTAAATTGTGAAGTGTCGGGAGTATTTAATTGGTGTGAATTTTGAGTATGGATTTTCTATATTTGAAAGTCGGATTCTGAATCTACTTTTGCCAAATTGTGTAAGAGGGGTATTGGTGTTAGAAAGCTTTAATTAAATCAGTCTTTGTCATTTGAACTATATGGGAATGTTATGGCGAGACTTGGCGAGTTAAAATTGGCAATGGGA
>JARYMR010000057.1 GCA_029907045.1 Candidatus Bathyarchaeota archaeon
CTAAGCCCGAAGCCTCTCCCGAAAATAGGCAGCCAATCCCCAAAATGGCTGGGCTGGCAACAGCCTGCGCCGAGGGGACGAGGGCTCCCATAGAAGATGGGTTTGATGGAGCCGGGGTGTAAGCCGGAAGGCTTCGGCCGACCGGTTCAGCCTGCGGCCCCCAACCGCCCGAGGTGTCGGGCTCATGTGGTGTCTGGACGATATTTCAAGGTGAACTGCGAAAAGGCTTGTGCATGGCGATTATTTCTGTATTTTTCAAATTTTTTATGAAATTGATTGGTATTCTAATTCTGAATCCGAATTTCGATGAATAAGAGTTAAGAATTTCGCTTTTTATTTGAACTTAATAAACTATTTATAAATACTTGTTTTAAATGAACCACACAAAAGTTTGGAGGGAATAAAAATAAAGAAATCAGCCATAACTAAAGCGATAATGCTACTACTTTTGACGGCAAGTATGAACTTCTTGGCGAAAGTGCAATTCAGCAACGCTGCCGCCACTACAACATATTCGCCTTCATTGATTGCCGAGTTAGGTGAGGCTTCTACCGTGCTTATTTATTCGCAGATTGACGCCAACATCAAAGTGTACTATCCCAACATATACTGGGAACCCTTGACAACATATTTCCTTGTTCCCGTAAGCGTATGGGCAGTGGGTTCCGGATTCTTTGTCAGCGCAGACGGCTACATTGTCACGGCTGGGCATGTTATTTTCTGTTTTACCCACAAAGACATAACACAAGATTTATACACAAAATATTTCTTAATCGAAACAGCCTTCTACAATATAGTTCAAGAACTTGAAGAGGCAGGCTACTATTTCACTTCTGAAGAGCTAGAGCTGCTTTGGAATTACATGATGGCTTATGGAGAAATAAAAGACTCTTATCGGCAAATATATGCTGTTCTAGGCGAAGTTAGACCGACACTGACTGATGTGGAAAGCAAGGGATGGATTGCACGTATAATAGACGTAAGCCCCTTCTATGAAAGAGACATAGCCCTATTGAAAATTGAACCGCCATCAAACTACTGTCCAGTTCTGATCATGGGAGATTCATCCGCCGTCACTACGGGTTCTAATGTATACTCTTTCGGATTTGCAGATGTTACCGTTTTTGCAGAGGAATTGGGAGTTGAAACTTTGCTTGCTCCATCCATGAAGGAGGGCAGGATAAGCCAAAAAAGATTGACAAGCACTCAGACTCCATGCTTCGAAACAAGTGCCAGCCTCACTTATGGAATGAGCGGTGGACCAGGATTGAACGATAAAGGCGAAGTTATAGGCATTTGCAGTATGGGAGCTGTAAGGCAAGGAATTCAAGTTGCAGGGTTTAACTTCTTGATTGAGAGCAATGTTGCAAACAGCATTTTAGAAGAGGCAAACGTAAAAAGCAAAAACAAACGAGGTCCCGTTGATGAAGCATTCCTTCAAGGCTTACAGTATTACTATGACAAACACTACACGCTTGCGAAGCAGAAATTTGAGGTTTGCACTGGACTATTCGATTATCATTGGCGAGCCAAAGCCTTAATAAAAGAATGTAACGCAGCCATCGCCCGTGGAGAAGACGTTCCCCTTCCAAGCGCAACAATAACACCACTAACCTCATCAACAACCATAGGGCAATCAGTAAGCCTAACAGGTTCAGTAAGCGGTGGAGCCTCACCCTACACTTATCAATGGTACATGAATGGAACAGCCATCACAGGCGCAACCTCAAGCAGCTTAACCTTCACACCCACAAGCAGCGGCACATACGAAATCTATCTCAACGTAACAGATGCAGACGGATACACAGCCAAATCAGAAACCGCCATAATAAATGTCCTACAAGCCCAAGGTCCAACCTTAAGCGATGCATGGATAATAATTCTAGTGCTCATCATAGTAGTGGGCGCCGTTGCAGCCATTGCAATACTTCTAGTAACCAGAAAGAAAATACCTTCCGTCAGCAACGTATAAAACATTATCTAACCTCTACTCCTTTTTCATTTTTAATGGTATATTTTGGAAATTCTCTTTTCTGCAAAATTCTTTGTTATATGTGTTTGTTAAAAGAGGAATGAAAATGAAAAGTGGGAAAGAGGACGTAAAGATTTTAAAGATACTCCTTTTGGTATTTCTCTTCATAGCAGCCTTAATACTTGGTTTTATAATGGCTGGAGAAGTTGCTTCTCTTTTCTTTCCAGAACATATAGGAATTGCAGCTCCTCTCATCTTAATCATAAATTTGGTACTTGATATTGCAATATTCACCTTTGCGTTCATAAAAATTTCAAAAGAGTAAATCTCTACAATTCCACCTCTCTTATCCTAACAAAGAGGCTTGTCAAGTCGTCAAGCCCTACCCCTTTAAAGGCCCGTTCAGCCTTAAGCGTCTATTGTTTTATTTTGCTTTTTCGGAAAATTTTGCGGTAAAAGTAACTGTGCTTTAAGAAGGCTTTTGTGATTTCTTCATCTCTTTTCCAGTATCCTAAGGCTCGTCCAAAATCCAAGTAGCAGTTTAAGGCAAAAACTATTCCCGATAATGTTGGAATAAAGAGTAGTGCCAACGAAAGGATGAAGATTAAAGGATGCTCCGCCGCTATTCTGCTTCTAAGCAAAAAGGTTCCTACAGGGATTAGAAAAAGCGAAGCTATCAAAAATGCTGAAGCTAACCTAAAGTCTCTTTTTGAGCATTTCCAGCCATAGCGAGGAACTCGAACTTCAATAGTCTCTTGAAGATCTAAATAACCCATAAGGCTTAAGAACACCAAAACAAGTGCGGTAAAATCCGTAAAAATCGAAAAATCTAACAAGAGAACATAAACAATAACGAAAACGATGTATAATAAGCCAATCACAAACTTAAGATCATAGTAAAAACCTGCCTTCGAATCAGCCTCCTCACAAGGATCAAACATCTTACATCCCCCAACTAGAGTAATAATTTAGACTTAAAAATTTTATACAAAATATTCTCTTAATCATAATTAATGGAAGAGTTAAAAACTGATAGAAAACTCTTTTTCCACTTCTTCCCCCTTTCAAAAACCACCGTGTTCCAAGTCGTATGTGACATTGATTTCAACCCAAACGTGTTCCGAAAACATACTTTGAATAAAAAGATGGATGACGGTTGATTTGTTTGCAGCAAACCATTGCCGGTGTCCAAAGCTTGACTGTGAAATCTCCACATTAACTAATCCAGCCAAAACCAACGCAAAAACAAACATACAAACCGACGCTTCTTCCATGGAATACGCCCTTTAAAAACTAACATTTAACAATTTACAGATCCAACTGAGTGAACCAGATTACCGGCCCGAATTTATGCATTCTTTATTTGATCTTTTTTAGAATAAATTTTCGGTTAAATATTCTTTTAGGTGTTTGAATGTTAAGCTTCTATATTGTGCTGTATCTGTTAGGCTTGCGAGGAAGTTGCCTACAACTTCTGTGTTTGCGGTTTCTGTTTTGAGTTGTCTCATAAATTGGGTGAAGCTGGCGAAGTTTTTATGTAAGGAGATGAGGATGCCGTCATATCCCATTCCTTCGCCCTTTAGGGCTAGGATGATGTTTGGATGGTTTTTAATGAAGGTTTCTGCCTTTTTTCGGATTTCTTCCATCGCCTCTTTTGTAGTTCCCGCTCGTATTTTAAAGAAGGTGAAAGCTACCAGCTCAAGCCCAATTTTGGAGAATTCAGGTATTGCCGCATATTCTCTAATGAAGTTGTTCTTTTCAAGCCAAGTGCGCACCCGTGTTACTGTTGGTTGCGAAATGTCTAGAGTCTTTGCAAGTTCTCTGTCGCTTCGCTTACAATTGCTAATTAACTCAAGCAAAGTCTTTCTTTGAACCTCTTTCATTTTCGCATCCTCTTAAGCGTCTGTTGTGTATCATTAATGCGTGCTGTTTATTTAAACTTCTGAAATAAACGGAAACATTTTAGAAGCCAAAAACCCAATTTCATAAGAGCCGGGATGGCGGAGTGGATAACGCGCAGGCCTTGAGAGCCTGTGGACCTTTTGGTCCGCGTGGGTTCGAGTCCCACTCCCGGCGCTTTTGTACAGTCATTTTCGTTTCCAAAATGCTTTCTTATAACTTAGTCTTTAATTAAAAAAAGAAATAAGAAGATGTTATGATTATGAAGAAAAAAGAAGTCGTTGATATTATATATCAAATATTAGAGGCTTTTAAAAAGAACAAAATCGATGCTCTTTTCGTTGAAAGCCGACAGGCTGCCTTGCAGAGTATTTTGGAGCGTATTCCGCATGGCGCCGTAGTTGGAGCTGGAGATTCTGTGACGTTAGAGGAGATCGGCATATTCAAAGAACTAAAAAGAAGGAACTTCACATTTTATTGGCCTTTCGACGAAGAAGTTCCTAATGAAGAGCGAAGAAATATTGCTAAAAAAGCTTTGCTAGCAGATGTATTCTTATCGAGTGCGAACGCTATAACGATGGATGGCAAAATCGTCAATGTGGACGCGACAGGTAACAGGGTTGTGGGCATTATTTTTGGACCTAAGAAAGCGATTATTGTTGTAGGAACCAATAAAATAGTGAAAAATCTTGATAAGGCTCTCGAGAGAATCAGAAATGTAGCGGCACCCTTAAACGCCAGACGAATCAGAGAGAAACGCGGATGGGAGCTGTTGCCATGTGTGAAAATTGGCAGATGTGTAAATTGCGACGCAGAAAACAGAATATGCAATATAACAACCATAATTGAAAAGAAACCTAGAGCCATCGACATAACAGTGATAATTGTGGGAGAAAACTTGGGACTATAACCGAGGAACAATGAGGGGCCGTGAACTCTGGAATGAGGAAATTGGCTGGCATTTGTGGATTATACTGTGGCGCTTGCCCAGTTTACCGCGCCTACAAAGACAAAGACTCTGCATTGCTGCAAAAACTTGCGGTGACCGGAAATATTCCTACAGAAAAAATTGTTTGCAATGGTTGTTTATCTTCCAACTACCGTTTATATCTGCCGCCAGATTCCCGCGATTGCTATTTCCGCAAATGTGTCAAGAAGAAAGGAGTTACATGGTGTTTCGAGTGTTCTAAATTTCCATGTAAGAGACTGAAGGATTTTACACATGATGGGAGACCACATCATACTGCTGTTATTGATAACCTTAAAGAGATGAAGAGTTTAGGAGTCGACGATTGGCTCAAAATTCAAGAAAAACGCTGGCAGTGCCCCAATTGTGGTAAAAAGTTACATTGGAGAATAGGCTATCTATAAGAGATTTAAGAACAATTCTGTAAGCCGAAATTCGCCGAGAATTTAAACCGAGATGTAAACCTATTTCCCGGCGCTTTTTCATCATTTTTGTTTGAAAATTTTTAATAGGGGCTATTTCTGGATTTTGCGGTTTCAATAAAAAGAGTTGGGTTAGATGGTTATAGGCCTAAAAGTTTTAGAAGGTTGTAGTTGGCGATTAGCACTGCGAATAGTGAAGCCACAAGGGACATGACTGTTATCATTGTGTTTAGTGATGGTCCTGCTGTGTCTTTGAATGGGTCGCCTACCGTGTCGCCGACGACTGCTGCTTTGTGGGCTTCTGAGCCTTTTCCGCCGTGCTCTCCTGATTCTATGAGTTTTTTGGCGTTATCCCATAAGCCTCCAGCATTAGCCATCAGCAAAGCGAAGAGTAAGCCGCTGAATATTGTTCCAGCTAGGTAGCCGCCTAGGGCTTCGATTCCGCCGACGAAGCCTACGATTAGTGTTACGCCTATAGCTACGAGGCTTGCTGGCATAAGCTCTTTTATGGCGCCTACTGTTGCTATGTCAACGCATCTGGCATAGTCTGGTTTTATGCCTTCTTTTCCTTCCCTTAACCCTGGAATCTCGTTAAATTGTCGCCTAATTTCTTCAATCATTCGGAAGGCGTTTCTGCCGACGCCGAGCATTACCATGGCTGAGAATACTGCTGGCATGGCTATGCCTATTAATGCGCCTAACAAAACCAGCGGGTTCATGAGGTTAAATGATGGGTTTACCCCTGCGCTTTGGGCTCTTTCTTGAAACGCAGCTAAAAGTGCTATGACTGTTAGGCCGGCTGCGCCTATGGCGAAGCCCTTTGTTATGGCTTTGGCAGTATTACCAGCAGCATCCATCTCATCTGTCACGCGGATAACTTCGTCGCTGAGTCCACCTTGCATGGCTATGCCTCTTGAATTGTCAACTATTGGGCCGTAAGCGTCATTTGAAACTATTAGCCCAACTATTGAGAGCATTCCAACAGCAGCCATGCCAATTCCGTAAAGGGCAAACTTAACATATTGTGGGTTAATTTCACCTTCGATATACATGGGACCGCCTATTGGACCGCATAGAAAGAAGGCAATCGCTGATGCTATACCGATTCCTACTAGTGGCGGAAAAACACTGTGTAAGCCATATGAAAATCCCGTTATGATATTTGTTGCGGTTCCAGTTAGGGATGCTTCAGCTGTTTTCTTAACTGGCGGTTTATCTTCAGAAGTGAAATAGTCAGAGGTCATGCCGATTATTATGCCCGCGATTAATCCGACAATTGTTGCGCCCCATATTCTGTAGTTGTATTGCAGATAGTAAGATGCTGAAAATGTTAGAACTGCGAAAATTACGCACGTGATGTATGTGCCCATGTTAAGGGCTCTTCCTGGATTGCCTTTTCTGCCAACTCTGACCGTTAGGGCGCCTAAAACAGCGGCTATTACGCCTAAACCAGCAAATACTAACGGGATTATCGTGTATAATTCTATATGCCTAAAAAGCAGTAAATCTATTGCCTCTCCGAGAATCATTACTGCCACAATACTCGCCACATATGAGTCGAAGAGGTCTGCGCCCATGCCTGCCACATCGCCCACGTTGTCTCCTACGTTGTCGGCTATTACTGCTGGGTTTCTGGGGTCATCTTCTGGGATGCCCAACTCCACTTTTCCAACCAAGTCTGCGCTTATGTCAGCGGTTTTTGTGTATATGCCTCCTCCAGCCTTGGCAAAAAGAGCCAATGAGCTTGCGCCGAAGCTGTAGCCCAAAACTATTTCTGGATTGCCCGTAACAGCGTAAACTATGCTTATTCCAAGTAATCCTGCACCCACAACAGCTAAGCCCATTACTGCTCCGCCTCGGAAGCCTATTGGAAAGGCTTTGTTTAATCCTTCTCTTGCAGCGTTGGCTGCTTTTGTATTAGCCTTTGTTGCAATGCGCAAACCGATAACGCCAGCAAGGGCTGAACAGAAGGAACCGAATATGTAGGCTAGTGTTAGTTCAACATTTTCTATTGGTTTTTGAGTTTGCCATAATGGTTCTGGCAGAAAAATGCACAATAAAACGGCTACGACAGCTACGAATATTGCTAATACCATGTATTCTCTCCTTATAAAAGCGTTAGCCCCTTCCTCTATTGCAGCGGCAATCTCTTGCATGCGCTTTGTTCCACTGTCTTGCTTTTTCACATAATAATAGAAGTATACGCCAACTATAATGGATATCAAAGCTGAAATTGGAGCTATAATCCATGGCTCAAACATCCTTTCACCTCAACCCAATCCTCATATTTATTCTAAATACCTTTAGAGTGAAATACAAAATTGCTTATAAACTTATTTCCAAAAATCCATCACCACATTAGAAAAGATTATATTCAATGCTATTTAACAAAATAGAAGTCTTCGGGTAAAAGAGGACGGTGATTGAAACGTCAAAGCCTTGGCATGCCATGGAAATTGAAGAAACCCTGAAGGTTCTAAATACAAGGGAGACGGGTTTAAGTCAAGAGGAAGTGCAGAAACGCCTACAAGAATATGGGCCTAATGAGCTTAAGAAGGAGAAGGGAATATCACCAATTAGGCTTTTCTTGGAGCAGTTTGCAGACATACTTATTATAATATTACTGGTTGCCACAGGACTTTCGATTTATTTAGGCGAAATTACTGATGCTATTGTCATAATTGCCATAGTCCTAGCCTGCGCAATTCTGGGTTTTGTGGAGGAGTATCGTTCAGAAAAAGCTTTAGAAGCATTAAAGAAGATGACGGCGCCCACAGCTATGGTGCTGCGTGATGGAAAAGAAGTTAAGGTTCAAGCAAGCGAAATCGTTCCAGGCGACATCATCCTATTATATACAGGCGACAAGGTTCCAGCAGACGCCCGACTTATTGAAGCCATCAACTTAAAAATGGATGAGGCACCATTAACAGGAGAATCCACACCAGTAAACAAGACCGTGGAACTATTGCCTGAAGAAACAGGGCTTCCCGAAAGGCGAAATGTTGTTTTCACTGGAACAGCTGTTGTTTATGGACGTGGGAAAGCTGTTGTTATTTCAACTGGGATGAACACAGAGTTTGGCAAAATAGCTAAAATGGTTCAAGTGACAGAAGAGGAGGAAACTCCCCTTGAGAAGCGTATGGCTTCTGTTGGGAAATGGATTGGAATTTTATGCATAGCCGTCTGCCTAACAGTGGCAGCCATCGGCATAGTGGAAGGGCGTAATCCCCTTGACATGATTTTGTGGGGTGTAAGCCTCGCAGTTGCTGCAGTTCCAGAAGCATTACCAGCCATAGTGACAGGAGCCCTTGCTGTTGGCATGTATCGTATGGCTAAAGTTAACACCATAGTTCGGAGACTTCCAGCCGTTGAGACATTAGGATGCACAAGTGTCATCTGCGCCGACAAAACTGGAACCATGACTAAGGGTGAAATGACTGTTCAGAGAATATACGTGAATGACAAAACAATAAAGGTTTCGGGAGTAGG
>JARYMR010000058.1 GCA_029907045.1 Candidatus Bathyarchaeota archaeon
TTTTTGTTGCTGCCACTCCAATTTCTGGACCGGATTGTTGACCAATGTAAACCCTTGAAACCCTTGTCAAAGTTGAGCCGATGACATTGGTTAATCCGAGGATTGTTGCCGCCCGTTGTCTTGCACAGTTAACAGCCGCCAACGTGTCCGCCGTCTCGCCGGATTGGCTGACTGCCAAAATTGTGCTGTCGATGTTAACGGATTTGCCATGCTGTTCAATAAATTCTGAGGCTATTACTGGGTAGGTTGCCAAAAAGGCAAGTTTAGAAAACATGTAAGATGCCGCCAAACATGCGTGATAGGATGTCCCGCAAGCCACTAAGTAGACCTCGCGGGCGCGGTCGAGAAAAGTTGCCATCAAGTCAAGATAGTGCTCTTGCAATCTTAAGGTGTTCCGCAAAGTGGCTGGTTGCTCATGAATTTCCTTAAGCATAAAATGCGGATACCCTTGTTTCACAGCCATTTCAGGTGTCCAATCAATAAGTTTTGGCTCCCGCATGACAAGGCTTGAGTCATCAATTTTTCTAATTTCGAAGCCTTCTAGGGAAAGCGTAACAAGTTCTCCATCATTGATTATAACCGCTTTGTTGGTTAGTGGCAGAAACGCTGGAATATCAGAAGCACAGTAAAGTGCATTTTCATTTATGCCAACAACCAAGGGGCTTTCATTTCTTGCGCATATTATTTTGTTTGGTTCTCTCGCCGAAATTACCGCAATAGCATATGAACCATCAAGTCTCTTCACAGCTTCAAGAACGGCGTCGGCGAGGCTTAAAGATGGGTTTGCCTTCAGAATTTCTTCAATGAGATGCGCTGCTACTTCAGTGTCTGTCTTTGATTTGAAAATGTGACCACGGTTTTCTAATTCCAGTTTCAATTCGGCAAAATTTTCTATAATCCCATTATGAACAATGGCTATTTGTCCACTACAATCAACATGAGGATGCGCATTAACTTGCAAGGGCGCACCATGCGTAGCCCACCTTGTATGTCCGATGCCAATTTTTCCAGGCAAATCATCCAAGTTATGGATTTTATTAACTTCCTCAATTTTCCCTTGGTCCTTTTTTATGTAGAGCTTGCCATCGTGTATTGTTGCTTCTCCAACAGAGTCGTAGCCACGGTATTCAAGCCTTTTTAAGGCAGCGTGAATTATTGGCGCTGCTTTTCCATCTTTGATGATACATCCGAAAATTCCACACATCTTTAAGCCTCATTGCCTATTTTGAGCTTTGCAAGCTTTATTCAGGCTTTCTAGAAGTAATAAGCTTTTTTAGGAATAAATTTTCAGTTCTAAAAATTTTTTAAGAATAAATCCGCCTTTAAGTGCCTAATTTAGGCGTAAATTGTTTCATTTTTTGTTAAAGTTTTTGAAAAATTTTTATAATGCCGCAAGTTTCACAAACTTTTGTGGTTTAAAGTTCTGTAAGCCTTTGTTCGATTACCATAATAAAAATTTTAATAATGGATTCGACTTTATGCTTATGAAAAGCCATGAACAAAAAACTCTTACTCCATGAAGAAGGGAAAAAGCAGAGGGTAAAAGAAATAGCCATATTTGAAGACCCTCAAAAGTTAAAAATGGTTTTGAATAGGCTTAGTTGGAAACTTTTGGTTATGCTTTCTGAAAGGGAAATGTATCCATTGGAAATAGCAAAAAAACTTGGCATCCACGAACAGAAGGTTTATTATCACATAAGGAAGTTGGCGAGGGCTGGAGCCATAACTATAGCAAAAGAAGAAGAAAAGAAAGGTGCCATAGCAAAATATTACAAGGCTGTTTCATCCGCATTCGGAATAGAACTTCCCCAAGGAGACAAAACTTTAGAGAGACTTTCACTCCTCGCAATTGATGAAAAAATCCAAAAATTCTTCAAAGGGTTCATAAAAGAAGACGGCACATTCGAAGGAAAAATAGTTGTGGGAAGCCCCATGCCCCATGGACCCTTTAAAACAAGCGCAAGAGATGGGCACTACGCTTCTCATTTAACTTTCTTTTTAGGTCAGTTCGCAAGAATGCCAGAAGATTTCGCCATAAAACTTGACGTGGATGTCAAAGCAGAAAAAGAAGAGAAAAACAACCTAATCCTCGTTGGCGGACCTGGAACAAACCTCTTAACGCAGGAGTTGAATGATTATTTGCCAATAAGGTTTAACATGCAACCTTCAGAGCAAGGCTTCCTCTTTGGCGGTTTGGTTTCAAGAAAAACCTCAAACGTTTACACGGCAGATGCCGTGGGACTGATAGCGAAAATCGTGAACCCTTGGGATAACAATAAGTGGATCATAGTTTTAGCTGGAAACAAAGCCGTAGGAACAAAAGCGTGCGTCTTAGCCTTAACAAACTTTTGGAAAAAAACCTTAAAGGGTTATGATGGAAAAGATTCTTTTGCAACAGTAATTCAAGGATTCGACTTGGACGGAGACGGAAAAGTTGATTCAATAGAAGTTCTCGAATAACACTAAATTTGGAGAAGCATCATGGCTGAGGTTATTATTAGAAAAATGCACGAAAAGGACCTACCAGTGGTTTCAGAACTCGCTATGTTGGCGAATCCCCATGCAACTAAGGAAAAATATAGCAAACATATTTTGGATGAATTGAAGGAAAATCCGGACTTATCTTTTGTAGCTGTCTATGATGGAAAAGTTGTTGGGTATGTGCAAGCTGACTTATGTAATGATGAGGCTGTGCTTGAGGATATAGTGGTTGACAAAGAATTTCAAGGAAAAGGCATAGGAAAAATACTGTTAAATAAAGAGTTGAAAGCTTTAAAAAAGAAGAAAGTGAAAGCGGTTTTGGCTGAGGTTCACTATAAATGTGCTTCCGCCATCCCCTTCTATTACAAGCATAATTTTCGCATTTCGGCATTCAGAAGAGACTACTTCGGAGAAGGACATGATGCAATAATACTGAAACTTGTTTTAAAATAAGCATTGAGGCTTCTTATGGAAATAAAAGAAGTTATTTTCGCCTACGGACACAAAAATATTCAAGCTACCCATCCAACAACCTTGGAAATAACTAGAGAAGAAAAACTTTCAAAAAGAGGAGACTGTATTATTGCTGTTTCAGCTGACAAGGCTCTGGCGGATTTGAACGCTGAATTGAAGGATTCTTTACGCAGAGAAAAGGCTAAAATAAGTTTGCTGATTGAAGCTGGAGAAGCTGCTGATGTTGTGAATGCTTTTGGAGGCCAAAAGCTGATTTTAACTCATCCCACTGATATGGTTGTAAGAAAAAGCGGATACATTTGCAGCCGAACATTGGCAATTCAAGCAGATAAAGCGGCGATTGATTTGTCAAGAAACCTTGTGGAAAAACTAAAAAATCCAGAACAGAAAGTGAAAATAACGCTAACAGTAAAGGTTTAAAGGATTTTCGCGTCTATAACGGCTTGCCATTCATAGGGGGCTGTTGCCCGAACAAAACGAGAAAACAAAACCTTCTCCATTCTTCTTCCACACTTCTCGACAGCCCCAATAAGTTTAAGCTTCATATTTTCTAAAGAATCAGAACTGTTGACAAAAGTATAAAAGTGTATTACGCCACCTTTTGGCTTTAATGCCTTACAAGCAACATCCACAAACTCTAGGGCTTTTTCAGGCAAGTTCATAATCACATGGTCTGCCATCCCCAAAAGTTTCTCTTCAACAACTTGTTTCGCATCGCCCAAAATTGGATGAACTTTGCCTTCAACCCTGTTAAGCCTAATGTTTTTCTGCAAAAACTCTATGGCGTACGGGTTCACATCTATGGCATAAACTTTTACATTTTCATGGTTTTTTGCAATTAATATTGCGAATGGACCAACGCCAGAAAACATGTCTATTACTGTTTCGCCATCCTTAACTATTGATGCAACTCGATTGTGCTCATAGGATAGGCGTGGAGAAAAGTAGGCTTTTGCAAGGTCTACGTAGTATTGACAGCCATATTCCTTGTGAATTGTTTCTGTTTTGGGCTTTCCAGCGATTACGCTGAATTCTCTTAAACGATAAGTTCCAGAAACCGCACCAGCCTTGGCAAGAACAGTCTGAACATTTTCATGGGCCTTAAGAATTGCCTCACCAACCAAAGCCTTATAGGCTTCAAGTTCTGGTGGAATCTCAATTATGGCGATGTCACCAACAAAATCTATAGCCCTTGGCAAACTAGCCAAGAAATGAGGAGGAAGCTTATCCTCCAACAGTTCAGTGAATGTTACTCGCTTTTTCCTTTCCAGAAAGACATCGGTTAGAATTTCATAGTTCAGAAGCTGGTCCTTAAAGGCTTTTAACTCATTTTCTAATGGCTGACGAAGGAGTGGAATATAAATGAAAACTTCATTTCTTTTAATTTCCAGTTCTCTCTCAATGATTTTGAGCTTGTTGGCTAAGATTATGGCTTTCTCGCCGAGAGTCTTCTTAACTTTTAAACATACAGATTTCTTGCCAACATTCGCCATGTTGTTTCCACTATAATTTTGCTGCAAAACACATAAATTTATTTAAACGCCTAAAAACACCTACTTTTTTGCACAAAGTAAAGACTTGGGAACAACTTTTAAATCCACTTTTTCTTGCTGTTGGTTTTCGGCGTTTTTAAGAAGCCACTCTGTCAGTTTTTGGCATTCATTAGGGTTGCAGTATAAGCTGCTTTGTTTTATGGGTTCCCAAAACAAGCATTTGAAGCATGGAATTTCTGTTAAAATTTCTACGTCAGCGTGCATTGGACATCGTGAATAGGAGAAATTGCTGCCTAAACTTATAGGTTATGAATCGGCATGCATTACTTAGCTTAATAATTGAGGCTTCTGATTCCAATTCTTACTCTGAAGGAAAGTTTTGATGCGCAATTTCGTTTGCCTTTTCCTTAACAGTTTCAAAAAGCCTTTTACTTATCAAACCATTTTCCAAAGCTTTCTCAAGTTTTTCCACATCCAAAACCTGAACTGCACCGTTTGATTTGATGCAAACATCAACCTCCAAATCTACATAACGTATGGCGTGGGGATAAACTTCCACGGGTGTGTTCAAGTTTATGTATGTTCCTTTTAGCTTACCATTAGAGGAGAAGTATTTTGTTGTGACGTGCCATTCGCCAATTTTGGTTTTGCTTAAGGCAACATCACCAGCTTCCTTTTTAACGCCAAGTCCATCATAGAAACCATCACTGCGTATTGTTCGCTTAAACTTTAACTCTTTACCGTTTAGGGCTTCTATGGTGGCTTGTCCAAGATGGAAAAGAATTCCGCTGAGCTTAACATGCTCGACATCCACAACAGAGTCTTCTTCTGGAAACTCGTAAAGAATCTGCTCCCTAAAGGATTTTTCAACATTATCTCGTGCTTTGCCTTCTTCTAAAAGCCGTTCAGCCATCTCCAAAGCTGAAGAAACCTTGCCGCCACAACTTTTATAGAAGTGGTGTCCATCCAGTGTTGGAGTTGCAGAAGCCCTCAGTTTATCCATGCCTTTTTTGGAAAAGTATGGAAATTCTACATCCATAAAATATAAGCCTTCAACCAAGAGGGCTGGAGCCTCTGCAGAAACCATTCTTTCTTTTAAAGTTTCAATTTTATTTGCAAGCGTTCTTATTTCGTTTTCCAAAACTTCTTTCGGCTGGTTTGCAGATGTTTCCCGCCAAATAATTCCCCAACCATTAGGCGCAAGAGACTTTCCAAGGAAATAAAGTTCCGTCCGTTTGTGTAAATCTCGGATTTTTAGGCTTACGCCAACCTTGCTGTTTTGGGCTAGGATGGCGTAGTTTCCAACAATCTTCAAATTTGTCGTTAAAAGAGGCTGTTTTGCGCCGATTCTTTTTCTTTCAACCTGAACCGTTAATTGCTTCTCATTGGCATATGCAATTTCAGATTTTGGAACCCGCCCAACAACGCCATTGCCAATATCAACGTAAACGCCATACTCATCCGAATCCACAACATTTCCCTTGTATATTCCATCAACGCTAACAAGCCACTTTCGAGTTATAACATCATCAAGGCAAGAGTGCAAAATAGAATGAAGCTTATTTACTGCTTCAATGGTTCCCAGAATCCTTACGCCTTGCAAATCAAACCTATTCTTTATTTTTAGGTCTGGAGGAGCAAAATTTTCATGAAGTCCGAAACGTCTTTTTATGGTTAAAGAGGGATTAACTATTTCAAAGCCATGGTCCAAGAGAAGCTTTGTTAAGGCTGTTGTGTAAATTCCTCTAACACTAGCCTTCAAGATTCCATTCTCCTTCCTTTTTAGCTAACTTTCTCAATTTTGTAAAGCTCGCCAGCTTTGTTAATGTGGAATTTGACGTTCAAGATTTTTTCTGCAAGCCAAATATTTGTTTCCAAATGCTCAGAAAGCGCCCAGGTAAGATATGTTGAGTTGCCTTCAGCCAAAGCAACGTATGGCACAAGCATATCAGCCAAATGCACATCCACTGTTGGCTTAGCAGAAATCTCCATGAGAAGCTTTTTAGCAGCCTCTCTCCCAACAGTTTCGCTTGGTTTTCTTAGCTCACCAATGGCATCAGCTCCCAAAATCACGTTTGTATCTGTTTCAACCCATAAAACAATGGAACTGCCTTTCTGCAAAGGGTTGGACTCATCGTTTATTATGTGAATATCTGCTGAATAGCCGTTCTCCTTCAAATATTCACTTGAAGCCTTTGCCTGACGTTCAGCAACCCTCCTATCCGCCAAAAAAGTGCAAACCGAAACACCTCTTATTGTCTTTATTTTGCCAAAATTTTCCAAAACTAAAGGTTTTAGATGCTTACAGGGCTCAACTGTTATGCTTACTTCTCCCATGCCTTTAGGATAATAACCATACTTATGAACCACTAAAGAGGCATTCACTCCCATTCGCTTCAATGTTAGCAAAAGCACATAGCGTATATAATTGATTGTAGGTGAATTAGAAACGTCCGTTCCACCCCTTGAGACATGCAAGTGAACGATGTTTTCTGCAAAGGCGCATATGGGCATGATGGTCATTAAGAGCATTGGTATGCTTCCCGCGGTGCCAATTTCCGCCTCAAACCTTCCACCCCTAACTTTTTGGGGCTTAAACCAAAGCTCTTTAGAGTTGAGTTCCGCGCCTTCCACTTCTGCGTTGCAAAGTTTGGCGGCTGTTAAAACGGCTTCTAAATGTTGGGGTCGCAAACCCGGTTGCGGTCTTCTTTGTCTAATGTTGTAAATGTGAAGGTCTTCGCCTAATATGGCGGCTAAGGCAACGGACAACCTGAGAATTGTGCCGCTTCCACTTTTTTGGCTTCCGTCGATTTCAATCACTGTTGGGGGTTCTCCTTTTCCGATTCAGTCAATTTATTAAAGGATGAAAAACAATTAATAAATGCGTATAGGTATTAAGATTTAGAAAAGGGAAAACGCATGAGCGAAGAAAGGAGAATTCTCGAAAAGCTTGTAGAGAGAATTGACGAGCTTCTCGTTGTTTTAAATCGAGTCACAGAAGACTTGAGAGAAATTTCCACAGCCTTAAAATCTATAGCCATCTCACACCTCGCACAACCACCAACCACACCAATCCAAGCGCCCACGCCAATAACGCCAAAAACTCCAGAAAGATTGCAAGGAATAGAAGATATCAAAATGATGTTTCCAGAAGATTTAGAGAACCTCTTAAATTTTGAAGAAAAAGACGATTACATAATAATAAAGCCAAGACAGTTTTTAGGTTCAGAAAATTTTGCCAAAATAGCCTCTGTGGTGCGGGGAATAGGCGGAGAATACATAAGCGCTGGAAAGGCATCCCACTTCAGAGTACCAAAAAGAACGTAATCAAAATTGAATTCTTGAAAAAAATATTAGAAGCGGTATTCATATCTTATTTCAAAATCCCTAAACTCACCCGTATAATTCTCCCAACGAACATCTACGTAGGTAACTCTTGCGCCTGGCGGTCCACGCCTGCAGAAATTTACGAGTTCTTTAACTTTTTCTTCTTCCCCCTCAAAAACAGCTTCAACTCTGCCATCTGGCAGATTGCGAACCCATCCGGTTACGCCACGTTTTTTAGCTTCATATTGTGTTTTTGACCTGAAGAAGACGCCTTGCACCATGCCGCTCACAAACACGTGTGCCCTAACTTTCATTAGGATTTGCTCCTTCACTAGTTAATTATTGAAATTTTATGGTTTTGAGAGTTTATGAGTTTTAACTTTAACCCATCTCTCTCCACTTTTGGCAAATGTCGTTGTAACGCTTGCTTTAAAAATTGTTGGAAACGGTTTGGATTTGGCGAGTTAGCATGTTCGAGAATCCTAATGGGAAGTTAATGGTTTACGCTTCAAATTCCACATCTCATGAAAAACGAATGAGGTTCATTAGGGCTGCTGCTGAAAGGATGGCGAAAGTTTTGAAGGTGAATTTCGAAGTTGTAACTTTAAGGGAGAGCTCCACGCCCATATACGTTTATTATAAAAATGGCGACGAAGAGCCTATTCCAATTTATTGTGACAAGGATGGAAAGGCAAATGAAGGAGAAATTTATAATGCCTTGAGGAACATGATTTTTGTCTTATCCTTTCATCCGAAGTATTCTGGTTTGA
>JARYMR010000059.1 GCA_029907045.1 Candidatus Bathyarchaeota archaeon
AGGAAGGGGATACCGTAACTAAAGGAGAACTTTTGGCAAAACATTCCTCTTTGTTTGGACTCATAAACAAGAAAGTGTTCGCAGAAGTAAGCGGAGTAGTAGAGCGAATAAACGAGCTTACAGGACACTTAACAATAAGAGAACCTCCAAAAAATGTGGAAGTCAAAGCATACATTAAAGGAAAAGTTGACGATGTAATACCGAAGGAGGCAGCTATAATAGGAACTTACGCGGCTTTCATTCAAGGAATAATAGGTTTCTCTGGAGAAAGATTTGGAGAACTTAAAATAGCCGTATCAAACCCGGAGCAAGTTCTTGACGCAAACATGATAACGGAGAATGATTCTGGAAAAATAGTTGTTGGAGGTTCCCTCGTTACCTATGAAGCATTAGAAAAAGCCCGTAAAGTAAAGGTGAATGGAATAGTTGTTGGAGGCGCAAGAATGGAAGATTTAGAGAACATTCTCAAAACAAGGATAGGGGTAGCCATAACAGGCAGAGAAGAAATAGATTTCACATTAATTCTCACAGAAGGATTTGGAAAACTGCCCATGTCTGAAAACACTTTCCGTATATTAAAAGAAAACGAGGGAAAGATAGCAGCAATTAACGGCACAACTCAAGTTAGAGCCGGTGTTTTGAGACCAGAAATAATAATACCCTTAGAAGTCAGCGAACGCTGTCGAGGAGAGAAAGAACTTGAAGAAGGAAAAATGAAAGTGGGAAGCATAGTTAGAATAATAAGGTTTCCATATTTTGGAGCTGTTGGAAAAGTTGTAGAACTTCCTATAGAGCTTAATAAAATAGAAACAGAATCCCTAGTTAGAGTTGTCAAAATAGAGTTGTCGGATGGAAGGAAAGTTTTGGTTCCAAGAGCTAATGTTGAAATTATAGCAGATTAAGATACTTTTCCTAAATAGCTCTTCAAATGTTCCAAAAATTCTTTGCGTTTATTTTTCTCCAAACGTCTTATAACAAAAGTTTTTTCTTTAAACACTAGAATTATTTTTTCTTCTCTCAAGAAAATGGCAGATATGAATATTACGAGTGTTAATATTAAATAGAATGGATTTTCAGAGTTGAATAGACTTATTATGGCAGATATTATTGCCAAGCCTAAAAGGGGTCTACTAAACTTTCTTTTTAAACCAACATTAACAAGTTCTGAAAGGTTATACTCTTCCTTTAAAGACTCACTTATTACCACTAACTTGTCATTTTGAATCATTAGCGTCTTTCCATCTGCATTAATCTCCATTCGCATCCATCTTTTACAAGTAATTCTTTACTCTTTTCAGCCTTAAATGTTATAAACCTTTATGAAACGAGAAATTTTAAACCTAAAGCCATGTTAAACTTAAATTCTCGTTTGTATAAAAAGCCATTTCCGGTCGGTGCACTTGTATGTGGGATATATTAATAAAGGGTGGCAAAGTTGTCGATGGAAGCGGAAATCCATGGTTTAAAGCGGATATAGCAATTAAAAATGGACAAATAACGGATATTGGTAGTTTAAATTCAAATTCTGCTGATGTTGTCATAGAGGCCACTAACATGATAGTTTGTCCAGGTTTTATAGACATGCACTCCCACTCGGACTTTGCCCTACTCATAAATAGGTATGCTGAAAGCAAAGTGAGACAAGGAGTGACAACTGAAGTTATAGGAAACTGTGGCAATTCGGCAGCGCCTTTAAACGATGAACTAAGGAAGGACATTAAAAGGGAAAACCCCATAATACAAGAAGCTGGAATCATGTTAAATTGGGCAAAAATGGAAGAGTTTTTTAAAATTTTAGAAAAACTTGGAATATCCATAAATGTGGTTGCTCTTGTTGGGCATCGGAACATTCGAGTGCTCACAATGGGATATCAGAACAAGCCTCCAACAGAAGAGGAGTTAGAAGAAATGAAGAGGAATGCGGAAGAAGCAATGAAAGCTGGAGCCTTTGGCTTGTCGACGGGTCTCATTTATCCGCCAAGCAGTTACGCTGACACAAATGAGATAATAGAGTTGGCTAAAGTTGTGGCAAAATACGGGGGCATATACGCTTCCCACATCAGGGGCGAAGACGGCCCAAGACTCATCAATTCTGTTAGGGAGGCAATTGAGATAGGCGAAAAGGCTGGTGTCTCCGTAGAGATATCCCATCATAAGGCTCATGGAAAATTGGCTTGGGGCAAGGTTAAAACAACT
Organism: Candidatus Bathyarchaeota archaeon; assembly: GCA_029907045.1. Next base: position 2,197 of record JARYMR010000059.1, read on the forward strand.
TTGCGAATGATAGAAGAAGCAAGAGAAAGAGGCGTGGATGCAACCTGTGATGTTTACCCTTATACTGCAGCCAGCTTTGGATTAAGCGCTATCCTTCCGCCAGAAGTTCACGAAGGAGGCGTTGACAAAATTTTGGAGAGACTTAAGGATGCTGAATGGCGCAGAAAAATTCGAGAGGAAATGCTTAATGGAATGCCAAACTGGCCAAGCCCCTTCATAAGCGCTGGGTGGGATGCCATAATGATTTCATACTCTAAAAAGCATCCGGAGTATGAGGGAAAAATGATAAAAGAAATATGCGATTCGCTTAATGTGGACCCGTTTGAATTCATTTTTAACCTACTAATCGAAGAGGAAGCCTCTACTGAAGTTGTAAGGTTCACAATGAGGGAAGGAGACGTTTGCACTGTCTTAAGTCATCCACTGTCAATGGTTGGTTCAGACGCCTCTATTCAAGCAACATATGGCCTTCTCAGCAAGGGAAAACCTCATCCAAGGGCTTACGGAACATTTCCAAGAGTTATTAAGAGGTATGTTAATGAGTTTGGCATTTTAAGGCTTGAAGAAGCTATAAGAAAAATGACCTCGCTTCCAGCAAACAAACTTAAAATATTTGACAGAGGAATCATAAGAACGGGCATGTGGGCAGACATAGTAGTTTTCAACCCAAGCATCATATCGGATGAAGCCACCTATGCAGAACCTCATCGCTATCCAAAAGGGATAGAGTATGTAATTGTTAATGGAAAAATAGTTGTAGACCATGGAGAACACATGAAAGCCTTACCTGGAAAAGTTTTACGCCTCACGCATGAAAAACATAGGAGGTGAACAAAATGGAGAAAAAGAAAGAAGAAACAATTTGCATAAAAGCGAAACTCCTCATTGACGGCACAGGAAAAGCCCCAATAAACAATCCAATAATTGTCGTTAAAGGAGACAAAATCAGCGAAGTCGGAAAAGAAGGAGAAATTGGAATAGTTGAAGACGCAAAAATTGTTGATTTGGGAGACTTAACGCTTTTGCCGGGACTAACGGATGCTCATGTTCACCTAATGGGAGACAGAAGCTACAGTCCAGCCGAAGACATAATAGTTCCACACGACCTCAAAGTCATTAGGGCTGTGGAAGACTGCCAAAAACTCGTAAAAGCTGGATTCACCATGGTGAGGGATGTCGGAAGCTCAATAGCCTTATCGCTTAAGAGGGCAATTAACGAAGGAACCATCATCGGACCAAGAATATTTGCAGCTGGAAGAACTATTTCGCAAACAGGCGGGCATTCAGACCTTCATTACCTTCCAAGAGAGGAAGTCATAAAAATGGGCGTTTTACTGGCTGATGGTCCCGATGACTGTCGTCGTGCTGCTAGAGAAGCACTGCGAGATGGAGCAGACCTGATAAAAATAATGTCGACTGGTGGTGTAGGCTCAGAGAAGGATGATCCGCATCATCCACAATTTACCGTGGAAGAAGTGAAGGCTATAACTGAAGAAGCCCACAGAACTGGAAGAAAAGTTGCCTCTCACGCTCAGGGTGCGGAGGGTGTGAAAATTGCAATTACTGGTGGAGTTGACTCTATTGAGCATGGTTATTTCTTGGATGAAGAAGCTGTGCAGATGATGCTTGAGCATAAGGTTTTCTTTGTGCCAACCTTATGCCTAGTAGAAGTTTACAAGAAATCTTTAGAAAAACCCTTAGACATGCCTCCTTGGAGACTTAGAAAACAACAAGAATGCATAGATGCCATGCCAAAAAGCTTCATGATGGCTTATAAGGCTGAAGTAAAAATCGCTGCAGGAACAGACTTCTTTGGACCTCCAATGAGAGCCCATGGAGATAATGCCGCCGAACCCATAACCATGGTTAAGTATGGTATGGCGCCTATGGATGCAATAGTTGCTGCTACAAAAAATGCTGCTGAATGCATAGGAATCGAAAAAAGCGTTGGCACAGTGGAGAAGGGAAAACTTGCAGACATAATAGCCGTGCAAGGCAACCCACTCACAGACATTGAGGTTCTCAAGAAAGTAGAATTCGTCATGAAAGAAGGGGTAATCTACAAAAAACCACAATCAATCACATAAAGTTTTCCAATTATTTGAGGCGTTTCAGTACCGATGTTCCACCATGGATTGCACCATTTCTTCTGCACCCGTTGGTGTCTTTAACGCAAGAATCGCACTTGGCGAAATACCGCCAGAGTAGCCACTTAAACTTCCACTTTTTCTTATTCAATTATGGTCCAGTGAAGCCACATTTTGGACATTTATAGGGGCGCCCAAACTTTCTGCATTTTCCACAACGCCTTATGAGGATTTCTCCGCAGTTTGGGCATAGAAATTTTGTGGCTTCTGTTCCTGGAGCTATGGGTTTGCCACAGCTTGTGCATGTTACTAGGGTTAGGGTTACCGTTTTTTCCGCCATAACAATTCCTCATTAATAGCTTTTGTAATTGTAAAGCTTCCTTATATTTTGTGTGCTTTTCGCAAGTTTATTATTATAGTCTTATGCTATATTTTCACGGGGTTGTTTTGGGAGTAAACCTTCGCGACTTGGTTCCTAAAAAAATTGTTAGACTTGAAGATTTAAGTGGAAAATCCATAGCCATAGACGCCTACAACGCCTTATACCAGTTTTTGGCGATAATCCGCCAGCCAGACGGTACTCCACTGAAAGATACTATGGGAAGAATAACAAGCCATCTAAGTGGGCTCCTTTACAGAACAAGCAACCTTGTGGAAATGGGAATAAAACCAATCTACGTTTTTGATGGAACACCGCCTACGCTTAAGGAGGTTGAAATAAAGAGGCGAATGAAAGCAAAAGAAGAAGCCCTAATACGATATGAACAAGCCATAAAAGAGGGCAAAATAGAAGAAGCCCGAATGTATGCCCAAGCTACATCCCGCCTAAAAGATTACATGGCAGAAGACAGCAAGAAACTGTTAGATTTAATGGGAATTCCATGGATTCAAGCACCAAGCGAAGGAGAAGCCCAAGCCGCACACATAGTAAAACGTGGAGATGCCGATTACTGCGCAAGCCAAGACTATGACAGTTTACTTTTCGGCGCTCCAAGACTTGTGAGAAACGTGACAATTTCTGGAAGAAGAAAGCTTCCAAGCAAAAATGTCTATATCGAAGTGATTCCAGAAGTTGTGGAGTTAGAAAGTGTTCTGCAAGAGTGCAACATAACCTATGAACAGTTAATCGATGTGGGCATACTGATAGGAACGGACTTCAACCCAGACGGCGTTAAGGGTTTAGGACCAAAAACTGCCTTAAAATTGATAAAAGAGTATGGAAACATCGAGAGTGCCATGCCATATTTGAAAAACGCAGAGTTTCCAGTTGAACCCCAAAGAATTAGGGAGATCTTTCTACATCCAAAAGTGACGAATAATTACAAAATAGAATGGAAAGAACCAGACGTAGAAGGCATTGTAAACTTCATTTGCAAAGAAAGGGACTTCTCAGAAGACCGTGTGAGAAAAGCTGTGGAGAAAATGCAGAAAGGCATAACAAAACAAAAGGGAAAAACAACACTTGAAGAGTGGTTTAGATAGTCTGCATGGGCAAGACTGCATGGTTAAATGGAAATCTTTAACTTAAGATAGCATCAATAAAAGGAAATCTTAAAAATGGGGAAAAATAATGGAGAAAAATCAAATAAACCTTCCAATCGATGAATTGCCAAAAAAATGGTACAACATCATACCAGATTTGCTTGAACCGTTACCACCGCCAAAAGAACCAGAAACTGGTCCTTCACGCATGGAATTTCTTGGAAAAACTATGGTGCACGAATGCTTAAAGCAAGAGATGTCAAATGAAAGGTGGATTCCAATTCCAGAAGAAATTAGAGAATTATACATTCAAGCTGGACGCCCCCGCCCGCTTTATAGAGCTAAAAGATTAGAAAAATATTTGGGGTTAAAGAGGGTGAGACTTTATTATAAACGGGAAGACTTGTCGCCAACAGGCTCTCATAAAGTTAACACCGCATTAGCACAAGCCTTTTACGCAGCACGAGAGGGAAAAACAACATTAGTCACAGAGACAGGAGCCGGCCAATGGGGAAGTGCGCTTTCTTATGCGGCGGCGCTTATGGGACTTAAATGTGTGATTTTTTGGGTTAGAGCAGTATATAACTGGAAGACTGATAGGCGCACTTTGATGAAACTTATGGGTGCAGAAGTTCATGCTTCTCCAAGCAAGGAAACAAACATTGGAAGAACACTTTTGACTCAAAATGCAACCCATCAAGGGTCGTTGGGCATAGCAGTTTCAGAAGGTTTGGAGTATGCGGAAACCCATGAAGGAAGCGTGTACTGTCTCGGTTCTGTTCTTAACCATGTTTTAATACATCAGTCAATTATTGGTTTGGAGGCAATAAAACAGTTTGAAATTGCGGATGATTCGCCAGACTTGATTATTGGTTGTTTAGGCGGAGGCTCAAACTTCGGAGGAATAGCCCTACCCTTCGCCGGCGAAGTTTTACAGAAAAAGCGTCAATGCGAGTTTTTGGCAGCCCAGTCTGAAGCAGCACCAAACCTTGTTAAGGGAGAATACCGCTACGATTTCGGTGACGTAGCTGAACATACGCCATTACTAAAAATGTATACGATTGGGCATAAAACAGAGATGGTGCCCATAAAAGCGGATGGTTTACGCTATCACGCAGCAGCCCCCCTAATAAGCGCCCTTAGACATCATAACATAATAAAAGCAGTAGCATATCCAACAGACGAAAAAGCAATTTTTGAAGCAGCAAGAATTTTTCTACAAACTGAAGGTTGGCTTGCAGCACCAGAATCCAGCTATGCCATACGTGCAGGAATAGATGAAGCATTGAAAGCCGAAAAGGCAGGCGGAGAAAAAGTCATATGCATGAACATAAGCGGACACGGATTCTTGGATTTGGAAGCTTATAAAGAAAAACTTTCAATAGGATAAAACCTAAAATCTGTGGCCGTAACGCCCAGTTAATGGAACAAAGGCCACTCCACCAAGATTTTCCTCTTTAAGCCTTCCATTGACACCTTTTGTGATTTTTATAAGGCTTTGGAATAGTGACATGCTTCCAACGGGAATTAGCATTATTCCATTTGGTTTTAACTGTTCAATTAAAGGTTTTGGAACTTCGGGTGCCGCTGCGGTTACAATGATTCTGTCATATGGAGCTTTTTCAGCATAACCCATGGAACCGTCAGAGCATATTATGGTAACACGGTCGCCATAACCATTGTTAATAATGTTTTTTCTTGCAAACTCAGCCAATCCTTGAATTATTTCAACAGTGTAAACATGACCCCACTCGCTTCTTGGCGCATCGCTAGAGGCAACTATCTCAGCTATTGTGGCGGCATGCCACCCCGAACCCGCTCCAATTTCTAACACTTTGTGGCCGACTTCCAATTGGAGGGCTTCATTCATTATTGAAACCATGTTTCGCCTAGCCCGCAGTTGCGGAGCTATGTGGCGCTGAAATGGTCTGCCCAAAACCAATTGGAAGCGGCGTGTCCACAGCGCTGTAAGATTGCATGTTTTCTGGAAGAAACTTTGCTCGAGGGACTGAACGCATGGCTTTGATGACTTTTGGCGAGCGGAGGATGCCTTCTTTTATTAGGTTTTCAATGAGTTTTTCCCATTCCTTTCTTTCCAAGTTTGTAGCACCAAAAGGAAATATTGCGAAAGATGCTTTTAACACTATTTCACTGTGACAGATTTCGCCAAGTTTCTAGGCATGTCTGGATTATGCCCTCTTTCAACAGCCATGTAATACGCTAAAAGCTGCAACGGAATAACATATGGTATTGGGGATAAAACTTCTGGAATTCCCCTTGGTATTTCAATCCAGTCGTCTGCCAAACTTTTTATCTCTTCGTCGCCTTCCTCCATAACTGCTACTATTGAAGCGCCTCTGGCTTTCATCTCCATTATGTTTCCAATTATTGTTTTGTGGGTTTCATCTTTGGGGCAGATGAAGACTATTGGAAAGCCCTGTTCTATGAGGCTTATTGGGCCGTGTTTGCTTTCGCCGGCTGGAAAAGCGATGGCTGGAACATAGGCGATTTCCATAAGTTTTAGTCTACCCTCGTAGGCTGTGGCTGTGCTTATTCCACGTCCTAAGAAAAAGAATGTTTTGGCATCCTTGTATTTTTTTGCGGTCTGTTTTACCTTTTCCTCTTGAGTTTGGATTATTGTTTCAACAGTGTCTGGCAGTTTCTCCATTTTTTCAGCCAAATAATCCATTTCATCCTGCGAAACTTTACCTCTTTTTTTGGCGAGTCTTAGGGCTAGTTGAGCT
>JARYMR010000005.1 GCA_029907045.1 Candidatus Bathyarchaeota archaeon
GATTGGCAGATAAAGCCAGTTAAAGAATATGAATTGGGCGCCTATGAAAAACTTAAGTACGATATTGTCTGTGAGAAGCGCTGCAAAGTTTGCCCAGTTTGCTGGGAAAGGCATAGCGTACCATTCTGGAGCTTCATTGTCTGCGTAGGCGACAGCGCCCATAAATTCGTATCCTAAATTATTTTGAAACACGTATCCGGCCCATGCGCAGACCATGCTAGGCACTAGCGCTGATAACAACTGAGCCATCAATATGTTACGTTCCGGCCTCTTGATTTCACCTCCAATATAACCGATATAGAAACCATAGCTAACAGACCATGTCACGCTTGGCACTAACCCAAAAGTCGAAACCCAATTCCATGTACTTGGCGCGTAACCCGCCTCAGACGCATACGCTATCATTTCCTGATAGCTTGCGGAGTCGTATTCAGCGGCCACAGCATCCCATTTGGCAATAAATACTTCTTGTGGTGTGAAAGTTATTAAAAGCAAACCTATAACCACTCCAGCCATTCCTAAGATGAAGCATATTTTCTGCGCCAATAGATAGGATTTAAGCCCGGATAACACAACAAGAAAAGCTATTATCATTGCAATTGTGGCTACGAGGAACATGCCAGCTGTCGTATCAAAAAACTCAATCAATTCATATGGGATCCCCAATGCACCAGCAAGTATGGAAACTCCGGGGCTTGCGACTAGAGGAGCAAGAAGCCACATCCAAGCAAGTTGTGTGAAAACTCCTTGAACCCAACTGGTTGCCGTTCCAAGTGCTGGATGAACTACTCGAGAATTGTATACGTAGTCTCCTCCGCTTCGGGGCATTGACCCGCCGAGGATTCCCCACGCCAACGAGACGCCGCAAACCGTTAGAAACATTGTTATTATTGAGGCAAGCACCATGTTTCCTCCGGGGAACGTGTACAATCCCCAGCTGTGCATTGTCCATAAGCCACCTCCTATACCTCCATTCATAAAACCGAGGGCAAACGCATCGAAAAGTGAAGCTTCTTTAGCTAATCCACTTGCTTTTCTTGCAAAAACTGCCATTCCTTTTCCTCCTTCAGTGAAGCCTTTTAGACCCTAAAAGCTTTTAACATTTTTGCTTTAGGTCATCAACAGCACCAGTATTGCCTTCTCTACATGCAGCCTGTTTTCAGCTTGGTCCCACACAATGGATTGAGGACCATCGATAACTTCGTCTGTTACTTCCATTCCTCGGCTTGCTGGAAGGCAGTGCATGAAAACAGCGTTTCTGGACGCTTTTCCTAGGAGGCTGCTTTTAACTTGGTAAGGAGTAAAAGCTTTTACCCTTTCTTCAGCCTCTTGCTCTTGTCCGACCCACCACCAGAGATCCGTGTAAACAACATTCGCCTCTCGTATTGCCTCATCTATGCTTTCAGTGAAAGTTGGGGCTAAACCTGTTTCTTTAACGTTTTCTTTCACCAATTCCATCGTTTGCTCCTTAGGCCAATATTTTTTTGGTCCGCAGAAAGCGAAGTGCATTCCCAGCTTTGAAGTTAAAATTAGCAGTGAATTTGCAACATTTGTAGCATCGCCGAAAAATGCAATTTTAATCTTTTTTAGATCTCCAAAACGCTCCCACATGGTGTAAACGTCGCTTAATGCTTGAACCGGATGAAGCCAGTCAGTTAATCCGTTAATAACCGGAACTGTGGCATGTTCAGCCAGTTCAACTAGAGTTTCGTGTTTAAACAATCTAGCCATTATGGCGTCGACATATCTGCTTAAGGCTCTGGCAGTATCTCTAACCGTTTCCCGCATGCCTAAGTGAATCTCGCCAGGTCTCAAGTAAAGTGCGTGTCCGCCAAGCTGGCTCATTGCAACTTCAAAGGAAACTCGAGTTCTTGTAGAAGGCTCTTCAAAAATCATCGCCAAATTTTTCCCCTTTAGAAGCTCGAGTCTTTCGCCGCGATAGTATGAATTTTTCAAATCTTTTGCTGTTTCAAAAATCAGCCATATGTCTTGTTGAGAAAGCTCTTGGCAAGTTAAAATGTCTCTCGTTGACAATCTTCCCATAAGCCCCTCAACCTATAACATTTCTATTTTCTGGAAAGAGGCATCGTTAAACATCTAGGCCCTCCGGCGCCGCCCAAAAGCTCCGGCATTTTTAGGCTCACAATGTCTATGCCGTGCCTCTCCAACTTTCTGCGTGTCGTTATATTCATTTTCTCCTCTCCATCAATGAAAAGTATTTTTCCCGAGGCTAAGCATAACCAGTTTACAGCCAAGGTTTTTGCTTCCCTTTTAGGAACCTCTACCACTTCAAAACCTTTTCTTTTAACTGTTTTTATGAACCTTTCTGGAACTGCTTTAGGGTACACGGCAGCAACAGTCCTTGAAGCGACGTTGAACACTGTGTCAAGATGCATGACCTCTGGACTGAGGCGCACCGGGATTACACGTTCAACTATAAAACCTTCCAGGACAGCCTTAACCTGTCTATAACCCGTGAGATTTGTTCGATAGCTAAGCCCAAGCAATAACGTTTCTTCGTCGAGATATATGACGTCACCGCCTTCCATCATTCCAGTTCCATAAACCTTGAATATTATTGGAATATCCAACTCAACCAGTTTTCTCATTACAAAGTCTTCCTCGTAAGTTCTCGGTTGATCGGCATGTCCTACAATTGCTCCATAAGGCGTCATGAAACCATGATCTCGCACATAGCTTTGGTTTGGCGGAAAGATCACGTTGCTTTCTTTGCTTGGATCCTGCAGAAAAATTATGTTGGCTCCAGTTTCCTGTCTTACTAATCTTATCATAGCATCATACTCTAGTAGAGCTTTGTTAAGATCATACTTTTTGTTGAAAAGCCATTTCCACGGGTTTTTCTCATCGATCAATTCCACTTCTGGTCCAGGTCTATGCACTAATACGCTCTTTAAAGGATCAAATTCGTTGTTCAACCCGTAATCTGTCATTAAGTGAGCTGAAATTGAGCGTTTTTCCCTGTTAAAGGCTTTGATCAGTTCTAAAATTTCCTCTGGGTTCTTTCTTTGCAACTGTTTAATTGATTTTTGGAAAATTTGTTCGACGATTTTCCTAAAAATCGTGCCCCACAAAAGCCTTGGAACTAGACAACTCCCTCACCAAGTGACTGTCGGTTGTGGACTTATAAATAGGTTTTGGAGAACCTTCCGTAACGCACATTCGGTAAGCTTGATTCCTTACAGATAGTTCTTATAACTCTTTTGTTACCAAGTTGTTATTTGGTTAAACCAAGTCTTATTAGAGTTTCTTCTTTTGGTATGCCGTTATTATCCCATCCGCGAAGCGCATAGTATTCGTCTAATGCCTTTTCAAATTCTTTTTCTGAAACTTTAACTCCGTCCGTGGGACCTCCTCTAAGGGGTTGCTTAAAGAATTTCGGAGGAAGCTTATCGTCTTTCCTTGAAAATCCTTCTCTTATATTAAAGAGTCTGCCCAAGTTCCATATACGTTCACCCGCCATTTTTAGTTCTTCAGGCTTTACTGGCTTGCCCCAGACAGGTGCGAGCAACGTCGCCATTTCCTCATAATTTATGATCCAGAAGTCGCATACTATCAGAGACCATTTAACACTGTTTATGTCTTCCAGTCTTTTCACAAGAGCTGGCTTTTCCTTGAATGTTCGGGGTTCTAACTTTCCAAACGCGTCTTCTGAAACAGCCCATGCTCTAAGGTGGCATGCCCCTCTGTCAGCTGTGGAATATGCCAGAGCCATGCCCCATGTGCCTCTAGGCTCGTAACCCGGTATCTCCAGACCTTTAACATCAACAGCGTATTTTTCAGCGTCTACTCCGAATTTTTGGATAACTGCCCTCGTGCCACCTGAAAGTATTCTTCCAACCCCCTCGTTTCTTCCAATTTTCTCAGCTAATTTCAACAGTGCTTCTCTGCTGCTGAAGTTAGCTTCTATTCCGTCAAGCATGCTCTTTTTAACTATCCCAGACTCGTATAATTCCATCACCAGAGCTATAGTGTTTGCTGTTGAAATCGTATCCACCCCAAGATCTCCACATATGCTGTTAAATTCAGCTACGGCTTCGAAGTCGCCGACGCAACAGTTTGAACCCGCCGTAGCTAACGTTTCATATTCCGGAGACTTTACAATTTTATCGCCGACTTTCACTAGTCGCTTGCAAGCTAGCGGGCACGCATAGCATGCGCGCACTTCGACTAAGTGAGCTTTAACGACATCGGTGTTTATTTTGTCGTGATCCTTGAAAACTCCGCTTTCGAAAAATCTTGTCAATAGTATTCCTGCAGTGTTTGACATGTCCACTATTGTCGGGGTTCCGTCGGTCTTCGCCCAAATATTAGTTTCGGTTAAAACGCTTTTTTCCGTAAGTTCTTTAGATATTTTCTTAAACTCTTCTTCATTTGCTATTGGAAACTTGCCGTCGCCTTTCACAGCTACAGCCTTCAAATTTTTGGAGCCCATAACAGCCCCGGCTCCTCCGCGTCCAGCATTCCATATCACATCTACGTTTATTGAAGCAAGTTTTATCATGTTCTCTCCTGCAGGACCTATCGCTAAAACGCTGGTTTTGGCGTCTCCTTCATCCTTCTTGATGGCGGATATTGTGTTGAATGCTCCTTTTCCCCAGAGATGCTCAGCTGGTTTAACGTTAACCTTTCCATTATCTATTGAAATGTAAACAGGCCTTTTTGCTCTGCCCTCAACTATAACTGCATCAAATCCCGAAAATTTCAGCTGCGCTCCAAAAGTTCCGCCGAAGTAGGAGTCTAAAATTGTATTTGTACGTGGAGATTTCGTCACTACAGCATATTTGCCTGTTGCAGGGGCTATTGTCCCAGACAAAGGACCTGTTATAAATATTAGTTTGTTTTCTGGGCTGAGAGGATTTAACTTTGGTTTAAGTTCTTCGTACAGATATTTGAAGCCTAAGCCTTTGCCTCCGATGTATTGTGCAACCCACTCCCAGCGCAGATTCTCCGTTTTCGCCTGCTCCTTGGTTAAATTCACTCTGGCAACCTTTCCAGAGTATCCTCCTAAACGGTTCATAACTTTAACCTCGTCGAGATTTAATTAACCTAAATTAATAAAACTTACTTTACTAAGCATCACAACATGTTTGAGGTTTAAAAGGGTACTTTTAACCGCTAATGAATGGCTTTCGCTTCGGAAATCTAAGAAATTTTGTTATTTATTTGTTAGCGTAAAACTTTTAAGAGTACTTTTAAAGGATGTCTATCGGTTAACAATGTCCGCTGAAGTCGAGTTGATCGATATTCTGAAGGTTTTTGGCGATGTAGTAGCTGTGGATAATGTATCTTTCGAGGTATACAAGAACGAATTTTTTTCGCTGCTTGGCCCTAGCGGATGCGGCAAAACTACGACTTTGAGGATGATAGCTGGACTTGAAGAACCAACCAAGGGTATTATTAAACTTCGGGGAAAAGTTGTAAACGACGTCCCTCCTTATAAGCGGCGCATCGGAATGGTTTTTCAACATCTTGCGCTTTTCCCTCACATGAACGTTTACGACAACATCTGTTTCGGTTTAAAGATGCAGAAATTTCCTGAAAGCGAGTACAAAAGCCGCATCTACAAAATTCTAGAGGTTATGGATATGCCTCCGGAAATTTTTGCGAAGAGAAACGTGAAACAGCTTAGTGGTGGACAGCAGCAGAGGGTTGCAATGGCTAGGGCGCTGGTAACTGAGCCTACGGTTTTACTGCTTGACGAACCTTTAGGGCCGTTAGACTTGAAAATTAGGCAACGTATGCAAATTGAATTGAAGAGAATTCAGAGAACTGTTGGCACAACTTTCATTTATGTAACGCATGATCAGGGAGAGGCATTAACTATGTCTGATCGAATAGCTGTTATGAATAAGGGGAGAATAGAGCAGATTGGCGGGGCGAGGGAGATTTATGAACGCCCTAGGACTAAGTTTGTAGCTGGGTTTATAGGGGAGACAAACTTCGTTGAGGGGCTATGCAATTCAGACGGATATTTTGATGTAAAAAACTCGCCGTGCAAAATAATGGTTGATGCTCCCAGCGAGTTTGTTGGGAAAGCAGCGCTTTTGTCGGTGCGTCCTGAAAAAATTTTCGTGGCAAAAAAGCTGAAAAATATGGATAATATTTTTGATGGGACTGTTGAAGATTGCATTTACGTGGGGTCGTTCGTCAATCTTAGGCTTCGGCTAGCGGGTGATGTTGAGTTAAAGGCTCAAGTGCAGGTTGCTGAAAGTTCTCTGGCTGATTTTAAAGTTGGTGATAAAGTTCAAGTTGGATGGCCTAAAGAGAATGCAACAATTGTTCCGCTGGAATAGGTGAGTGTATGTCCATTTCAGGGGGCATCTTTGAGAAAATTAGGAAGAGAAAAAAGATTATTCCATTTTTGTTTTTGTTGTTGCCGCTTGGTTACTTGTTGGTTTTTTTCTTTTCCCCTATGGGTATAAGTTTGCTTTACAGTTTCGGAGCTGTTGATAAATATTATCGTTTCATCTTTAATTTTACACTTGAGTATTATCTTCAGTCTTTCCGTCCCACTGTCATGTGGATTCTTGGGCGTTCTCTGCTGATTGCTGGTTTGACGGCTGTTTGTTGTTTCCTGCTGGGATATCCTGTGGCTTATACCATTGCGATAAAGACTAGGCGGTATAGGAATGTTTTGATGATGATGGTTATATTGCCCTACTGGGTTAGTTTTCTTTTGAGGATTTACGCGTTGATGAATATTCTTCAGCTTTTAGACATGTATGTTTTTGGAAGGTTGGGGTTTTCGGTTGTGGGTACAATTTGGGGTGTAATGTTAGGCATGGTTTATGATTATATTCCTTTTATGATATTGCCTTTGTATGCGTCTGTGGAAAAGCTTGACGTCAGCCTTATTGAGGCTTCTAAAACCCTTGGTGCTGGTCCTTATAGGACGTTTTTCCATGTGACTCTTCCACTAACAATGCCTGGTGTTGCGGCTGGCATAGTTTTGGTGTTTGTGCCTTGTGTTGGCGAGTTTTTGGTTCCGTATTTTCTGGGAGGCCCCAGCGAATATATGATTGGCAACGTGATTTGGGATCTGTTTCTGAAAGTGCGGAGCTGGTGGTTTGGCAGTGCGGTTTCAACTGTTATGTTGGCGATTACTTTGGCTGTTGTGTTAATTTATATGCGATATGGTGGGGGTGAGATGGCCTTTTGAAATTCGGCGACATTTTCCTTAAAGTTTTCACTTTTGCTATTTTCGCTTTGATCTATGGGCCTATTGTGGTTATGGCGCTATTTTCCTTTAATAGTTCGCGTTTGCTTGGATCTTGGACTGGTTTTACTATCGATTGGTATGCTCAACTGTTTCAGACACCGGAGGTTTGGGGAGCACTCTACAACAGTGTGGTGGTGGCGGCTCTGACGGCTGTTTCCTCCGTAGTTTTCGGCATCCTTACTGCTTATGCTATGGTTAGATACTCTTTTCGAGGGAAGGGGGTTATTGACAGTCTCCTATACATTCCGATTATTATTCCCGAGATCGCCGAAGCCTTGACTTTGCTTCTTTTTTATTTGTTGATAGGGTGGGGTTTCAGTTTGGGTTTTACCACGGTTCTTTTAGGGCATATAGCCTACGACATTTCTTATTGTTATGTTGTGCTTAGGGCCAGACTGGTTGGGTTCGACCGTTCCTTGGAGGAGGCAGCGAAGACTTTGGGGGCAAACGAGATTCAAACTTTTTTCAGGATAACTTTGCCGCTTCTCATGCCAGGTATTCTCGCTGCTAGTTTGTTGGCTTTCACCCTCTCCTATGACGACTTTTATAAGACTGTTTTTACGACTGGACCTGGGTTTGAGACTCTGCCTTTAAGGATTTGGGCTATGGCTAGGAAGGGAGGAGTTAGTCCTGAGTTGAATGCTTTAACCACGATTGCTCTTGGGATTTCTATGAGTTTGGCTTTGCTTTATCAGCGGTTTAGTAAAAAGTAGGGAAAAGGTTTAGGGAGCTAGTTTAACCTCTGTCCACAACTGCTCCAGCAATTCCCTTTCTTCGTCTGTGTAGATTTTTGGCCCTATTTCAAATTTTTCAAGCATCTTGTCCGTTGGATATATGGCCGTGTCTGAGGCAATCCATGAAGGAAGGAGTTCTTGCACTGTTATTTTATTTGGGCTTGCGTAGTGAATGTACATGCTGTTTAATGCAGACACAAGGGGGTCTGACATGAAGTTTATCCAGGCGTGGGCGGCTATGGGATGCAGCGCGCCTGTGGGTATAACCATACAGTCAATCCATAAGATGCCGCCCTCTTTTGGAAGCATGTAAACAAGGTTTGGGTTTACCTCCTTTGATATATACAAGTCTCCGTTCCACACGTGGCATATCCAGAAGCCTGAAACTTGTGGGTTCTGCATGTATGGAATGTAGAGGTCTGCGCCTGCATACATTTTCAGATATCTTTTCTGTTGGATAAGCAGGTTTTTCGCTTCTTGGAGATGTTCGGGGTTTGTGTCAGAGGCGTTGTAGCCTAGATATTTTAAGGCAGCTGCGAAGCATTCCACCCAGTCGTCTAACATGGTGATTTTTCCTCTGTATTTGTCTAGGAAGCCTCCGGGGCTGAAGTCAAAGAGTTGTTCCCAGCCTGTTATTGTATCATTTATTAAAGATTTGTCGTATCCTATTCCTGTGGTTCCCCACATGTAGGGGACGCTGTAGTTGCATCCTGGATCATAGAAGGCGTTTTTGAATTTGTCGTCTATGTATTCTAAGTTGGGTATGAGGGTTTTGTTTAGTTTCTGGATAAGATTGTCTCGTACAGCCATGGTTACATGTGTGTCTGCGAGAACGACGACGTCGTATCCGCTTGCGTTGGTTGCAATTTTGGTCCAAACTTCCTCGTCGCTTTCAAAGGTTTTGTAGATTACTTTTCTTACCCCGTAGGCTTTTTTGAAAAGTTGAATCATGTAGGGGTGGATGTACCAGCTCCATGAGTATACTCTGACTTCTTCCTCTACTGGGGGCATTCCGAGCTGCACTTGGAGTTCTTGAATTTTTGCTATTAGCTCTGCTTCATAATCCCTGAATGTTAGAGTGGTTAGATAGTTTCCTACAGCGTAGCCTATGACGACGCTTATTACTGCAACTACTCCCAATATAATATAGGGTTTTTTAGCCATAATATTCCCTTCTCCAGTTTCTGCATTTGACTATTTAATAATGGTGTTTTATAATTTTTTCTCAAATTGCATTATGTTATCGGCTTTCTGCAAGTATGTCTTCCAAGCTTTGAACTCGAAAACTGTACAAAGTTCTTGTTTTGTCCCGAATTTTTATACCTTTTTCGGTTATGCCCGTTAGAAGGGCGTTTCTCTCTTTGCGGTTTAGGCCTTCTGGTGCAACTACGCCTTTGGTTTTTATTTCCCCTTTTAATAGCATTTCTATGGCTACTGCGGCTGGTGTGCCCACCAGATAGGATAGGGCTGTTGCGCCTGGCATTATGGTGTTTGCCTCTTGTAGGCTCATAAGCACGTATGCGGCGTATTCCGTTTTTTGTCCTTCCTTTTCGCCTTTAACTTCCACGGTTATGCATTCTTGCTCATCGGTTAGTGAACCTTCTGCTATTTTTTCTTCAACCTCGTCCATGGATAAGGTTCTTGGCAGCAGCGACGTGAAAACTGTTCTGGGCGAGATTCTTCTTCCTTTGACGCTTACGTATCTGTCGCTTAGCAGTCCAAGATTTATAATGTATCTTACTACGGTTAGATCTGGGATGCCCAGTTTGAAGTCTACATATTTTACGCCCTTTATGTACTGTGGAAGGCTTACGACTTCCTCGTGGGCGTGCCATGTAACGGTTTGTGGTCCTATTGGTGGGGGGAATTTGTAAACTTCTTCTCCGCTGAAAGGCGGTACGCGTTTGAAGACTCCGTGGTCATATATTATTGGTTCTTCTGCAAAGTCTGCCCATGCGGCTGCAGGCGACCAGCTTGAAACCATTTCTTTGCTGTTTACGCTTCCCCAATCCCTCATGCGTATTTCGTCAACAGCATCCATCTCGTCTGCTGCTTTTGCCGCGAGGAGGTTTGTTATTCCAGGGTCTTCTCCCATGCCTATTATTGCTGTTAGCCCTGCGTCTTCCCATTTGTTGTTGAACCTTACTTGCTCTATTCCTGCGAGGTCGACGTAGTGGGCTCCTGATGTTAGGGCTGCTTCCATAGAGTTTTCGATTATGCTCCATGAGTAGGATGCGGCGTTGACCACCACATCCACTTTTTTGGCTACTTTAAGCAGTCTTTTGAGGTTGTTTGCATTCACTTTGTAGGCTGTTACTTTGTCGCTTTGAAGTCTGTTTGCGAGGCTTTTTGCCTTTCTAATGCTTACGTCGGCTAATCTTAACTCGTTTACGTGGGGACTTTTAGCTAGGTGGGTGGCTATGACGGAGCCTTGGGCTCCGCAGCCAAGGATTAAAACCTTCAACCATATCACTCCCCCTTCCCCAGAGGCTGTTAGAATTATTTATGCTTTGCTTTCCGACGGCTGTTTATATTTTCCATTAAACTTACAGAAAAATTTAAATGGTATAATTTCGCTCTGGTTTGTGGGGGAAGGAGAATGAATTATAAATGGAAAATTTCAATTTCACTGTTGGTTATCCTTTTGGCGGCAATTATCTTCAGCAATGGACTGACATTTAGCGAATCTAAAAATTTGGCTTCAGCCCAAGAATCCTCAACGCGAACGGTCAACTATAAGATATATAGTTTCTTCGACGTTCCAATAGATGCAGATGTCTGGGCTCGGCGTTATGATATTTACGGTAGCGACTATTTAATAAGCGACACTTACCCAGTTGTATATTTATGGGAACCAGAGACAGGATGGATATACTACTACACATCTGTTAGAGTTAATGTTCAGGGAAGGAATCTTCCCGAAGTGAAAATAGACAATCCGATGTTTCTACCATATAATTTGATGGGCGGTTTGGAACCTGGCGTTGTTGGCGGCACAGCCCAAATCATAAACTGGTACCTATTTTTCATCAATTCAACAAGAAAAGCACAAATTGGCTTTCCACATGGTCTCTGGGACGGGTACGTCAGTGAACTAACAGGCAAAATAATACTGGATAAGAGTGCCGCACGCAAAATCCTCGGAATAACAGAAACCCAATTCAACAATTTTGCATCATGGTGGGCGACCAACAAAGGAACGGTGAAAAACAAATGGAGCACTTGGCTCACCAATCTAGGCGGTGCTGGCGGAATATTTGACATAAGACCCATGTTTGATGGGCCCTACGTAGATTACCCTAAGTCATACACGTACTATCTGGATCTTGAATCCGCCACAGCGGACAGTATAACACTGAAAGTTGACATGATAACTAATGGAATGGACTGCCTACTAGCAAGAATGTTTAGGGCAACCTTCATGCCAGGCCTAGAAGGCTTCTACGACGACCTACACTTCAACGCCACAATACGCGCAGACTCAGCAGACGTAGACCTAGACACAGCGTGGACATGGGCAATGTACATGTGGAGCTACGATGATACAGCCTTCGCAGAACCAACATGGATGATGGAACCCATTTTCGGAGACTACCCAGACCTGGCAGAATCCTATGGAGTAACCACCTCTCCAGCCTACCCATACCACAACAAAACCTACTACATTGTAACGCCGGGCAACTACTACTACAACGACTACGGCCTTTACGACTATACGCCTAACTGCTTCAACCTAAAAGAGGGAGAAACCCTAACAATAGACTGGAGCAACACCCAAAAAGGCCCAGTCTGGGTTTTCAAACAAAACCCATGGACACCGTCTCAAACACCAAACGATACACTGACCGTTGTTACTGGCTGGCTGAAGTTTTCAGAATCATCAGAACCATACCCAATGTGGATACAATCGGATCCGCAAATAAACTATAACCCAACAGCAAGAACCATAACCTTCACAGGCCCCCTAAACTTCACAGAACTCTCCCAACAATACATACCAGAAGAATGGAACCGCATAAACGGGCTACTACCATGGGGCTGCCCACTAATAGAATTCAAAGTAGTCTCAGACCACGACATAGGAGTGACAAACATAACCCCCAACAAGCATGTAGTAGGCGAAGGATACACAATAAACATAAACGTAACCCTCGTAAACCTCGGCCAACAAACAGAAAACTTCAACGTCAAAGTATACGCAAACGGAACACAAATAGCCACAACACCATGCACACTAACAAAAGGCACATCAACAACCCTAACCCTAACATGGAACACGACAGGCTACGCTAAAGGCAACTATGTGGTTTCGGCTTACGCTTGGCTTGTTCAAGGCGAAACAGACACGGCGGACAACACGTTAACAGACGGCTGGGTTATTGTCGCCATGGCCGGCGACATCAACGCTGATGGCATAGTAGACATTTTCGACTGTGTAAAAATCGCCATAGCCTATGGTGCAACACCCAACGATCCAAACTGGGATCCAGACGCAGACATAACAAACGACAACATCATCGACATATTCGACCTAGTCATCATAGCCATACACTTCGGAGAAACCATACCATGACCCCCTTTTTTGTCTAATTTGAACTCAGTACCCTTAACATTAAAGTTTGTTAACTTGAAAATTATACATAAAATTTAAATAAGAATAGTCGCCTAAATTAAAATCTGGGTGAAAGGAATATTAAAAATAAGGCCTTAATAATGTTTCTGGTGGTTTTCTTTTCGTTATATTGGCTGTCCAATGAGGACGGCGTTATGTCAACATTTCATGTGAATCAAGAGTGGATTCATACATACCGCCTGAAGAAAACGTTGAACTCAAACATTTAATGGCAGGGGATGTCTCTTGTGTTAATGTTTCAATAACCTTTCCCCATACAGGTTTCGATGTTTCGAGTTGGGGAGAGCCAATAATTATTGGAAACAACATATCTGTTAACGCGACAATTTGGGAATATACCGGTCCAACTATGCCGGTGCCGATTACAGTTCAACATGAATATGCGTTGGGGGTTCTATCCCCTGGAGAATACAATTTTACCTTCATGGTTTGGGATCAAACGGTTCGGAGTATAAAATTCAAAATAACACGTGATATAGCAATTACAAATGTTTGGCCTAAAAAGAACATTGTTCCACAAGGCATAACCTTCCCCGAGAAGCCTTGCAAAACGCTTGGTATGATTATAGTAAATGTTACTAACCAAGGCGACTTTCCCGAAATATTTAACCTAACAGTTTTTGAAGGCCTTGAGCCAGCCCCCATCCTTATCGAACGATGGCCTGATCCTGATGGTAAATGGTCCGATGAGTTTTGGAGAAAAGGAGATGCAAACAGAGACGGCTACGTTGATTATTATGATGCCTGTTTAGTCATTGCAAATAGGGATTGGTCTGGGTTGCCTGGAAAAAATCCCGCTGACGTTACATGCGACGGAATAGTTAATGCGTTTGATTTAATGTTAATTGCGCAGAATTTCAACTTAACTATATGGGATCATTTCAACCTGCCAAAAATCATCCAAGATTATGCGGTTGTAAGACTAAATAGTTCAGATTACAAGTTCATTGGCTTTAGATGGAACACAACCGAAACACCCTTTGGCAATTATACATTTAGCGCCTATGCATGGCCAGTCCCAGATGAAACAAACACTGGAAACAACGCTTTTAAAGATTGCCGGATCTATGTGGCTGGATGCGGCGACATAAATGTTGACGAAATAGTTGACATATTCGACATAGTTGCAGTTGCTCTAGCCTTCAGCTCCGTCCCCGGAAGTCCCGAATATAACCCAAATGCAGACATAAACGACGATTGCATAATAGACATATACGACATAACTATAATAGCCGTAATATTCGGGTGGGAATACTATGGATATCCATAACCAATCCCTTTTTCTCTTATAAATTATTTAATTAACTCCGCTTAAAATTCAAACTCGATGTATGAAGAACGACCTTATCTCGGGACAAAATTTAGCGTCTATAAAGTTTCATGCGGTTGCCGTGGGCGAGTCGCCATTACACCCCCATCGACACAAAACTTGCAAATGATAAAGCAGAGCCTATTCCGCACGTTCCCTTAGATGGTTACGTAACAGTAAGCGAAACAGGAGCCTTAAGAGATTTGGCAATCAAAAGCGTTTCGATATTCATAAATGAAACCCTTTAAGGGATACAGCATCCAAATATTCGTAACGGCTGTAAACCTTAGAAACATCCCTGAAACTTTCAACGTAACAGCATACTACAATAATGTTATCGGGACTCAAGCAATAGCTAACCTACTTCCAGGCCGAAGAGAAGCGGTTAACCTAAAATTTAAACACTGCCAGCATGGAACTCTACGTTAACTATACTATATGGGCTGCATCAACCCCTGTTCCAGGAGAAACAAACCTCGACAAAAATGTATTGATGGAATAGTGAAAATAAAAATTATCGGCGACATCAACGGCGACAAAACCGTTGACATATTCGATATCATCTCAGTAGGAAACGCCTTTACCGCAGAGCCAACCGATCCAATTGCGCGCAAGATTCAAGTATTCATTGTTGCATCGGTTAGCCTATGCCAATTTGTCCATTTGTAGGGAGTAACTTGTTGTTCAATAATAGAGTTTTATAGGCGGAATTGTTGAAAACCAGATGGAATGCGTTTTGATATTCTTCTGTTAAATATCCGAATTTTATGTATGCCAAGGTTCCATCTCCAGATTTTCCATCCTCTTCTCCCAGGAGCGTTTGGGCTATTATTAACTTTGTCTGATCTGATACGTGGTACACGAAAAATGATTTATTTGCTGCGCTGTAACCATGATCTGATATGTTAATAGATGTCTCATTTGTGCTCGACTTATCAAGAAAATCTCCAGGAGTTACGTCGATAATCATAATCTTTTGAGGATCGAATTCTACAACTGCCTGCCATCCATAAACATTAAATGCATTTTCTACCTTTAACTCAACTGTAAAGTAACCGAGTGGTTTTGGGGTATTTTCCAATTCAATAGTCTCGAAATTTTGCGGGGTCAACATAGCCAATGCAAAACTTATGGTTGGTAAGCACACGCCAAAAATGAGCAAAGATAATATCTTCCTATTCGGTCTCATTTTCCCTCTTATTGAATTTTTAACAATACGGCTTATTAAATTTTGTCTAAATAAGGACTGTTCGACTTTAACAAGAGCTGCTTTTGACTCATGAGAAGTGCAAAGATTTATTTTTAGCGTTGATGTTAAACTGGAATTACGGTTGGATTATTGATATATGAAAAACGGATGGAGGTTGCATATCGGTGAATACTAGGGTCAGAATATCGTTTTTATTATGTTATTTTTTGGTCATTGTAAATATATTCGGTTTAGCCTACCCTAGTTGCCACTATTGTGAAAGATACAAATATGTAGGCAAAAACAATTCAAAAGTTTTCTCTTCAATTCAAGAAGCGATAAATCAAGCAAACAACGGAGATGTTATTTTCGTTTCGCCCGGAATTTACTTTGAGAACATCGTTATTAATAAATCAGTTTCTTTGCGGGGGCTGAATCCAGAAACTACGATAATTGATGGTGGAGGATTAAAAAATGTAGTGTGCATTGTTGCCAATGGTACAGAGGTTAGTGGTTTCACCATTAAAAATGGATTACACGGATTTTATGTCAGTAACTGCTCTTATATTAACATCACGTTAAATAAAATAGAGGACAATAGTCGCGGAGTTTATTTGGCTGATTCTAAGTCTAATAAAATCCGCAAAAATAACGTAACAAGAAATAATATGCCCATCGTTTTACAAAATTCTCATTATAACGACATTGTAGACAATATTTTATTTCACAATTACGGTCAGGCGCTCTCTCTCTATTATTCCAATGATAACGTTATGGTAAGGAATAGTATTACAGATAACCCTGCTTTTGGCATTTATTTAGAGGGTAGCAGAACTAATATTGTAAAATGGAACAACATAGCATATGTATGTGAAGGAATACACATACAATCATCAAACGATAGTTTAATTGCGAGAAACACTGTTACAAATACTGGTCCTTATGCTATTATACTAGATTCCTCTAATAGGAACCATGTTCAAGAAAATCTTTTAATAAATAATGAAATTGCGTTGCGGTTGTCAAACGCTCATTCTAACATAGTTTCAACAAATAATATTACCCAAAATAAGCTTGGGCTTTTCATTTCATGTGCAGGAAATAACACGATAAGAAATAATGTCATATCAAATAATTGGCCATTTGGAAATTTCGGATTATACGGTGAAAAGTTAGATGATTTCCTGAACGACATTGATACCTCAAACAGCGTAAATGGGAAACCAATTTATTACCTTCTAAATCAGCATCACACCAAGTATTCTTCAAAAGATGTCGGGTGTATTGCTCTCGTTAATTCTTCTAACGTTATTTTGGAAAATCTTAACATCACAGGAAACTATCAGGCAATAACTTTAGCCTTTTCGCTTAACATGACTTTTAGAAATTTGCAGATCAATAATAACTTTCAAGGAATCTACCTATCTCACACGAACCATAGCATAATTATGGGAAACTCATTCAGAGGAAACATTTACAACTTTTACATTCAAAATTCTAACCATAATTCAATTTTCCACAATAACTTTTTTGATGGACAACTACTGGATTCCTCGCATTCTGAAAACTTTTGGGATTTTAACTACCCTATGGGGGGCAATTACTGGGGAGGGCTTCAAATTCAAGACAAATTTATGGGATTTTATCAGAATATAACTGGTTCAGATGGCATCAGCGACTCGCCTTTTTACTTATATGCTGAAAATTTTGATAAGTTTCCCCTGGCGGCACCTATTAAAATCTTTATAACGGATTTTTCAGAAGATCATTTCGCTTTTATTTCTAACTCCACTATTTTAAACTTCATTTTTGCCCCGGCTGGAGAACCGTGTATATTTTTTAACGCTGTTGGATCTGTAGGGACTTTTGGTTTTTGCAGGGTTTCTATTCCCAAAAAGCTTTTGTGGGTTTCGGGTTCTGAATGGGAGGTTTTCATTGGCAATTGTAGCATTTTCTTTACAAAGGTTGAAGATAAATATTACACACATCTCTTCTTCCATTATAATCATACTTTAGACGCTTTTAGGGTTCAGGGAACTAATGTTGTCCCCGAATTTTCGTTTTCGCTTTTGCCGTTGATAATTGCTGTTTTATTTTGTGTTATATTCGTGATTATTAGGCTTCCAATTCGGCGATATTCCAATGATTATAGTTTGTAAAAACTTAAATTTTTGTTTTTGAAAATAATTATGGTTCTATTTGTATCACAGGCAGAGTCGACTAGTTGGCATCCTTAAGAAGTTTTTATTTCCCTTATTGATGAGCATGTTCTTCTTATTTTTGGGCTTCTTTGGCGGCTTGGGCTATTACGTGCATGCTATTAAGGAAGTCTCTTTCAAGCCTCATAGCCAGCTGGGATATGCAGACGCTGTTTTCTTCTGTGATATTACCTATAATCCAATTATCTACCCATTTTACTGGGTTATTGGTAAGGGCAAAATTGTTGGTAATTTTTCTGTTATGTATGTTCCTGAAGGTTACATGCCTGGCGAGTTTGGGGGTCCAATATGGGGTATAAAACCGGAAGAGCGATATGACTCGTACATAAATATGATGATCTCTTGGGGAACCTTTCCGAACCTGATTTTCCTCTTCATTATATTCCTTAATATCGAGTTTTTGTGGGGGCGTTCCCTATACTGGGTGCTCTTATCAGGGGTTTTTGGTTTTCTCATATGGGAACTCTACGGCACTATTATAGGTATTATAATTGGGGGTATTATAGTCCTATGGGTTTTTAAAATATCACCGGACAACATTATAAGGCGTCTTTGGCAATCCGTTTTTTAGTAATTCTCACAAAACCTAAAATATGGCCTTTTGTCCTTATATGATGATGAAACGCAAAGAAAGGGAAGAAAAGATTGAAGAAGAAATTAAAATTCCGCTTTTCTATAGGATTATTCTTAAAATTCCGAAGTTAAGTTTGGAAAGCTTTTCAGAGAATGAAAAGTTTCAAGGGATTTTTTGGGCTGCAATATTACCATCATTTCTTATTTGCGAATTACTTTTCAACATGTTGCTTATAACAATGTTAAGTTTTCCTTTTAACTTTTTATCTATGATACTTGTAAATAGTGTAATTCTACTGCTTATTCTGCGAATATTGGCTGAGCGAGCTTTGAACGGTGAGAAAGCCTATCTTAGCAAGGGTTTTGATTGGAATCCTGAGGAATCTCTGAAAGGTTATCTTTTATTGATTCGAAAGAAAGATGAAGATAAAAAAGGGCAATAAAGTTAACATTTTTGTCAAAATGTTCTCCTAGATTTTGGTCGTCTCTTTTTCTTCTGATATTTGAATCCTAGTGTTGTAAAACTTAAACCTAAAATTATTGCCACACCGATGATTGCTTTGTTTGTGGTGGTTGCTGGAATTAAGGTTGTATATTCGTACCATGCTTCCTTTACACTTACTAGTATTATGGTATCTTCTACCCCGTCGTCTAATCCGCGAAAGAATAAACAATATTTTTGGCAGTTATCAAGGTTTTCAAATTGAAATTCGCTGTACCCTTTTTTGGGTTCCAAATACGTCTCTACATATATTTTGCAGGTGTTCCACACCGCTTCTTCCATTCCAAAAAATATTAGAGCTTCGAAATCTGTCTCATTAACAACTCTCAGGAGAACCTCAGACTTTTCTTTGCTATTTGGTTCATACAACATTATGCCTCCCGCCCAATATCCTGGTTTACCCTGATTTGGAAGTGAAATATTGAAGCCAACCCAACCCCACTGCTTTCCTAACTTTTGGGCCTCTTCTAAAGTTCTGTTAAATGGTGGAACAGACACGATTTTTTCCATAATCTGTATATTAAGATATTCGGCATAGACTGCGAACTCTTCAATCTTGCGGGGAACTTGAATATTTGCAGCTGTAGCCATGCCTACTATTAGAGATGGTAGAAGAATTGCTAAGCCAATCCACATTAGCAGTCTATACATAAGATTGTATGAGCCTAAGATGCCTTATAAGGTTTTCAACAATTATAACATGTTTATTTGTAAATGGTATTTTTGGGTTTTCTAATAATTTGGCAATCAAATTTAGGTTAGCTAAAAGATTAAATATCATTTGATGCATAATCAACATTGATGACGCTTGGAAAAGTCTTTCAGACGTAAAAATTCTTATAAAAACGTTGCTAAAACGTTGGGTTTTGCATTAATTATGGCTGTTTTTCTCGTTTTTCTAGGTTTATTCGAAGGTGTGGGTTATCGTGTATACTCAGTAAAGGAAGTCTCCTTTGTCCCTCACACTCGTTTAGGCTACGCGGATGTCATCTTTCACTGTAATGCTACTTTTAATCCAATTCTTTATCCCTATTATTGGTTGGCTGGTTATGGCAATGTCAACGCTGATTTTTACTTTCTATACACCACCGAACACCCTCACTGGTTGATGGATACAGCAAGTGGTGGTCCAAATATGGAGGTAGACAGCGATTAGTATCCCTTTGGATGGCCACTTACCCCAGAAGAAAGATGTGAAACTTATGAAATATACGTGTTAACTTTTGGGGAACGTTTCCAACTTTATTGCACTGTTCCTTGTTGCGCTCTTTGTAGAGTTTTTGAAGATAAGAAAATTGTATTTTGCAATTTTTGCGGGTATAGCAGGATATGCAATTGCCGATTTAACCGGAATGATGGTCGGTTTGGCGGTCGGTTTGCTCATTTTCTTTTTAGATTTGAAGTCGTCAAAAGTAAACAAATTTTTCATCAACTTATTGTCTTATTTATGGAAAGAGTAAAATCGTTATTTAAATCTTTTACTTCCATGACGAGATACGAAATAGCTGTGCTACTTTCATCGATTCTTATCCATAACATCTAGCGCTTTTATATTTTTGGAACGCC
The DNA here is from genome assembly GCA_029907045.1 of Candidatus Bathyarchaeota archaeon. Next base: position 19,966 of record JARYMR010000005.1, read on the forward strand.
AATGTGATTCTCGAAAGCGCTGGAGGTTTCGGTAGTAGTGCTTAAATAGTTATTTTGATAAGTTTCTTATGGTATATAAATTTCAGTTATAACAATTTTATGAATAATATGCGCATGTGTTATTATTGACATCGAAATAGGACATAGATTCTTGTATTGGTTTTTCAATTTTTGAATTAAAGTTTTTGATGCTTCTTTTTACGCGATGTTTTACGTGGCGGTTGGCGGCTTTTTAAAAGAGCGATTCCGCCTAAAGCTATCGTTGACACTCCAACTGGTAATAGAAACAATGATTTGTAAGGATAAATTGTATCCTCCTTGCTTTTATATAGTCTTATCATGTGAGGAGGAGATATCGGATGAGGCCACAGTACCGTGTTGTTACTATCCGCTATTTTTTTATCCCTAACCCACTCTGGTTCCATAGAGAACGTTATCCTATATACTCCATTTGTCTTCGCTTTTCCAAGATGAACAGCTCCCTTGCCATCTATTGTTCCAGCTTTAGGGTAATCTCCATCCAAACTTAAAGCTCCAGTATCATTTATTACACCAAAATAATCCTGAAAAATATTGGGAAATCCAGGATTTGAATACACGTAATAGATTTCAATTAGGGAGAATTTTTGATTTCCTATGTTCGTTACGTTTACTCTAAGTCTTTTGACATCTGAGAAATATTGAGTGCTATTTGGAGGCAAATACATTCCAGTCTCTGGCTCTAAGCTTGGTATGCCCCAATCATAGTTTGGCCACACAGCCACAATCATTTCCTCCCCCTCTGAAAAATCCCACTCAAAAACCATTTCATCCCATGAAATTTCCCATGTATAAGTCTCTCGATTAACTAACTCATTTATTATCTCCTTATAATCTATATTGTTATTTTTCTGCGAAAAATTGTATAATGAAAAAAGGAACAGTCCTAAGACGATGAGAATTATGCCGCCAATTGCGAGAATTTTTCTCATGATTCCTCCTCCAATAACTTATTCAAGGCGGGACTTAAACATTTCTAGAATATTCCAGTCGGCATAAGAAAGTTTTAGTTTAAGAGATCAAATATTATGAACAAGGGGAAATATGAATTATAACAACTTAGCAACACTTATCCTAGTCACAACGGTGTTTTCGATATTTTTCGTTAATCTTCCGATTGCAAACTGCACCAGCGAAATTATAGTGAAAGAAGGTGAAAGCATACAAGCAGCAATTAACCTTGCCCCTGCAGGCTCTACTATAATCATAATGCCTGGAAGCTACCGTGAGCGAATAGAAATTAATAAAACTTTAACAATAATCGGTTCAGGTAATAAAACTATCATTTCGGGTTCAGGAACATCCACTTGCGTAAAAATTTCAAGGGGAGTAACCCGCGTTGTATTAGCAAATCTGACCATAGATGGTACCGGTACATATAAATCAACGGGATTATGGATACAGCAAAGTAATAACAACCAAATTAGGAACATAACAATAACAAACTTTTACAAAGGACTTAGAATCTATGATTCCTTACAAAATCTTCTACGAAGTGTAAGGATGCTAAATAACACTTATAATTTAGAAGTTTACGGTTTATACCTTTCCCATTTTATACATGATATTGACTCATCAAATACCGTGAATGGAAAGAAAGTTTGTTATCTTCTGAATGCTCGTGATGTCAAATTAACTGGTGACGCCGGGTTTGTTGCTATAGTTAACAGTACAAACGTCGTTGTAGCTGATATGACGTTAAGCAATAATTTTTCAGGCTTGTTACTTGCATACACTAACGACACGTTTGTATCCGGCATTAATTGTACGCAAAATATTCAAGGAATTAGGCTTGTTAACTCTCATAACATAACAATAACGAATAGTTCGTTAACCTTTAACGAATGGTCAGGGATCTCGCTAGAGCCCGCTACAACATGTAAAATACATTCAAATATCTTTAAGTTTAATGAGCATGCCCTTTATCTCTCTTTTGCACCGTACATATTGCAAGTAACTACAATGGATAATGAAATTTTTTTGAACGAAATCTCCGACAATGAGGTTGGGATATATTTCGATGAAGTTAACTTTAATAAAATTTACAATAATAACTTTGTCAATAATAGCATCGCCATCAAGATAGATGATGCCGCTGGCAACTTCTTTGTTCATAACAATTTTCTAGGAAACGCAAAGGACGTTGAAATTATTGCAACATCTTTTTCCAACGTAACCAATACTTGGGACTATGGATACCCATATGGAGGAAATTTCTGGTCAAATTTCAATGAAACAGATAGCCATAAAGGGTTATTCCAAGATATAGATGGTTATGATGGCATACTCGACAAGCCGTATTCTATTGGATTCAACAATTTAGATAAGTATCCCTTATCTGGTCCAGTAAAAGCATTTCCCATCAACCATTTCGAGCAAAACCCCTTTGAAGTGTTTGGATTTTTTTCCGAAATTTTAGATTTCAATTTTGACCCAACGTTTTGTCTTGTCTCCTTCAAAATAGTGACAGATACGGCAAGTAGCTTTTGTAGAATTGGGATACCAAAAAATTTGCTTTGGAATGATAAAGATAAATGGGAAGTTTTGCTAAATGGCTCAAAAATTAGCTATGAAATTTTTTCATCTGCTAACCATACTTTCTTATGTTTACTCTCATTAGAAAGTGGAAGTATTTTAGAGGTTAAAGTGTTGGGAACAGGAGCTGTTCCAGAATATTCTTTTACTAGCACCAACTTTATTATATTATTAGTTTTGATGTTTTCTATAATCTTGTTTATGTCAAAAGTCAATAAGAAAAGTCGAAACAAGCTTCTTGCAAAAAATTTGCTGATTGGGCTGTTCTTATTTATGGCACTACAGATATCCTTTAACGGAGTGTATGCTTCTGTTTGTTCAACACAAGGGGTTTTAATCGTTGGAGAAGATGGTTTTAAAACAATAAGAGAAGCGGTGGAATACGCTTCAGATGGTGATAAAATACTCGTAAGGACGGGGATTTATAAGGAACAAGTGATAATCAATAAGTCGCTCGTATTGTGTGGCGAAGGTTTGGAAGCGACAATTATTGAGACAAATAGCACCATAGACGCTGTGGTTATCATCGCTGGTAATGTGAGCGTTCGAGGTTTTACTATTAGAAACTTTGGGGGACTGGCTTATTCCTGTGGAATTAGATTAATTAATGCTTCAAATTGTAAAATTGAAGAAAATTTAGTTGAGGAGAAATTTATTGGAATTAGATTAGAAAATGGCTCGCGTGCAAATACCATAAAAAATAATGTTCTTAAAAACAATCATTATGGAATGTTTTTCATGCGTCGTTCAAGCGAGAATGTAATATTTAATAATTCTATACTGCACAGCGGTTGGAATGGTATAGAACTTGCATGGTATTCAAACAACAACATTTTTGAGGCCAATAACATAATCAATAGCGGAGCTTACGGTATAGAAATTCCGATATACTCACCATCCTACGGAAACATAATTTTCCATAATAATTTCTTGAATAATTCTTTGAATAACCCCTTTGGAAAACATGCATCCGACTTCTTCAATAACAGTTGGTATTTCAACGGCGAAGGCAACTTTTGGGATGATTATGATTTTATGCACGACAATGACAAAGATGGGATAGGAGACCTTTGGTATTACATAAATGAGGAAAGGAAAATTTCCGATGATTTTCCGTTAATGGGCGAATTCTGCAGTTACAAATTTTTAAATGAAACTATTTCGGTAATATCAAGCTCCAAAATAAAGTTCTTAAACATAACCCTCTATAATGACACTTTAATATGTGTTAATGTTTGCTTATTTGAGGAAAGGCCTAACGGTTTCCTAAGACTTAACTTTCCCCCGAAACTTCTTACCAGTCTATCCTATCTGTCTTCTAACGGGATTCTTTCGATTAAAACGTGGTCTTCCACAAACAATAATTACATTTATATCGAATATCCTAGCGGTGATAACCTAATTCGGATGTGCGGGATGACTGAAATTCCTGAATTTAATTCATCAACATTGTTTCCCGTATTATTTAGTATTTTGCTCATTACAATCGTTGCTTATACATTAAAATTAAAGATTTGGAGTAAAAGTTTAAGTTGTTGTTCTTCAAATGTTCAGTTCACAGAATTAGGAGAAGGGTCATATGGAAGTTCTTTATGACAAATGGTTTTGGACAATTGTTATATCAGTTGCTCTCATAATTATAATACCCTTAATCGTAATTTGGATCATTTTTTATTTACCCCCTGAATTGAAACTTGTAGCGACGATATGTATAGTAATACTATGGGGAGTTGTCTCAGGATACAAAGATTGGGTTGTTTCAAAAAGGAAAAGTGAAGAGGAGAAAAGTAAGATTTAGCTAATCTCTCCTTAACGCTCCAAGCAAAAGTGAAAGAATATACACTATTGAGAGCAAAAGAGCGACCATTGATAAAGATGCTTCTGTAAATGTTATGTTAAATCCAGAGGTGCGGAATGTGGGGTAAACCCACATATAAACTATTGTTAGGTATGGTACAACTGCAAAAAGAGCTCTGCCTATCGCCCTTCCGAATGTTATATCTTGTGCTCTTGATAAAGTATATATTAAAATGATAAATGACCATATCCTTGATATGTAGAAAAGCATTAGCGGCCAAGATACGGGTATAACGATTAACGACCATGTTTGTGAAAGATTTGGCTCGTTGGTAAATATTAACGGTAGAAAAGTCATAATTAATTCGGGCACATAAACATAAGCTGTCACGTTTAATACTCCAAGCAGTTCGCTTTCTTTACCGAGAATTTTGAAAGCAAAAATGTATATGCTTAACGTCAGAATTAACCATTTAATAAACGTTATAAATATGTTAGATAACGCTGAAAAATATATAATTGGTTCGGAATAAAGACTCCCTTTGAGAAGGATGTTTGAGGTTATTTCTGGGTTTGTTAACGGGTCTCCTGCTTTATATATTTTGTAAACGTTGTAGGAGTAGAGACAGCTTCCCAAACCACTTAACAGAGCCACAAAGCATAGAGTTAAAGCTGCCCTCTGAAGGTCTGGTTTCGTTGCAGTTTTTTCGAAAAAGCTTTTGTCGAGCCTTAAAGTGTTAAGCATTTTACCGATAAAAGTGTCCCTAAAATTTTTGGGATATTCTAGCCCGTATAGGCCAATTATTACTGACATTATTAAACCAATATAGAACCCCCCTCCAATCGGAACAGTTAAGAGTGCTAATATAATCATCCACGGACTGAAAGTTTTGATCTTATGTGGTTTGATAAAAACGTACAATGCCAGTATTAGATGTAAAACTGCTATTGAAAGCCAACCGTATGCCAGTCCATCCTCTACAAGGCCGGGCACGCCGTAAAATACTCTTGCCCATGGAGAATGCTTCGCGTATGGTGTTACCCAAATGTCCGTAAGATTGTTTGCATGGTAGGATGCCAAAATTAGCGGTTGATTATTAATGACGATTAGTATCCCATTAACTATGATCAGAATCGAACTTACAATTAATGCAGCAAGAATCACAATTGGCTTTTTTATGTTTTCCATTCGTATCATCTTTTAAAGCTTTTCGAATCGTTATTTAAGTTTTTACTTTTCAGAAGGCAAAAGCTTAAATTATTTAAAGTGTGAATCATTTTGACCATTATGGGACTTCGAAGATACATTATCAGACGTATCATATACTCCTTTATTCTACTCTTAATAGTAATAGGGGTTAACTTTATTATATTTATGGCAATGCCTGGTGATCCAGGAGCTTTTCTCATGTCTGCTTGGAGCAAGGAGTCCCCTGAAAGGCGAAAGGAGCATGAACAAGCTTTAAACGAGATGTGGGGTTTGACCGACCCTTGGTATATTCGCTTAATAAAATATTATAGAAATCTTTTGACATGGAATTTTGGGATCGAAATCGCAGGGAGAAGACCAATAGCCATGGTTATGGCTCAAAAAATCCCATACACTATCATACTACTGGGTTTGTCAACTATAGTTTCCATCATTGTTGGTGTTTATATAGGCATTATCGTAATCAAGAAAAGAGGCTCAGCTTTTGATAGTGCGGCCGTCGTTTCATCTCTAATCGTTGGTTCGTTACCTACATTCTGGATCGGACTGGTTATGCTTTGGGTTTTCTCTAAAAGCGGGATGCTTGGTTGGTTTCCAGGAGCTAAAGCATTCCCCGATGACTGGGCTGTAACTGGATGGCCGGAAGTATATTCAATTACTCCTAAATATTTCCCTGACGTGTTGAATTATAGCACGACATTAAGTTTACAAGGAAGCCTAGAGCTTCTATGGGGTTATCTTTCGCATTTAATCTTACCATTTTTGACTTTAACAATTTTCTCTGTTGGGGGGTGGATATTATTAACAAGAGCATCCATGCTTGAAACCATTACTGAAGATTACATTACAACTGCTAAAGCAAAGGGGCTAAATGAAACAGCCATACTATACAAGCATGCTTTAAAAAATGCTTCACTTCCAATAATAACCAGCGCAGCTTTATCTTTTGGTTTCATTTTGACAGGGGCTATTATTACCGAAACCGTTTTTTCTTATCCAGGAGTTGGCGGATGGACTTGGGGTGCTATATCAATAAGGGACTATTCGGTATTGATGGCCATTTTCTATCTAATATCCATATGCGTTATTGTAGCGAATGTTATAGCAGACCTACTCTATGGAATTATTGATCCGAGAATCAAGTACGGGTGATCGTCTTGGAAAACGTTGAAAGAAAACAAGGCAAGCTGAAGTTTTCCCTGATAAGGTTTCTACGTTTTATGAAAATTTTTCTACGTAATAAAAGGGCTGTCATCGGATTGCTAATTATACTATTTTTCGCGTTTATCGCTATTTTTGCTCCGTTGCTAACCTCCTTTACTCCACTTGGGGATGACCCGGAGTTTAGAGGGTACGTGGCCGCAAAACTCTCGAAACCTACATGGCTTCGATATTTACCAACATGGCTTGGAGGTGATCCTTATTTAAGTGAGAATTTTGAGGTTGTAAAAGATGCAGGCGCCCCTAATTTAGGGACAGAATTGTCAAATTTAACATCAAACCCAGAGCTTATAGACATACGCTTTGACCCTAATGTTGGCTATCCATTTAAAGTGTTTGGCTTGAGAATAGAACCTAAGGCGGGCTCTTTAGCAGTGAAATATAAAAGAGAGGCTGAGGTTATAACAAATGAGTCTAAGGTTTATATTTATGCGAATTTCTCCTATCCTTACTTAGGCAATCCTGGAATTATCATTGGTAATATAGAACTTCTTGCCAACGGATCCAAAAGAGTTGACATTACCCCTGAGGAGCAGTGGTACATTATTTTGGCTAGTAACAGTGGAAAATCTCCGAAGAATGGGAGCATTTCTATATCAGTAGACAATTTAGCAAGCTTGTATGTTGAGGACTTATACATTGCAGCAACAACTAACATAACGAGTTATTTTGGTACCTCATTGAGTAGCAGTAAAAGCGATGCGTGGAAATGGAAAAAAGATTGGGGATATAATAATTTATGGGAGTGGCTTAACGGCACGTCTGAACTTCCCCCTCATTGGGATGAGTTGCAATGGACCGTGAGCGATGGAAGCTTAACGGTTAAAAATTACACTGATATTTTAAGTTCACCATTTTCGTCAATGTATGAAGAGGATGAAGGTTACCAAACACATTATTGTTTTATGGATAATATCGAGATTTGTGATCCAGATCTTGAATTTAACGGCAATAAACCTGATATCATCGGTGTCAAGCCATGGATAAAAGTTGAAACAAACCTTACGAAGTTTGTCTCTGCAGGAGAGTCTAAGCTATACGTTGCATCAGTTGAAGGCTTTAAAGTAAAAGATGAAATAATTATAGGAAGCGCCGGTTTTGAAGAGATCAACGTTATTGATAAAATCAATTTAACTGAGAATTCGCTAACTCTCAAGGAAAAATTAGTAAGCGAGCATGGTGAAGGAGAACCAGTTGTAGTCAAACGGCAAAAAGTAGTGTTATACGATAATCTCGTAATTCCTCCACAAAGCCGCACGTGGATTTTGGTTAAAATTGTTTTGAAGGATGTTGAATTACTTTATAAACTGAATGTTGAGTCGCCTTTCGTAACAACAGTTTTTCCGGGCACATTAAACTATCCTTTTGATATCCAATGGGCAAACCAAGGGTTAACTTCTTGGCAAGTTTATAGGCGGATTGAATATTTAGATGTTCCCGTTATGGTGAGAGTTTTTCTCGGAGAGGCAAATCAGCCATTTGACAACATGACGACGGTCTTCCCCGTTGAGGGTAAGATTCCATTAGGATTTGTTAAGACAAAGGAAGGAGAAATAATTATTGATAAGGCATTCTCAGGATCCGCCTCAAATGCTCACTGGATAATTTCAAGGGTTAGTTCAAGTACGGTAACTTCGCTTATACAATTTTCTGATAGTTCGGTAATTAATGATTTTTTCCAAGCAAAACCTGGTAACTACATTTGGGGCGTCGAGATAACCTTTCTAGATTCATCAGCCTTAGATAAAACGGTGGAAACGGTTGTATACATTGATGATTTTCATTTGAGACTTATTGGAACATCATTTGGTTTGATGGGAACAGATCAGTATGGAAGGGATCTTTTTTCTCAGCTTGTCTATGGAGCGAGAATTTCACTTTACATTGGACTTTTGGTTTCGGTGTTTAGTGTGTCGATAGGGTTGGTTTTCGGCTTGTTTGCCGGATTTTATGGTGGTCCAATAGACGAGTTCTTAATGAGAACAAATGACCTTCTTTTGGTAATGCCCAGTCTTCCTCTGCTTATAGTTTTGGTTGCAATTTTGGGTGCTAAAATTGAGAATCTCATCATACTGTTGGGGTTGTTGGGTTGGAACGGTTTCGCTAGAGTTGTAAGGTCGATGGTTTTGTCAATTAAGGAGAGACCTTTCATAGAGGCTGCAAAAGCTGCAGGAGCTGGAACTGGTCACATAATAGTTAAACACATACTCCCCTGCGTGATGGCTATTGTTTATGTTTCGCTTGCAACTTCAGTTCCTGGCGCCATTACAGCTGAAGCAGCTTTAAGCTGGTTGGGATTTTACGATCCGATGCGTATGTCATGGGGGAGAATGCTTCATGAGGTCTTTGTTTCAGGAGCCACTAGGTGTTGGTGGTGGATAATTCCTCCCGGGTTATGCATTGCCTTGATTGCAACAGCGTTTATTCTTTTAGGTTATGCTCTCGACGAGATACTTAATCCTAAACTTAGAATGCGAATGTAAACTAAAGGCGGTAAAAGGTTAAATATCGAAGTTGACTAAAAACCTAAAGCCAATAAGTGGGTTTAAAATGCCAGTCTTGGAAGTTGATCAGCTTAAAACTTACTATAAAATTCTAAGGGGATATGTTAAAGCTGTGGATGGGATAAGTTTCAGCGTTGATAAGC
>JARYMR010000060.1 GCA_029907045.1 Candidatus Bathyarchaeota archaeon
TCAAATATGTAATACGCTTCGAAAAACCCCTACCAATAAAAGAGACTTTTCTCAAAGACTTGAAGATTCACGGCAGAACCCTCCACGGTTTCCAGATTAGTAAAGAAAAATTGAATTCCATTATAAGCAATGCTGAAAGGTTACAGCGTAAACCGTCTTCGAAGGTTTTTAACCACAACGCTTAAGTGTTTAAGGCAATGTTATTTTGTTGTCAAAAATGTAGGTGTTGAAAAGTTTGGCAGTTGAAGGTTTTTCGGGAAGCAGACAACCAGTAGACGTGAAAGTAGGCGAATTAACCCCCCAATCTAGAGCAGTAAACGTCACAGCAAAAGTTGTTTCAAAAAGCGAAATCAGAAACATAGCCACAGGGAGAGATGGCGCTCCACACCGCGTATGCGACGCTTTAGTTGGCGACGAAACAGGATGCGTTTACCTAACTCTATGGGACGACAACATCGAAAAAGTAAACGAAGGCGACACAATAAAAATTGGAAATGGCTATGTAACCCTGTTTAGGGGTAACATGCGCTTAAACGTGGGCAGGTATGGCAACTTGGAAGTAGCAAAAGAAGCCTTAGCAGCCGAAGTGAACACTGAGAACAATTTGTCCAGCAAAGTTTACGAGCAAGAGCGAAGACCTTTCAGAGGACGTGGCAGAAGAGACTTCGGCGGAAGGGAAAGAAGGGGCGGTTATAGACAAAGAAGATACTAAGGCTTTCGACTACACAGTTTCCATTCACTTTCTTCTAATCAACTTATTCTAGCTTCAACTCTCAACAGCAGTTTCTGCTTCTTTTATGTATGCCAAAAAGCTGTAACCCTTCTTTTCCTCATGTTTCATTCCAATTTTGTTATACAAGCTTTTGATTATGGCTTTCTCAATAACCGCAGCGCCTAAACCAAAAATTTTACGTAAACCATCCGCAAACTCTTCAAGCTTAACGGGAATTTCTTCTTTTTTGACACCATATAAATTTTGAAGGTGAAAGTATACTGCTTCTCTACCACTCTCTCCAAGAGTTAGCAAACCCTCCTCCACAGCCTCAAGCAAAATTTGTTTGAAATTTTCCTTTTTGCTCAAGGCTTTCCACCTTAAAATTCTTTTGCGTGGATGTAGAAGGCTAATAGGAAGAAGATGTAACCGAAATGATAAAAGAGTTCCAGAAAATGCCCACCGTAATAGGTTTCTTGTAGGGTTGTGTAGCTGAAGAGGATATCTCCACAAACATCCATAAAAATTCCTAAGTTAATGAGTAGCCAAGATTTCCCCAATTTTCCATTTATGAAAATTAATAGTCCGAGAAAAGAGACGGAAAGCAAAGCGACATCGAACAAAGGATACGCGAAATCCACAGCTAAAGTGAGCATATCCTCTTCTGAACTCACTACTGGAGTAATTAAAGTAAAGGATATAGCCAAAGCCAAAATAATTGCAAGCCCCATGATGGCAGCTAAGATTTTCTTCGACAAAACCGAACTAAAGGTTTTAACATAAAAGTATAATGCGAAAAAGAAAGGAATATACCCCGCAATCCAAAAGGCATCAGCGATAGAGGGATATGGAACTTCCACATTCCAAATAAGCGTGTAACCCATCCAAACAGATTCGCCCACAAACCAGAAAAACAATCCTATTATAAAGAGAAGCCAGATCCTTGAAAAGCGTTCTTCAATTTTACGCCAATACTTTTGCAATGAAATTCCAGATACGACAACGGCTACACCAGCAATCACAGGAGGAAAAGCATTAGAGAAAAACGCCATAAATTCTGGATAATAGCTTTGAAAAGCGTAAATCAGCGCCAAGCCAACCATCAGAGCTAAAGCAATTTTATAGACGGTTAACATTGTCGCTGCCGCTCCTCATTTAACGGGAAGAGAGCCTTTCTTTTGCAATTATTTTAAGGTTAGGAATCGAGAATACAGATTCAGCCTAAACTAACCCTACTTTTGTTAATTTTTCTCAAATTATACCGCAACATTTTAAAACATGAAAAATCACAGACACAACCATTCACGTTAAAAGGAGAATAAATAAATGTCTAAACCAAAAAAGAAGGAAAGGAAACCAACAGTAGAAGAGTTGTTGGCAAAAGCAAAAAAACCATCCCAACTAGCACCGCCAATGCATAAGTTTTATGAAGGAAAGGTTCAAGTAATGCCAAAATGCGCCATAAAAAGCCCAGACGACTTCGCAATATGGTACACGCCAGGCGTTGCCGCTCCATGCAAAGAGATTCAGGCGAATCCAGAAAAATCTTTTGAGCTTACAAATCGTTGGAATTATGTGGCTGTTGTTTCTGATGGAACCCGTGTTTTGGGTTTAGGCGATATAGGACCAGAAGCAGCCATGCCGGTCATGGAAGGAAAAGCATTACTATTCAAATATTTGGGCGGAGTAGACGCCTTCCCAATATGCCTAAAAACCAAAGACCCAGAAGAAATAATCCGAGCCTGCGAACTTATAGAGCCATCTTTCGGAGGCATAAACTTAGAAGATATTGAAAAGCCAAAATGTTTTTATGTTCTGGAAAAGGCAAGGGAACGCCTGCAAATTCCAGTTTGGCATGATGACCAGCAGGGAACAGCCACAGTGATATTGGCTGGGTTGATAAACGCCTTTAAAATTGTTGGCAAAGACCCTAAAAAGAGCATGATAACCCTTATTGGAGCTGGCTCAGCCAACATCAGAACAGCCTATGTGCTAATAAGATGGGGAATGAAGCCCGGCAACATAATAATGGTGGACACTAAAGGCATAATTCATGCAGGAAGAAAGGACATAACAAAAAAGGAAGACCCATGGAAATACGACCTAGCTCAAAAAACAAATGCTGAAGGCAGAAGAGGCGACATAGCAGAAGCCTTCAAAGGAGTAGACGCAGTTGTTGCCGCATCAAAACCAGGACCAGACACGATAAAGAAGGATTGGATACGCACAATGGCAGACAACTCCATAGTCTTCGCCTGTGCAAACCCGATACCAGAAATTTGGCCGTGGGAAGCAAAAGAAGCAGGAGCCCGTATAGTGGCAACCGGCCGAAGCGACTTTCCAAACCAAGTTAACAACAGTTTGGGCTTCCCAGCCATTTTCAGAGGAGTCTTAGACGTAAAAGCGAAAACTGTAACGGATGACATGTGTATAGCTGCAGCCCAAGAATTGGCAAAGTTTGCAGAAGAAAGGGGAATGTATGAGAACGATATTCTTCCAAGGATGGAGGAATGGGAAGTTTATCCGCGGGAGGCTGTTGCATGTGCATTAAAATCCATAGAACAAGGTGTGGCGAGAGTTAAACCAAGCAGAGAAGAACTTTATGAAAGGGCTGTGGCAATAATCCAAAATGCCAGAAACTCTGCTAAAGCGTTAATGAAAAGGGGCTTAATAAAACCGCCGCCACCAGAAAAAGAGCTTCTGAAATAGAAAAAGGGCTAGAACAACACCAAATTTCAATTTTTATTTGGAATTTGTCGAAAATTATTTAAACTCTTCCATAGAACATACATGGGTAGGAGAGAAAAGTCCATATGCGTTCAGATTATGCCCTATACACAGTAGCAATAATATTTTTCATAATAACAGCCATAGTGCTCGTCTATCAAGTGGAGTTTAAAGAGCTATGGGTTGTCACAACCGCCGTCTTAGGACTTCTCTTTATAGGGTTAGGCTATTCCCAAAGGGCAAAACCACAAGTAAGAGCCGCTGAGCCGACACCAACGCCCGCACCCCAGCTAACAGTCACAGAGGTTGTGGTGGAAGAAAAACCAGTAACCCCCGCTGAGGTTACGCCTCCAACTTTGGAGCTTACTCAAGTGAAGGGGATTAAGGAAAAGCGGGCTGGACAATTGAAGGCTGTGGGCATAAACAGTGTTGAAGATTTGGCAACGGCTTCAGCTAAAGATTTGGCTGCAAAACTGAAGATTTCGCCGAAGATTGTTGAAAGATGGATTGACGACGCGCAGAAACTCGTTAAAAAATCCTGAAAAAGGGGCTAAAAAGAGAAATCTAACCTACAATGGTTAAGATTCTTATTATATTCCTTCTTTCAAGTCTTCTTAAAGCGTCCAAAAACTCGTTTTTCTTTTTCCCAGTTAAGTTGAAGTTTTGAATCATATCTTTAATTGGCATTTCTGGCTTCCCAAAACTCAAATTCCTCTTATAAAGATGCTTCACTATAGAACGTTCCAGCTTTCCACAACGCCATGTAGTATTCCTAATAAGAACAGCTATAGCCCTTGCCAGCTTCTTCGTTTCTCCCCTTTTCTTCCGTGCCAATTTCTTTCACAATAGATATATTTTCCCAAACATTTTTAGGGTTTGCGCTTAACAAAGAAAATAAGGGGAAAATATGTTAAACGGAAAAACTGGAAGAGTATTCTTTTCCCGTTTATTTGAAGGCGAAGACTTAGCTGAAGCCATAAAAAAGCGTGTGATAGAAAGTGGAATAAAAGCTGGATTCTTCCTTTTGATTGGAACCCTAAAAGATGCAGTTTTGGGCTATTACAAAAGTGGGCAGTATAAGGCAATTCGCTTAGAAGGCCCATTAGAAATAACTTCGTGCATTGGAAACATTGCTGTTGATGAGAATGGAGAGTTGATAATTCATGCACATGTGGTTGTTTCAGATGAGAAGGGAGAAGCCTTTGGCGGTCACTTAATGAAGGATTCTCATGTTGGCGCCACAGCGGAACTAGTGATAGTTGAGGCTGAAGGTGTAAATTTGCAGAGAGCCTTTGATGATAAAACTGGGCTGAAACTTTGGAAGCTAGGATAAGTCTTTTCTTAAATATATTCCATGAACGTCTCCATAATAATGTTCAAGCTTCGCCACCCGCGTGTATCCAAGCTTTTGGTAAAGCCTTAAAGCTGCGACATTGTCTTCCCGAACTTCCAAGCCACATGATTTAACACCCTTTTCTCTGAAGATTTCTTCAATTTTTTGTAATAACCTTTGGGCGATTCCCCTCCTGCGGTATGCGGGTGAAACGTCTATTGTAAGGATATGACCAGCTAAAGCGTTTCTTTCAATGTGTATCATGCCTATGATGAAGCCGACAATTTTATCGTCCATTTTAGCCACTAAACTTATGCAGTTGTAGTCAGTTAATAGGTTGGCAATGTGGTTTTTACTGAATGCCTCCTTTTTGAAGCATTCAGTCTCAATTTTATACAAATCATCCAACTGTTTTATTGAGGTGTCTTCTATTACTATTGACATTTGAGATATCCTTTCAGGAAAGGGTTTTATCTGCTTTATTGTTCGCCGTTATTGCCTTAATTTCTAGGGCTTGCTGAACGGCAAATCCAATGAAAAATCGTAGCCAAACAGTTAAAATTCTCGTGAGAATTGTTGCAGTGGCGCTAATGTCGAATGGAATGCCCGTCAAAACATAAAGGGTTGTCATGGTTATTTCAGGAAGCCCAGCTTCAAAGGGTATTCCCAATGGGATGCCGTGGATGGCTGAAATTATTGAATGCGTCAATATTATGACACTCCATTGAACTGGAAAATTCATGGAAAAGAAGACAAGGTAGGCTATTCCTATACTTAAAAACCATGAAATAACGCCGAAAGAAACAGATGCAAAGAGAGTCTTTGGGGCATGCCCAAACTCTTTTATAGAATCATGGAATATTTTAGCCGCCTTAACAACTTCTCCTCTAACTTTTGTTAGTTTCCACCGCCCCCGACTTATATAATTTAAAAACCTTATGACTGCATCGATAATTTTTAAGGTCCATTTTTCCCTAAAGCATAAGAAAATCAGTAATATCAAAAAGAATGTTGAAGTACCAGCCAAAAACAATGATAAGTTTAAGACAAGCCCGCTGACCGGTCTCTCCATTAGTAAGAGAGTTATGCCAAGTAATAGGCTAAGGATGTTTATTCCCATACCCATAAGTCTTTGAATAACAAGGGAAGCCACAACCTTGCCGCTTGTTCCATTATGTTCCCTTGTGACGAGGTAAACTTTTGTTACATCTGCGCTTATGGATTCTGCTGGTATTGCTATGTCCACGAAGGTTCCATACCAAACATAAAGGAAGGATTTCATTATGGAAAGTTTTACGGAGAGAAAGTTGAGCAGGAGATACCAGGAAAGCGAATAGAAAAACGTGTCAAAAATTAGGAAGATTACTGCAACAGCGTATATGGATAAGTCAACACGCTGGGCTGTGGCAATTATTTTTGGAATATCCACGTTGAAAATGTAGAGGTAGATGAAGAAGGCTGCCAAACCCAAAGCTAAGAGAAGGAACGTTTGCCATGATGCTTTAAACTTCATTGAAACCATGAAAGGCACTCAACATTCACAGCAAAAGATTCAGAGCACATTATATATTTTACCCAAATCAGCTCCTTTTCTAACAAAACTTAACTATGTTAGAGCACATAAAACTTAATTGGTGCACTTTGTTGAGCCTAAAAGGTGTTCATTTTCTCCTCACATATAGATGCGATTTGGAATGTGACCACTGTTTTGTTTGGGGAAGCCCCAACGCAAAAGGCACGTTCACTCTTGAGCAGATAAAGAATATTTTAAATGAGGCAAAGAAGCTGGGAACGGTGGATTACATTTCAATTGAGGGTGGAGAGCCCTTCCTTTACTATCCAATAATGGTTAAAGCCGTTGAAGAAGCGGTTAACCTCGGCTTTCGCGTGGAAATCCTCTCAAACTGTTATTGGGCTACATGCCAAGAAGACGCCATGGAATGGCTTGTTCCAATAGCGAAAACAAAAAACATTGAACTAACATTAAGCAGCGACCCATACCACGACGAAGGTTGGGAAACAAAAGAAGTTAAAAACGCTGTTAAGGCTGCAAAAACCCTAAACATCAAAACTGAAATCCTCGCAGTAAAATACCCGCACGCCGAAATGCCATGCCCAAACGAAATTGAAGGCGCCAAAGTTGGGCTTTGGGAGCTAATGTATAAAGGCAGAGCCTATTCCAAACTAGCCGAAAAGGCAAGCAAAAAATCTTGGCGGGAATTCACAAAATGCCCATACGAAGATTTTACAAAACAAGAAAGGGTGCACATAGACCCCTTAGGTTTTGTTCACGTTTGCCAAGGAATTTCTATTGGAAATGCTTGGCAGAAACCCTTCTCACAAATAATTGAAGAGTTTAATCCTTATGAGAACGCCATTCTTGAGCCTTTGGTTCGTGGCGGTCCAGTGGCTTTGGTTGAAAAGTTTGGTTTGCCCCATGAAGAGGTTTATGCTGATGCTTGCCACTTCTGTTATGCCATGCGCCTTTTGCTGCGGAACAAATATCCGGAAATTTTGGCTCCCAACCAAATGTATGGAGAATTCGAATAGTATAAAAGCAAAGCCAATACATTAAAAAGGGTTAAGGTGAAAGCCTAATGTTGACGAGGGATGAAGCCTTAAACTTAGTCAAAAAGAACGTTTCAAAAAGGAATATTGTTTATCACATGCTCGCTGTTGAAGCCATAATGCGAAGCCTTGCGAAACATTTTGGAGAAAACGAAGAAGTTTGGGGTTTAATTGGCTTGCTGCATGACATTGATTATGAAAAAACAGAGGCAACACCTGAAAAACACAGCCTCTTAGCCGAAGAAATCCTTAAGGGAAAAGTGCCAGAAGAAATGATAAAATCCATAAAAACCCACAATTTTAAACACACGGGCATAATGCCAGAAAATCGCATGGAAAAAGCGCTAATCGCTAGCGACGCCATTTCCGGATTGCTTGTGGCATGCGCTCTCGTTATGCCGTCAAAAAAATTGGCTGACGTTAAAGTTGAAACAGTGGCAAAAAAGTTTAAGGATAAAGATTTTGCAAGAGGAGCAGAAAGGGAAAGAATTCTCATTTGCGAGGAAATTGGAATTCCGCGAGAAAAATTTTTTGAAATTGCCTTAGGTGGGCTTAAGAACATCGCATCAGAGATAGGCTTGTAAGTAACATTCGCTGTCTAAACTTTTTGGGCTTCTTCTGCTTTTTCTACATGTTTTACATCGGTAAATAACCATGAGAACGTCACTATCAATATGCCCGTTATAGCGCATGCAATGAAAAAGTTAGCTGTTCCCACAAAACCTGCAAATATTCCGGAAAGAATCATGCCTAAAGGTGTTGCAGCTGAGGCTAATGCCATAACGACAGAGTTCACTCTTCCTTGCATTTTCATAGGGACAATTGTTTGAAAAATCGTCTGTAATAAAACATTAACTATTGGCACACAAAAAGTCATGAGTAAACCGCTCATCGCCATAAACCAGAATAATCCTTTAGGGGTAAATGCAACAAAAGCATATCCTATAAAGATTATATACAGGGAAATTGCACTTACAAACATTTTTCTTTTAAATCCCTTCATTACTGACATCACTACTCCTCCGGTAAGAATACCAGCATGGATGAAAGCCATTACAAGTGCCAAGTCTGAAGCATCCCCTAAATGATCAAATTTTACGTAGTAGGG
>JARYMR010000061.1 GCA_029907045.1 Candidatus Bathyarchaeota archaeon
TTACTTATCAAAAATAGTTGAAACAGCCGCTGAAACCCTTCCGGTACCCATGTCCCTTCACCTCGACCACGGCGAAGACTTCGAAACTGCTAGGCAATGCATAGATGCTGGCTTCACTTCGGTTATGATTGACGGTTCTTTCCTAAAGTTTGAGGAAAACATCACCCTTACAAAACGTGTCGTTGACTTCGCCCATAAAAAAGGAGTTTCCGTAGAAGCCGAACTTGGAAGGCTCGCGGGTGTGGAAGAGAAAACTGTTGAGGAGAAGGAGGCTGTTTTAACAGACCCAGATGCAGCTAAGGATTTTGTTAGGCAAACAAGCGTTGATGCGTTAGCGGTGGCTATAGGCACTTCCCACGGAGCTTACAAATTCAAAGGCGAACCAAAACTCGACTTTGAAAGGTTAAAAAGCATAAGCCAAAAAGTTGATGTGCCGCTGGTTCTGCATGGAGCCTCAAGCGTTCCCCAATGGATAATTGAAAAAGCACAAAAATACGGCGCAGAACTTGCAGGCGCAAGGGGCATACCGGAAGATCACATTAGAAAGGCAATTTCGCTTGGCATTACAAAAATAAACATCGACACAGACTTACGATTAGCCTTCACAGCCACAATACGCGAAGTCTTGACAAAATCGCCAAAAGAATTTGACCCAAGAAAAATTTTGGGTCCAGCAAAGGAAGCCATGAAAGAGGTTGTTAAGGGCAAGATGCGGTTATTTGGAAGCTCAGGAAAAGCCTAAAAGAGGAAAAGAAAATGAAAGTTGGAATATTAAGCGGAGGCGGAGACGCCCCAGGAATAAACGCCGTTATAAGAGCGGTTGTAAGAAAAGGAATTCAGCAGCATGGCTACGAAATTGTTGGCATAAAAGACGGATGGCGCGGGCTCCTCGAAGGCGAATTCACGCCCTTAGACTTAAAATCTGTTTCTGGAATCCTCCCTCGAGGAGGCTCAATCTTAGGCACGTCTCGCACAAACCCATTTAAACATGAAAACGGGCCTCAAAAAATAATGGAAAAAGCTGAAAAAGCCAAAATAGGCGCTGTTGTTGTTATCGGTGGTGATGACACCTTAAGCGTAGCCCAAAAAATGGGCGATTTAGGGCTTAAATGTGTAGGTGTTCCAAAAACAATTGATAATGACTTAAGCGGCACCGATTACACTTTCGGCTTTAACACAGCAGTATCCATAGCCACAGAAGCCCTTGATAGGCTTCACACAACAGCCGAAACCCACCGCAGAGTCATGATTCTCGAAGTCATGGGACGTTATACGGGCTGGATAGCCTTAGAAGCTGGAATTGCAGGAGGCGCAGATGTCATACTAATACCAGAAAAACCCTTCGACGTGGACGAAGTTTGCGAATACATTAAGCGCAGACATGACAGAGGACGAAACTTCAGCATAATTGTTGTCGCGGAAGGCGCCAACCCAAAAGGCGGAAAAGAAATTGTTTACAGCGAAACCATCGACGAGTTTGGACACATACGCCTCGGAGGAATAGGCTATTACCTCGGAAAAGAAATTGAAAAACGCCTAAACATCGAAACTCGCGTCGTAGTTTTAGGACACATCCAACGGGGCGGTTCTCCAACAGCCTTTGACAGAATTTTAGCCACACGCTTCGGAATAGCAGCAGTGGATTTAGTGAATGAGGGAAAATTTGGACATATGGTCGCCATTAAAGGAAACAAAATTGTTTCCGTTCCCTTAAAGGATGTGGTTGGAAAAAGAAAAACAGTTGATTTGGGGCTTTATGAAATAGCAAAAGTTTTCTTTGGCTAAGCGATTAAGTGGCAAGTATTCTAGCCAATTTTAGAAGCCTTGAATCCAGAGGCTTTTCTTTGCTGCAAGATTCTTTAAGCTCTATACTCGTTATTTTTCCATTCTGCAGTCCAACAATTCTGTTTCCCTTTTCCTTTAACAAAAGTTCAACGGCATGGTTTGCGAAGAGACTTGCTAAAAGTCTGCTTCTAGCCGTTGGATTTCCGCCCCTCTGTGCATAGCCTAAAATGCTGAGTCTAATTTCTGCGCCAGTATGCTTCTGAATCTCTTTTGCAATTTTGTGCGTGTCGCCGACGCCTTCTGCTGCCACAATTATGCCTGAACGTTTCCCTTTCGCACTGTTTTCTTTGATGACCTTACAAATTTCCGCTATGCCCAGTTTTTCTTCTGGAACCAATATGACTTCTGCACCTACAGTTAAGCCAACAGTCGCCGCAAGAAATCCTCTTGTTCTTCCCATAACTTCTACTATGAAAATTCTTTCGTGGGATATAGCTGTGTCGCGAATTTTGTCGATTTCGGAAACCGCCGTGTTCACCGCAGTGTCAAAACCTATGGTTTCTTCTGTGCCATAAACGTCATTGTCTATGGTTGCTGGGACCCCAATTATGAGCGTTTCTGTTTTTTTGCTTAATTCAAAAGCTCCTTTGAAGGAGCCGTTGCCGCCAATAACAATTAATCCGTCAACTTTGTTTGTGGCAAGGGTTTTAGCGGCTTTTTTCAGCCCTTCTTTCTCTTTAAATTGTGGGCATCTTGAAGTGCGGAGGATTGTGCCTCCCAACTGGATTATGCCGCCCACTGTGCGTGGAGTAAGCTCTCTAAAAGTGTTTGTTAACAAGCCTTCCCAACCCCTTTCAAAACCAAAAACCCTTAAATTATTGGCATATGCAATGCGCACAATTGCGCGGATGGCAGCATTCATTCCAGGCGCATCTCCACCACTCGTAACAACACCTATCCTTTTCAAACCCTATTCATCTCCAAATTTAGAACGGCTTTAAACAGAATATGCTGTTACGAAAAAAATAATTTGCCCCATTTCACAAATGCTTTGTAAGGTGAAATGGGTTGGAAAAAGAGTATGCAATCGTCTTAGTAACAGCTGCAAATAGAGAAGAGGCTGAAAAAATATCGAAGGCTTTGCTCAATGAACGATTGATTGCATGCGCCAACATAATCGGTCCATCCCATTCGCTTTTCTGGTGGAATGAAAAAATCGAAAGCGCAGAAGAATATGTGCTCTTGATGAAAACTCGCATTGACATGTTTGAAAGGCTTGTTGAAAAAGTTAAAGTTCTACATAGCTACGAGGTTCCAGAAATAATAGTCACGCCAATCCTTAAAGGGTTCAAACCCTATCTAGAATGGCTTAACAGCTCCCTAAGGTAAAGTTTTATACTTTCGAATACGCTCATCAATGTTTTGGCGGTGGGTCTTAGGCGGGGGGCTAGGGGTCCCCTGCACCGTAAACCCTCTATACGACGGGCCGACAGCTGAGGCTGAGGCATCCGTGGCCGCCTAAACCCTTCACGCCGAAACAAAGACTACCCGTCCCTTGGGGCTGGCGGTCGCTGGGCGGCTTCCGTAGGGAAGCTGTCTCCAGCGTTTACCAGGTGAACTTGGCCAGGCCTGGGAGGGAGCAACCTAAGCTTGGACGTTCAGCGCTCGAGGGGGTGCGGGTACGAGTGTAGGTTTGAAGGGTTCGGCGAATTCTGGATGTCGAACCTCAGTGACCCACCGCCTTTTAAATATGGCATGAGTGCTATAGTATTGTGGGTTGTTATGGGCTTTCCAGAAAAGTTTCTTTGGGGCGTATCCGTTAGCGGTTTCCAATTTGAAATGGGTGATGTTGCTGGGAAAAATGTAGATCCAAATACGGATTGGTATGTGTGGGTGCATGACGCCCAAAACATAGAAAAGGGCTTGGTGAGCGGCGATTTGCCAGAAAATGGCATAGACTATTGGAGCTTGTATGCCAAAGACCATGACATTGCCAAAAGGCTTGGGTTAAACGCCTACCGTATTGGCGTGGAGTGGAGCAGAATTTTTCCAAAAAGCACATCAGTTGTGGAGGTTGGTGTTGAGAAGGCGTCTGATGGCAACTTTTCTAGAATAGATGTTGATGACAAAGCCTTGGAAAAGCTTGAGATATTGGCGAATAAAGAGGCGTTAAACCATTATAGGGCTATAATAGAGGATTTAAGGGCAAAGGGGTTCAAAGTTTTTGTTTGCTTAAACCATTTCACGCTTCCCTTATGGATTCACGACCCAATAACCGTCCGCAACACAAGGCTGAAGAAAGGCGCAAAGGGATGGCTTGACAAACAAACCATAATCGAGTTTACTAAATATGCGGCTTATGTGGCTTGGAATTTCGGAGACATAGTGGACAATTGGGCGGTTTTTAATGAGCCTATGGCTGTATGCGAGGCTGGTTATACGATTCCAGAGTCTGGTTTTCCGCCTGGAATAAGCAGCCTCAAAGCTGTTAAGGAGACAGCCAAAAACATGGTTGTTGCTTATACTCGTGCTTACGATGTTATAAAAAGGGTGGATACGGTTAAAGCGGATGAGGATAGCCCAAACCCAGCAAACGTGGGTTTGATACATAATGTGATACCAGCAAAACCTTTCGATGAAAAAGAAGAGCTTCACGTTAAGGCGGCTACATTTATGGATAACATGCATAACCACTTCTTTCCACAAGCTGTTGCCCATGGCTGGCTGGATGAAAACTTCACAGGAGTAAAAGAAAAGGGAGAAGCGAAAGATTATTTGGGGCAGCGTCTTGACTGGCTTGGTGTAAACTATTACACAAGATTTGTGATTAAAGGTAGAAAGTCGCTTTTAGCCAAAATTTTTGCAGGAATCCCAGCAATTCCAGACATAGTGCCGAATTATGGTTTTGCATGTCAACCAAACAGCAAATCAGCCGACGGCATGCCAACTTCAGACATGGGATGGGAAATCTTTCCAGAAGGAATCCTTGAAGCCTTAAAAATGATGGATAAATATGAGCGCCCACTTTATGTGACGGAAAACGGAATAGCAGACGAAAAAGACGAGCTTAGACCCAAATTCATTGCTAATCACTTGAGAATGCTTGAAAAGGCGCTGGACGAGAAAATTGATGTTAGAGGCTATTTCCACTGGTCTTTAACTGACAATTATGAATGGGCTAAAGGTTTCAAAATGAAGTTCGGCTTGTTCGCTGTTGACTTAAAAACCAAAAAGCGCATAATGCGAAAAAGCGCAAAAGTGTACCAGAAAATAATAGAAGAAGGATTGCTGAAAACCTAGAGGGTAGGGCCCCTATTAGTTGATTTCTGCGCCAAAAGCGTGTAAAAAGCTGCGAACTTTGGAAAATGCTATATCTGTTTTATGGCTATATCCTAACATTGTTGGAGTTTAATATGACTCATAATGAAGTTCGTAAGGATTATTTGCTTGACCGATGGGTTGTCATCGCCACAGAACGGGGTCGCCGCCCCACAGACTTCGCCGAGAAGGAAAGACAAAAGGCTAAGGCTAGAGTTTGCCCCATGTGCCCCGGCAATGAAAACATGACTCCACCAGCCGTTCTTGCCTACATCAAATCTGGTAGGGGCATAAGAAAAGTTAAGGATGAGAATGGTTTTCGCCATAAAAATTGGCTTATTCGATGCGTTCCAAACCTTTACCCCGCATTTACTCCACCAAAAGAAAAGGCAAATTCAAAACAGTTTTTGAAAAGTCCGGATTTGGGTGTGGCTGTGGGGCATCATGAGGTTTTGGTTGAATCTCCTAATCATGATGAGCATCCATCTGACGCAGAAATTCCACAATTAATTCATGTCATTAACGCTTACATTGATAGGCTCCGTGAGTTTTCAGCAAAACCCTACGTGCAATATGTTTCCATATTCCGAAACCACGGCTTAGAGGCTGGAGCTTCGCTTTCCCATGCCCACAGCCAAATAATTGCTACGCCTTTTATTCCAAAAATTATTGCCGATGAAATGGAAGAGAGCAGAAAATTTTGGAAACGAAACAAAAAATGTGTCTTCTGCAATGTTATGGAAAAAGAAAGGGAAGGACCACGACTTATTCTTGAAAATGCCAATTTTTTGGTTTTCACTCCCTATGCAAGTATAAACCCGATAGAGTTTTGGATTTTCCCCAAAAAACATGAAGCCACACCGCTTGAAATGTTAAAAAACGAAGTGGAAACTTTTGCTGAAACATTAAAAACATGCCTCAAAGGACTGAAAGATTTGGTAAATGACCCGCCTTACAATTATGGTTTTCATTTAGCCATAAACAAAGACGCACAAGAATATTATCATTGGCATTTAGAAGTCTATCCGCAATTGGCTACTTGGGCGGGATTCGAGAAAAGCACGGGAGTATATATTAACACTGTCACGCCAGAGGTTGCTGCAGAAAGCCTAAGAAAAGCGATTTCAGCTTGACGCTTGCATGATTTCCCTTTCATATTTTGGTCTAATTTGCATTATATCTTCTATGTAAGCTCTTAATGGTTCTGCTATGCTCCACGCTTGGGCTATACATCCCCTTGACATGTGAGGTGGGTCTCCATCAAAAATTTCACTTATTGCACCAAGGCCAGCCCTAAAAGGCTGATGAGTAAATAAGGGTAGAAGGAAATTCTTTAGAGCATACTCCCGTCTAAAATCCGTGTAACCCTTAGTTTTCAAATAAGCCTTCGTGAATGGACCCAGTAGCCAAGGCCAAACAGTGCCATTATGATAAACTTTGTCTCTGCTTCTTCTGTCGCCACTATAAACTCCCACATATTTTGGGTCGTTCCTTGCCAAGGTTCTTAAACCGTATGGTGTTAAAAGTTCACGTTGCACAACATCAACTATCTTCTCACTTTTGATTTTGTCCAGCATTGTAAAGTCTAAGGCTACGGCGATTATTTGATTAGGCCTTAAAGAGGAATCCTTTTCATTTTCGCCTACAACATCGAACATATAATTCTTTTCAGCATTCCAAAACTTCTCAACAAAACTTTTCTTGGCTTTCTCAGCAATTTGAGCGAATTTTTCCGTCTCACCTTTTTCCTTAAACTTGTTTGCCAAAGTCTCCATAATCCTTAGCGCATTATACCATAACGCTTGAACCTCAACGGCTTTCCCGCCTCTTGGAGTTACTGGTTGACCATCTACAACAGCGTCCATCCAAGTTAATTGCGAATTATGAGCAAGCAATCCGTCAGCATCTAAGCGTATGCCGAAAATTGTTCCTTTTATGTGGTTTTCCATGATTAATTTTAAAGTACTCCACAACTGTTCTTGAACAAATTTGAAATCGCTTGTATATTTCAGATATTGCCATATGGCATTAATAAACCATAAAGTTGCATCAACCGTATTGTAAACTGGTTCTTTTGAGTGCTCTGGCAAAAAGTTTGGAATTAAGCCGTCTCTACAATGTTTCTGAAATGTTAAGAAGGTTTTTCTCGCATCTTCAAATCTTCCAGTAACAAGCATTAAGCCCGGCAAAGAAATGAAAGTGTCTCTTCCCCAAGTTTCAAACCAGTGGTAACCCGCAATAACAGCCCTATCCAAATCGCTTATTCCTTTAACTATAAACATGTCTGTTTCCAAAAGAATCCAATTTAACCAATCTTTTTCCTGAACGCCCATATGTTCTTCGTAAAATTTTGCCAAAAAATTTTCACGCCGCACAACCTCTCTTTCATACAATGCTTCTACATCATAAACTGAAGAAGGCATTCCCTCGAGGCTTCTCTGTGCATCCACCTCCTTTTCGCTTGCAACAAAAATTATTGCGAAACTCTTCTTTGCGCCAGCCTTTACCTCCACTTCTACATATCCTTGTTGAAAACAATCTTCTATGCATGTTTCCCCTCGCATAGCTTCTTCACGGTAAAAAACTTTTTCAATCCACTTTTCAGCAGCATAATAATGACCGTTTGTTATTTTCATTAAAATTACTGTTTGAGGATTGTTGAAACGCATTTCCACTTCTTTGTCTTCTTGTTTCTGCTTGAATTCGCCGAAAATTTTCCATCTATCCGTAACAGAATGCATGTGCCTACAGTTTATTAGCGGAAAAACCCGAATTTTAACGTCTAAACCGCTTCCATTCAAAACTCTGTAAAAAATTAAAACCGCATTTTTCCCCTGTGGCATGAAAAGCATTTTCTGAACTTTAACATTTTGCACGATATAAACGTGTTTTGGGAAGGGCGAAATTGAGAATTCCTTTAAGAACAAGTATCCTTTAGGGAAGATTCCATTTTGGAACTCGTCAGCGCCTAATGGGTAAATTTGGCTTCCAATGGATAATTCTTCATTCACTTTTGCGACGCATACTCTGCGGTCTCCAGGTGGATGAAAAGCAGCTACGAGCAATCCGTGATATTTTCTTGTGTTTATGCCCAAAACTGTGGATGAAGCATAACCGCCCAACCCATTTGTTATAATCCATTCTTGCTTTATTGCCTCTTCGAAGCGTGAAAGCTTTTCAGAATTTAGGTTTATTGATGGCAAAATCATTTACATCATCAATTTTGCAACATTTTTCT
The DNA here is from genome assembly GCA_029907045.1 of Candidatus Bathyarchaeota archaeon. The sequence goes on from JARYMR010000061.1 coordinate 8,342, forward strand.
CCTTTGCCACAGCAAAAAAGTTTGCGACCGGATTACATTTAGCTCTGAAAAATAATGCGTGGGGCTTGTTTAATTTATATT
>JARYMR010000062.1 GCA_029907045.1 Candidatus Bathyarchaeota archaeon
GTCCTGATGACTTATAGGGAGAAGGAGAACTTAAAGGCTCCAGAAGAAGTGCTGAAAGAAGCAGGCTTTAGGGTTTCAGAAAAATGTTGTTGCAGACCAAGCTGCTTCGACTATGCGGCAAGAAAGGGCGAAAAAGTAATTTTTATAAAATTTCAGCATGACATTGACAACTTCTCCAAAACAGATTCAGAAGAGCTTAAAGTTATATCAAAATTTGTTTCCGCCGCATCAGTTTTGGTGAGCGAAAAAACCCGTGAAAAACCCTTAGAAGATGACACTGTCTATTCAAGGTACAGTATTTTTGCTGTAACCCCAAAAACCTTCGAAAACATTGTGCTAAGAAACATTCACCCTCTAATCCAAGCGGGTCCCGGAGGCTATTATGTAGAAATTGATTGGGAAGCCGTTAAAAAGCGAAGACAAGAATTAGGCTTGTCTGTTGGCGAAATGGCGGAAATGGTTGGCATTTCCAGAAGAACCCTTTATGGTTATGAGCGGGGTTTAGCTAAAGCCTCAGTAACAGCAGCCTACAACCTAATTTACACGCTTGGAATTCCCGTGGCAAAATCCGTAAACATATTTGAAAAATCAAAGGAACAACGCAAATGTTTCCTATCAAGGGCTGGACACGCCATAGCCAAAAACAAGCTTCTTCAAAGGATTTTCAGAAAATTCTCCAGATACAACTTCACAGCCGTGAAGAAAGCGCCTTTCGATTTTGTTGTAACCGTTCCAGAAGAGAAAATGCGCATCATCGGCGGAGTCGCAAACAACAATGAAAAGGAATTGAATAAGCGGGTTGACGAAATCATAAGCGTAAGCAAAATTGTAAGGGCGCACCCAATTCTCATAACGGAAGGACGAAAACCAACAAACAAGGACATTTCATGCATATACAAAGAGGAAATTCAGAAAATAAAAAATCCAGAAGACCTAATAAGGCTTTAAATAAGCCTCTTCTGAAACGAATCATTTTCGCTTTTCGCCTTTTTCGCCGGCTTCCAAGATTTCCTAACAAAATCTGGATATTCCCCAAACCTTTCCAGCCATCGCCTAAGAAAATCTAAAGTTTTCGGATCCGTCGGATACCCACAGCCCAAATCGCCATACTTTTCCGCTAATTCCGCAATGGCTTTATCTCTTTCCACTTTTGCAATTATTGAGGCTGCAGAAACTATTGGATATTTCCTATCCGCCTTGTGTTCAGAAACAATTTTCGGCTTGAAGGTTAGGCATTCTAAAATGTGCTGTTTAAACCTTTCTTCCAAAACGTCTGAGGCATCAACATAAGCTATGTCTGGCTTAAGTATCGCAATGATTTCAGCCACTTTCTGAGCCTCCAACCTATTCAACCTATGAAGCTTTCTACCCTTCTCCACAACCCTGTCAATTTCTTTCGGAGAAATTTTTACCACACTAAATTTTTGGGCAACCCGCTTAATTTCCACGGCAAGAATTTCCCGCCTTTGTGGCGACAGAAGCTTTGAATCCCTAACCTTCAATTCGACAAGCTTTGGTAAATCTTCCTCCTTCATGAGGATTCCAGCTATAACTAATGGACCAATCACGGAGCCTCTTCCAGCATCATCAACGCCTGCAACCAACATCAGAAATCCTTCTTTCCAAATTTTGATAACATTTTTAGAGTTATAACATTTTTTGGTTTACCCACCAACCAATACGAACCCTACCCTCTATCTTTTCTGCAAAATCTTATTATGCATTTAAGCTAAATTACTGGTCTAAATGGAGGTTTAGCCTTTTGGATTTGAAAGGTAGCAAAACTGAAAAGAATTTGTTGGCTGCCTTCGCTGGCGAATCCCAAGCAAGAACCCGCTACACATTCTTCGCCAGCGTCGCCAAAAAGGAAGGCTATGAGCAGATAAGTGCCATTTTCACGGAAACAGCTGAAAATGAGAAGGAACATGCGCAACTCTTCTTTAAACTCTTGAAGGGCGGAATGGTGGAGATTACCGCCACCTATCCTGCTGGCGTAATTGGTTTAACAGTAGAAAATTTGAGGGCTGCGGCAGAAGGTGAAAAACATGAGTGGGGAACCCTTTATCCAAGTTTCGCCGAAGTTGCAGATGAGGAGGGCTTTGCAGAAGCCGCAAGAACTTTCCGTATGGTTGCTAAGGTAGAGGCATACCATGAAAGGCGATATAGAAAGTTGCTGGCAAACCTTGAGCAAGGCAAAGTTTTCAAGAAGGACTCGCCAGTCATGTGGAAGTGCAGGAACTGCGGATACGTTTTTGAAGGCACTGAAGCGCCAGAAAGATGTCCAGTTTGCGACCATCCAAGAAGTTACTTTGAATTATGGTGCGAAAACTACTAATTATGCTCCCTTTTTTGATTCAAAATATTTAATGGCTTTTTCTAAAATTATCTCATGCATTTTGTCTCTATTTTCATACGTAACAGCAAATATCTCCACATCTTCTCTTGCTCTCACCTCGTCAATGAGCCTATGCCTAGCCTTCCAATGTACAACGCCAATTATGGGCTTAGTGCTTTCAACAGCCTTCTTAACGGCTAATCTGAATTTTTCAGAAAATAACTCCATGGGACCAATCTCATCGATGGCTATAACATCGCATTCTTCAACAGCTTTTAAAATGGCTTCTGCGCCAACAGCATCCAAATCCGCCAAATTAACACGATACTTCCCAACTTGAGGACCAACATTCTGATTTACATGGGCAAGCCACCCACGCCTACTGCTGCTTAAATCTAAAATTTCAAAACCAACCCGCATTCCACATGAACGAACCTCACGGCTTATCATACCGCCAACACTGTAACCCTTAGCCTTCAAAGCTTCAACAACCCTCAGCAAAACAGTTGTCTTTCCAATGCCTGGACTGCCAGTTAAAAGCAAAACACGCTTCTTCAATTCTATCCCAAAACCAGAATTCTAATATTACCTTAATTAATGATTTCTCATAATCCCTTAATGAGGAAAGTTAAGGCATGGATTTTCCAACAGAAATTGTGCATGAAGGCAAAGTCGAAATATTAGTTCCAAAGCTCAGCGCATTCGTGAAAAAGCCTTCTGAGTATGCGCCTTCAAAAGCTCCTGTCTTTTACAACCCAGTTATGGAATTAAACCGCGACATAGCCGTCTTAGCCCTTCAAGCGTATCAGAGAACTGTTAACCGCAAAATAATCATTTGCGAGCCATTAGCTGGCTGCGGTGTTAGGGGAATACGCTTTGCAACAGAAGTTGAAGGTGTCAAAAAAGTCTTAATTAACGATATTAACGAGAAAGCCTTCAACCTTGCAAGAGCAAATGTGCAAAGAAATAAGCTGAGCAGACGCATTACAGTGAGAAATGAGGATGCAAACCGCTTCCTAAGCCATTATGGTGCGCCACGTAAAAGGTTTGACGCCATAGACATTGACCCATTTGGCTCTCCAGTGCCTTATCTTGACTCAGCCATTAGAGCCTTAAGAGACGGTGGCTTCATTGCCTTAACAGCAACGGATATGGCGCCTTTATGTGGTGTTTATCCAAAGGCGTGTATACGCAAATATGGCGGAAAACCACTGAGAACAGAATATTGCCATGAATTGGCTGTGAGGCTTTTGGCTGGATGCTTAGCAATGACTGCTGCAAAATATGACATTGGCATAAGCGTAATTTTCAGCCACAGCACAAACCATTACATTCGCCTATACGCAAAAATAGCCTATGGCGCAAAAAAGGCTGATGAAAGCATAAAAAACATGGGCTACATAATGCATTGTTTCAACTGTTTCCACAGAGAAGCCCTAAAAGCACCATCCTTAATGGGGCGCTCTGGAAAATGCAGTCAATGCAGCTCAAAGCTCGATTATGTTGGACCATTGTGGCTTGGAAAAATATTCGACAAAAATTTTTGCGAAAACATGGAAAAAATAGCTGAACACATGACGCTTGGATGCAAAGCTAAAGTTATGAAAATCTTGGCTTTAATAAAGGATGAAGTTGACGGTCCACCTACGTACTATGTGATTAACAAGTTATGCGATAAATTGGAAATACCCGTGCCTTCAGTAAGATGGGTTTTGAAAGCTTTAAGGGGAAAGGGCTTTCAAGCTTGCCCAACTCATTTCAACTTTAATGGAGTTAGAACAAATGCTTCAGTAATTGAGATTATGAATGTTTTGAAAAGTTGTATTAATAAGGAACATGACAAGTTTTAAATAATAATCAAACTTAAAATGAGCGACTAGGTGATAGAATGAATAGGAAGATTCTGACTCTAAATCTGATATGCCTTTCAACGCTTTTACTCGTTGCATTAGCACAGGCGCAAGGGCCTTCGGAAATAATTACGGCATGGACAGATAAACCATATTACTCTGCTGGTCAAAGTGGAAAACTCTACATTACCTACAACAACATCCGGGATTCACCAGTCACAATTCGTAACATTACCCTCATCTTTGAAGAATGGTGGGCTTACGACAAAACAAAAGGCACTTGGGTTGGAAATCTTACTTACGAGCCACCTGAGAACGAAAAAACATTGACTGAGCATACCATACGAGTTTTTGAAGTAAGCTTTACAGTTCCAACAGATGGAAGAGCGAAAACCACAAAAGTTGACATTAGAGTTTACACGAACTTACCGACGGCAGACCGACCAGATGAAAAACTCACCATTAATGTGATTGAGACGCCAGTTTATATGGACCAAATCATAACACTGTTCACTATTCAAGTGGTATTGTTGATTGTTTGCACCGTTATCATTGCTGCAACCATATTCCTTTCAGCCCGCAGACCCCAAGTCATGTGGAAGGCGGAAGAAAAGGGAGAATAAACACAAATCTTCCATTTTTCTTTCTAAAATAATATAAATAATTAGCCTTTTCAAAATCATAGAGGGAAAATTATGCCAAAAATAAGCCTAGAAGGAATTTTTGTGCCGCATATAACGCCTTTCACAAGAGAAGGAGAATTAGACGAAGAAGCTTTGAGAAAATGCGTAAAGTTTTGGGTTAAAGGTGGAGTTTCAGGGCTTGTGCCTTGCGGAAGTAATGGTGAAGCCCCTTATCTTAACAGAGAGGAGCGAAAGAAAGTTATCGAAATTGTGATGGAAGAGGCTGGTGGTAAGGTTAGAGTTGTTGCTGGAACTGGAAGCATGAGCACAAGAGAAACTATTCTCTTTACGAAGGATGCTGAGGTGCTTGGGGTGGACGCAGCCTTGGTGGTAACGCCTTTTTATTTTAAGCTTTCAAATAGGGAATTAATAGCGCATTATAAAGCCGTTTTAGAAGCTGTCGACCTTCCAATAGTGCTTTACAGTGTTCCAAAATTTACGGGTTATTCTCTAGACCCAACAGTAATCGCTCACCTTGCTTCAGAATATGATAATGTTGTTGGCGTAAAAGACAGCGGAGGCAACATTGGAAACATAGCAGAAACTATTCGATTGGCTGGAGACAAAATTTCAGTATTAGCTGGAACCGCCGATGTGACTCTTCCGACCTTAATGTTGGGAGGCAGGGGTGCAGTAATCGCTGTAGCAAATGTGTTTCCAAAAATGTGCCAAAGCCTTTACGAAGCTTTCAAAAGGGGTAACTACGAAAAAGCAAGCCTCTTACAACAACGCCTAAATTACTTGAATGAAATTCTTGTGAAAAAGTACAATCAGCTTTCAACAATAAAAGAGGCATTAAAACTGCTTGGCTTGCCAGCGGGTTATCCGAGAAGCCCAGCGCTACCACTGAAGGAGGAGGAGAGAGGGGAAGTTGAAGAGGCGCTTAAAGCCGTGCAAGCAACATAAATAATTAAGTAATAGAACTCACATTTCATATTAGGCTAAATAAGTAAGGTTGGAGGTGCATAAAGCTCGGAAAAGTTTTGGTCACTTCCGCATGGCCATACGTAAACGTTACACCCCACATAGGCAACTTAGTTGGTTCTATTTTATCCGCGGATGTTGTTGCCCGCTATTATAGGTTGAAGGGCGAAGATGTTGTAATGGTTAGCGGTTCTGATGAGCATGGAACACCCATAGAAGTTGAAGCCATAAGGCTCGGCATTTCGCCCAAAAATTTAACGGATAAAAACCATGCGAGGGTTTCTGCCCTATTCAAGGATTGGGGAATATCCTTCGACAACTACACAAGAACAGAAAATCCTGTGCATAAAGAGTTCGTTCATACTCATTTAATGAAAATATACAATAATGGCTACGTTTTTGCCGAAGAAACAGAGATGCTTTATTGCGAAAACTGTAAGCGCTTCCTCCCTGACAGATTTGTTGAGGGGAAATGTCCATACTGCGGATATGTTCCAGCTAGAGGCGACCAATGCGCCGACTCTTGTGGAAGACTCCTAGAACCCACACTTCTAATAGAGCCATACTGTACCATCTGCAAGGGAAAGCCGGTGCTAAAAAAAACCAAACATTGGTACTTCGATCTGCCAAAACTTTCAGAAAAACTCAAAAAATACATAAGCAATAATAAACAGTTGCCAACAAACGCCAGAAACTTCAGTCTAAACTTAATAAAAGAAGGATTAAAACCAAGAGCTGTTACAAGAGATGGCAAATGGGGAATTTCGGCACCTTTTCCTGGAGCAGAAGAAAAGACAATTTATGTTTGGGTTGAAGCCGTTTTGGGCTATGTTTCAGCTACAATTGAATATTTCAGAAACCGCGGCGAACCAGAAAAATGGAAAGAATACTGGTTTGGCAAAGACGCCAAAACCTTATACTTCATAGGAAAGGACAATATACCATTCCACACGATAATCCTTCCAGCATTGCTTCTGGCTTCTGGTGAAGATTACAATCTGCCATGGAATGTTTCTGCAACAGAATTCCTCCAATTTGGAGGCGAAAAAGCTTCAAAAAGCCAAAGGAGAGGAATTTTCATTGATGAGGCTTTAGAGTTTTTTCCAACGGATTATTGGCGTTACTATTTGATGGCAACAAGACCAGAAACCAAAGACTCAAACTTTTCATGGGAACTCTTCATAGAAAAAGTCAACTCAGATTTAAACGACACCTTCGGCAATTTCATCCACAGAACATTAACATTCATAAACACCCAGCTTAATGGCGAAGTTCCACAACCAAAAACCTTGGAAAAGGACGACGAAGAAATTCTGAAGGCGCTTAAAGAGAAAGTTGAAACCATAGGGAAGGAGTTGGAAAATTGCAGGTTGCAGTCTGCAGCGAACAATGTGATAAGCGTAAGTCGCATGGGAAACCAATATTTAAATGAGAAGGAACCATGGAAACTAATAAAAAAGGACAGGGAAAAAGCGTTAAACGTTATTTATGTGGCAGCCCAAATAGTTAAAGCATCAGCTATAATCTCAGCGCCGTTCATACCGTTCGCAGCAGAGGAACTTTGGAAAACCCTCAACTTGCCCGGAAGCGTTCACGAGCAGAGGTGGGATGAAGCCTTAAAGCCGCTACCGCCCAAACATAAAATTGCTGAAGCCAAACCCTTGTTTAGGAAGATAGAGGTCAGCGAGGAAAAGCTTGATGAGTTGTTGGCGAAAGTTAGAGAAAAGTTGAAGAAAACATAAAATGCATTGGCGTTAAGCTTGCAACTCAAAATAGACCTTCACGTTCACACAAACTGTTCCTACGATTCCATAATAAAGCTTGAAGAGGTTGTTTTTTATGCTCAAAAGCGTGGGTTAGACGGCGTTGCCATAACAGACCATGACATAATAGATTGCGCATTAAAAATGGCTAAAGAAACCACGTTCCTCATCATTCCTGGAATAGAAATTTCAAGTTTGGATGGGCATGTGCTCGCCCTTAACATTCAAGAGCCCATCCGAAAAGGATTAAGCGTTGATGAAACCGTAGACAGAATCCATAGTTTAGGCGGCATAGCAGTGGCTTGTCATCCCATATCGTTTTTTAAAGGAAGCCTCGGTGCGCATATAAGTGCAAAGTTTGACGCTGTGGAGGTTATAAACGCTTCAGCCTTCCCCTTCAAATATTCCATAAAAAAGGGTCAAAAAATTGCTTCTCGCCTTGGAATAGTCCAAGTTGGTGGTAGCGATGCCCATTATGGCCCGGAAATAGGCTGCGCATACACCATAGTGAATGCTGAGTCAGAGATTGAGGATATCGTTAAATCCATAACTAATGGGTTATGCCAACCCTTTGGTAAGGCTATACCATTAACCACAAGGCTGAAAAGAGAACTTCTACTCTTAGGAAAAAAGTTTTCATAAAAAGGAAGGTTTTATGGGAGTTTTTCCATTTGATATAGGTTTAATTCAATGTTTAATGGTTTTTCCGGCTCTGCATATGGTTCAAGGTTGAAAAGTTGTGGTGCAATTGTTCCGAATCCGCTTAAAACATGGGGCGAGTTTACGCCTGTCATAACTAATGTGACTTTCAGTTTTCCATCTTGTT
>JARYMR010000063.1 GCA_029907045.1 Candidatus Bathyarchaeota archaeon
CTTTGCATACTGGGAACTAGACGGCGTCTATAATGGCACTAATAATCCGACAACAGTTCTAATGGATAAAAACCACACTCTAAAGGCGTTTTTTGCATTAGTTACCTACACATTAGTTATTACTGCCACAGCCGGAGGAACAACCAACCCGGCGCCTGGAACTTATGTGTACGAGAATGGTACATATGCCACTGTGACCGCCCTCCCCTCGGCTAACTACATGTTTGATCATTGGGTTTTGGATGGTTCTCCAGCTGGTTCAGCTAACCCAATTGATGTTTTAATGGACAGAGACCACACTTTGCATGCTGTTTTCGCCATAATCAATTATACACTTACAATTACAACAACAAGTGGTGGTACGACTAATCCCTCCCCCGGCACCTATATTTATGCTTCTGGTACTATGGTTGAGGTGTTAGCAATCCCAGATTTGAACTACAAGTTTGTCAGATGGGAGCTTAACGGCAATAACATAACAAATAATCCAATAGCAATATTAATGGATAAAAACTACACTTTGCATGCTGTTTTCCAGCTTTTAACCTATAGGCTAAATATTCTAAGCTCAACGGGCGGAATCACAGACCCAATACCGGGAACCTACACTTATATTAATGGCACGTACGCTTCTGTAACAGCCATTCCAAACACGCATTATCGCTTTGATTACTGGCTGTTAGACGGTAACCCAGCAGGTTCAGCTAATCCTATTAGCGTTCTAATGACAGATGACCACACCCTGCAAGCAATTTTCGCTGAAACCCACACTTTAGTAATAACTGTTTCTGAAGGCGGCACCACGGATCCTGCGCCTGGAACCTACACTTATGATGTTCCAACATATGTTACGGTCACAGCTATTCCATACACTAATTATCGTTTTGACCATTGGGTTTACGATGACGTTAATATCGGCTCAGCGAACCCCGTAACCGTTTATGTCGGCAGCAATCACACACTGCACGCAGTTTTTGTTTTAATAACTTATACGCTTAAAATTGAGACAACAGCAGGCGGCACAACGAATCCTGCTCCTGGACTATACACTTATAATGCGGGCTCGATGGTTTCTGTTACTGCAGTTCCAAGTTCAGGCTACGTTTTTGACCATTGGGAACTTAACGGCTCCAATGTAGGTTCAGCCAACCCATACTCTGTAACAATGAATAATAATTATGTTTTGAAAGCCTTCTTTACAGCAGCTCCACCTCCTCCGCTGTCAGTTGCTATAAGTCCCATGTCCACTTCTATAATTCTTGGACAATCAGTGCAATTCACATCATCGGTTACGGGCGGGACAACGCCATACAAGTATCAATGGTACTTAAATGACAATCCAGTTTCAGGCGCAACCTCAAACAGTTGGGCTTTCACGCCCACAGCAACAGGCGTATATTATGTGTATTTGAATGTTACAGATGCCAACAATAATACAGCCAAGTCTGGAACTGCAAGAATAGAAGTTTCCTCTATTCCAGTTGGTGGGTATGCAATCTCTTTAGCCAAAGAAACTTCTCCGTTAACGTTCCAAGCAACCATCTACGCAGCATTAATCGTCCTATTTGGAGCAATATTAAGTCTAACAAAACGCAAAAGAAAATAACCATCACCCTCAATTTCCTTTTTAACAATAAAACTAGTTAGGGGAGCTCTTGCTATGAAAGCTAAAAGAAAAAAGGAAGAACCGAAAAGGTTTGTCTATGATAAAAGGCTAATTTATGCAAGTATTGCATCTATAATAATAGTCATATCGGTTATAGCGCTTTTCTTCATATTTTATCCTAACCAACCAAGTGAGCCAAAAGCCGCCATAATAGATCAACTAAGTAGCTCTTATTTAACCAATATCACGCGTCATGTAAATGAGACTTTTGTAGAAAATGCAAAAACATTGTTGTATAAGCGGTTTTCAAAAGTTGACTATTATTCGGATAATGCTACGATAGAGAATTACAAAGATCTCGCTTCTTTAAACTATAAATTTATAGTTTGGAGAGCGCACTCAGCCTTAGACCAAGAAGAGCATTTTATTGCCATATCAAGTTCTGAGAGATCCGCGCCCCAAAAATATCAAGGCTACTTAGAAAATGGGCAAGTCACTATCTGTAACATCTCGGGAGAGTACTATTTTGGAATTACTCCAAAATTTGTTGAACAATGTATGAGTGGAAGGTTTGAAGATACAGTTATTGTTTTTATGAGCTGTAATGGCTTAAACCCAGATTATACTAAAACTGCAGAGACTTTCGTAAATAATAAAGGTGTGAAAGCGTTTATAAGTTGGGATGGATGGATTGAAAAAGTCGATAATGATAATGCAGTTTCGCTTCTGCTTAAATATTTAATAGAAGACAATCGCACCATCTATCAAGCTGTTAAATCCATCCCTCCTTATGGATTAAGCAGCTTGGATTATTACCCGCATAGTTCGGAAGTTGAAAACTATCATATTCCAAATTATAAAAACTCTGTTTCAAGTAGTATGATGCTTTCGTCAACAATAATTTTAAGGAAAATTGAAAGGTAACCAAAATTTTAGGTCTTGCTTGAACTAGTTTGGCTTATCAAATTTTTCATTCTTCTTGAAACTGTGGCGTGTAGTTGGCTGCGGAGGGCTTCACCAGTTAAATTAGCTTTTTGTATTTTTCTGAATTCTGCGGCTAACTCTTCATCTTGTAAGACTTCGTTTACCCATTTTTCAAAGTCTCCGCGGCAAAGGTGGAACTCTAAGGATTTTATGTTTACTTCGTTTATTTTTTCCATGAATTCTTTTAGGGATGCGGCGCTTTCGCCTGTATAGTTTCCTATTGAGGTGAAGAAGTAGAATGCTTTTTCTCGGGGTACCGTTCTTAAAATTTTTGAAGCGTTTTCTATGTTCATTTTATTTCTCTTCCTTTATTCTATGTGTTTCCTTTATAAGTGTTAACTTTTTTGGGTCATTGGCTATTGAAAATTGGGTTTCCTTAAACTTTTTCGTTATTATAGATGTGCGGATTCTTAAGACTCCGTGGAGTGGCGCAATAGAGTTAGCGATGAACGTGTGAAGGCTTTCTTGGTTTTCAGCTATGACTTTTGCTATTATTTGGAGTTCTTCTGATATGGATGTGTAAACTTCTAAGACTTGGGGTGCCATGCATAGTTTTTCTGCAACTTTTTCGCTTTCTTTTGGGTCTGTGTAAATGGTCATTATGGCTGTGATGTTTTTTGCTCCAGTTTTTTCAGCATCTATCATAGTTGTATACTTTTTTATTATTCCGTGTTGCTCCATCCTTTTTATTCTGTCATAAACTGTGGAGTGGGCTATGCCTAAGCGTTTTCCTATGGCTGTGTAAGTTTGTCTTGCGTCTTCTTGCAAAACCTCCAGAATTTTTAAGTCTGTATTATCTAATGCTAATGTGTTGTTTTTGAATTTCAAAGGGCGCTTCTGCCTCTCGCTTCTTAATGTGTTGTTTTTGAATTTATTGTTTTTTGTCGGAAAAATGTAGATTTTCTCTTGGTTTTCCTCCAGAATTTTACTCCGATTCTTTCGTAAACTTGTAGGTAATCAGCCATTTTATCTACAAAGTTTTAATTCATAAATGTTTTGTCCTACACTTTTACAGATAAATTGACAAACAAGTTTAAATTTATGTGTGTGCAATAGAATATTGTTCTAGAAGATTCTATCAGAGAGGTTTGTGATGAGAAGATGAAGATGCCTAGAGTTTGGGAAATAATGAGAAAGTTTAAGGATTTCTGCAAGTTTCATGGTTGGAAAACTTCTGAAACTGAGGATTGGGTGGAGGTTGACGATAAATATCACAATTTCCTATGGACTAGGGATGTTCACCCATCTTCCTTTAAGAATATAGTTTCTCATAGGAGATGCGTTGTCAGGGAAGGCTTGTCCTATCGGGTTGTTGAAGCCTATTATACAGCTTGGCTTTTCTCTGAAACACCCTCAGAGACCCTTATGAAAGCGATTTTTGAAAATCCAGAATTCGCCAAAAGAATAGCCCTCTACGATTTAAGTCCCTTACTGGAAGGAAAAAACTTGTGCAGAAAACTTAACAATACGGACAGTTCTGTTTTCCAAGAATTTGAGAGTTTTCTAAAAAATGAGTTAAAGGTTGAACTTAAACCAATTTTTAGCATGGAGTTTACTCCAGAAAGATGCTCAGTTGAGAAGATGGCTTAACAATAAAATTGAAAGGTTTGATAAAGGAAAACAGCACATGTATTATTGTGGGCGAAATGTCTCAAGACGCTGAAAAAATAAAGAGGCTTGTGGCTTTTAAGAAAAAACTTGAAAAAAGGGTTGAAGATTTAGAGTCTGAACTTAAAGAATTGCAAACAATGCTTGAGGCAGTGAACTCCATACTGCTCGAAAAAGGGTTTAAACGGGCAGAACTTCCCAAAGCGCCAGCCGAAGTGGAGGCTTTACCGCCAAAGGAAGAAGTTCCAGTTGAAAAAGTACCTCTAATCGAATATGAGAGTGTTACGCCCTTAAAGACTGCAGATGGCGAGCTCCTCGCAAACCTTTACACAAGCGGAGACATGGTGCGTGTTGTGCCCGTAGAAGGCAAAAACTTCAATGTGAACACGCCGCCTTTCACGCCTTTTCTTGTGGAAAGGATTTTTTCGAAAATGCAGGAAAAAGACAATGAATTATCCAGAACGGGACAACTACCACCTGAAAGGGTTTTTTCTTACAATATTGTTAGAGAAGGCGATACTATTCGTGAAATAGTCATTGAGCATGTGGATCAAGACCGTTTGAGGGAGCTTAAGTCAAGCATCCGCTGGACATTGGAGAAAATGTATGAAAAAATGAAGAGTCAAGGGTAAAGGCAATTATTTGCGGTCGAAGTAGATGCTTTTTCCTTTAGCTGATATGGGAATTCCCATTATAATTGTTGCTTCTGGCAGAAGCCCAAGCTTCATTGCAGCTGTGCCAACACGATACATTATGCGGTTGTCTACATTTAAGATACTGGCGATTTTCACGGCTGAACCTAGGGCTATTCCAAGGTCTAAGGCTTTGAAAACACATGTCGGACCCTTGAAGTCTATTCCAAGCCTTTTCTCCTTTTCTTCAAATTCCTTACAGCTCTTATAGCCGCAGGCGCCACAGTTTAATCCGAAATTTTTGTTTCCCCTAACGCCTATTAGGATTACGGCTTCTGAATCCCTAACATTTTTTGCGTCACGCTTAAAACCTTCAATCTTTCTTTCTTCGCCAATTTTCTCCATTCCGTCGGCGATGGCATCTTTCTCTTTGCCATAAACGATTAATGTTAAAATGTCGTCTATTCCCCCAGTTTTTGGAGCTGTTCTTGCGGCTACAAGCATGAGTTTTGCTGCTTCCAAAAGCGCATCTCTTTCTGCGTCTTTGCTTTCAATTTTCTGGCTCATTTTATTCCTCTAAATTATTGATGAGTTTATGTGGGATTGGATTTAATAGTTTTCACGGTGTAATAACTGCTTTTTTCAACATCTCTAATATATTGTTTAATTGTCCAGTGTATATGCCAACAGCCAAGAAGGATACGCCTAAAAGAAGTAGGAGCGCTCCTATTATTCGGCGTTGTGGGATTTCCATAAGGTTCCTATCCTAAATGTTTCTTTAAGACGGCTTCAATATGCTTTTTTGGAACAAGCCCAACAATTCTGTCTGCTTCTTTTCCATCTTTCATTATTATTAAGGTGGGTATGCTGAAAATTTTGAATTTCTCCGCAGTTTTTGGGTTTTCGTCAACGTTAAGTTTTCCAACAAAAATTTTCCCAAAATACTCCTCAGCCAACTCTTCAATTGTTGGACCTAAAGCCAAGCATGGACCACACCAGGGCGCCCAAAAATCAATCAAAGCTAAATGATGCTGGTTTACTATCTTGTTAAAATTTGAATCTGTTACGCGGACTGGTTCCGATGACATTTTATTTCTTTTCTCCTTTAATTCTCTGATTTTCTTTTCTCTGATATGTTTCAGTTCTTCATCTTCCCCAGATATAAACTGTTCGTGTTCTCCGCTCATGTTCCCTTTTCATCCTTCACTATTCAAAGAAATCTGTAAAGCCTTAAGCCTTTTGTAAGCTTCGTTTGGGTTTGAAATTTTTGCTGCCAATTTTTCGAAGGGGCATATTCCAGCCTTTTTAAAGTCAAGAATGTTTTCAGCAAGCTCATCCCATTCATGATAAATCTTATGTTTTTCAAAAAACGCTTTCGCCTCTTTGCTTAGGGTTGCGGCATAAACCATTTTAACGCTTTTGTAAACGCATAACAATGCTATGGCTTTTCCCACAACTTTGTCAGCTACAGAGGCTCCGTTAAGCTTGTCTCCGAGTTTTTCCACAGCTTCTAAAAAGCCTGAAATTCCACGGGATGCGGTTCCAAAAATTATTTCTCCATTTTTTGCTATAGCAAGTGTTAAACCTTTTTCGGCTGATAAGCGCTTTTTTGCTATGGTTAAATCCTGTTTTTCCATGGCAATCGATAATTATGAGTCATCAAAGTATTATTGCTTTTTCACAATGAAAAGTTGGTCCTCAGAGGTTCGGGCAATTTCCCAGGCAAGTTCTTCATTGGATGCGCCTTCTGAAAACTTTTTTGTTAAAGCTTCTGTTATTTTTGAGTTAATGGCGATGGTTAATTTTTTGTGAGTTTTTACGCATTGGAAATCTGCAGAGATTTCTTTTGATGAATTTTCGATTTTTAACTTTTGATTTCCAATAGTGCATTGGGTTGCAACTTGGATTCCGTCTAGCACGCATGAGAAGGGCGTTGAAAGTGGAAGTTTAGCTACTACTTGTAAATTGGCTGTTTTCAAAATTTTCTTGGCGGTTTCTCCCATTCTAACACCTAAAACAAGGAATGGACCCAAATGTCCATGAAATTTTTCAGCCTCTTTTACAGCCAGTTTAAGTTTTTCGTCAAGCACCCTTCACCTTCACATTTGCTCTTCACATTTGCCTTCTCCAAAACACCAATAATTGGAAACGTGACTATTATACCGAGTATTCCGCCTATCAAGTGCCATCCACCCCAAAAAGTTAAAGCCCAATCTACCGACCTACTCATAAAAACTGTTCCAATGATTACTCCAGCAAAATATGCAGAAATAATTGTTACTAGGGCTACTGTAATTAGGTTGTAGGCTTTCAATTGGATTTTGTGTTTATTCACTGACATTAATATGTCGAAAAGTATGGCGGATAAAGCAAAACCAATGTTGTGCCATGAAGCCGTTATTAGCAAAGCTACTGTGGCTCCTATAACGCCAACTATAGATGCTGTTCCAAACTTGCTTGTTGCCCATGTGACAAGTAGGAGCGTTAAGAAGACGGAAACATCACAAAATATTGGAAGCCCAAACCATGTGAAACCTAAACGCCCCAATGTTAGGTTGAGGATAACCCATAAGGCGCAGAAAACGCTTATTAAAGCGATGTCGACTGTTGTGAAGTAGGTGTTGCTTTTCATTTGCTTTCGCCTTTTGGCTTGCTCATTGCCGTCCCAAGGATAAACGTAGCGCAGAAGACTAGGAAAATTCCGAAAATGCCAGCGGCTAGAGTTGAAATGTAGGGCGTGTCTATTATTGGCAATTGATAGTCTGGCATTAAACCCGTCCATAATGGCGTGTTCTCTTCTATTCCAAAGGTTTCAGCCACCTTTTCCAGCCCGTCTGGAAATTCTGAGGCAAAAGGAATTAGAACTGCAAGAAAAAGCAATATTAATATTAGTGCTTTAAAGTATCCCTTCACCCTCTCTCCCCTTAAGAATTGTTAATCCGCCAAGGACTTGAGGCTGAAGCCTTTTAAGTTGAGGTATAAGCGTAGTTGTTATCGCTGCTTCGCCCAAACCAATAAGCGCATGCCAAAAAAGCATTGCTGGAACAGTTACTGCGATTCCTCCAGCCTCAGAAAAAATTGGAGAAAAACCAATTTCCAAACCACAAGCCAAAGCGCCCAAAACAACAGAAAGCCAAGAAACTATGAAAACGCTTGGAAAAAGCCATCTTCTTCTTTTAAGGTCTTTTGTGAAGAATTTTATTAGGAAGAAGCTTAATCCGCCTATAATTGCCATGTTGAAGACATTAGCGCCGAAGGTGAATAAGCCACCATCTGCAAAAAATATGGCTTGCATTAATAAGACGATGGTCATGCTTAGGATTGCAGCATAAGGCCCCAACAATATTGAGAGGAACGTGCTACCTACTAAATGACCGCTTGTTCCATAGGCTATTGGAAAGTTTATCATTTGAGCTGCAAAAATGAAGGCGCTTGAAACCGCCAATAACGGA
>JARYMR010000064.1 GCA_029907045.1 Candidatus Bathyarchaeota archaeon
GTAGGCGACCTCATAATAGTTCAAGGAGCCTCCCCCGAAGAAATAAACGCAGCTCCAATGACGGGCGACATTATCGTCTTCAAAAAATCAAACAATGAGCTTGTGGTCCATAGAGCAATTGAAAGAATAAACAGCACCGGTGGTTACTTGTTCACAACAAAAGGAGATAACAACACAAGTCCTGATCCCGAAAAAATTAATGGAAGCGCAATTGTCGGAAGGGTTGTGATGAGAATTCCTTGGATAGGTAATTTCGCCTTACTATTGCATTCGCAACAAAACGTTTACCTTTTTATATTTTTCATTCTAATTTTAATTGTTATTTTTCTCTTTTTCCCTTCTGAAACCAGCGAAGAAAAGAAGGAAAGCGAAGAGAAGCTAATTTTTGGAAAAATATCGCTTAAAATGATTTTCCTTATAATTCTAAACATTTTTCTTATAGGGCTCATCATTTTTGGTCTTTGGGGAACTTTTACTTTCTGGAATCCGGGCGCTGGTTCAAATGGTCGAGGCATGTATGTTACAATTTATGGGATGTTTTCTGATGTTAACTTCCATGAAACATATTCGCTTGAAACCTTTTTGTCTCAGGGTTTCCTTACATATACGATTGATTGTCGTTTAAATGAGGGGTTGCGAACTAGTGTTCCAACCTTTTCCTGGAGTCAGGCTGCAATAATCCTTCTTGTAGTGTTGGATGCTTGGAATTTAATAAAGATTTTAAGAAAAAAGGGAAAATTGAAGCTTAAACGAGAACAAAAGAGCATTTAAGAATATGCCTTTTTCAATTATTATGGTGTGGAAAAGCTTTTGAAACCTAAGGCTTTATAAAGGTATTTAAGCATCCAATATGAGAAGTGATGTTTATGCCAAAAGTTAAAGCCATAATAAATATCGAAAATGTTGTTGCTTCTGCAACATTGAACCAGAAAGTTGACTTGAACGCTGTTGTTAAGGGTTATCCAGGCGTAGAATACCGTCCAGAACAGTTTCCAGGACTTGTCTTTAGGCTTAAGAGACCGAAGACAGCCACTTTGATTTTTAATTCTGGAAAAATGGTTTGCACCGGCGCCAAATCAGAGAAAGAAGCACGAAGAGCCGTCATGAAGGTTATTAAAGAGTTAAAAAAAGGTGGAATAATAATCATTAGCAAGCCGGAACTAAAAATACAAAACATTGTAGCTTCTGCAGGCTTAGGTGGAATGATAGATTTAGAAAAATCAGCTTCCACCCTTGGGAAAACAATGTATGAGCCAGAACAGTTTCCAGGTTTGATTTATAGAATGGATGAGCCAAAGGTGGTTATACTATTATTTGCAAGTGGAAAGCTTGTCTGCACTGGAGCCAAAAGGGAACAAGACGTTTACGACGCAGTCCATAAACTTCACAAGATATTGGAAGAACAGGAACTTATATTTTACGAGTAAGCCTTTAGCCGTACACGCTAACACTTTTATCCCTTTTTAATTTGCTTCAAAATAGTTTTCAATTGTTCCTCATCTATCGCCCCAATTTCAAATAGCCTACTTGCTATCTCGCTAACTTTAAGCAAAGCATGAACTTTTATCCCGTTTTTTTCAAGTTTTTCTTTTCCGCCTTCTTCTCTGTCTAAAAGCACAACAGCATCACTAACCACTCCACCCTCGCTTCTTATGGCTTTGGCTGCCCTTTTAAGAGATAATCCAGTCGTGATTAAGTCGTCAATTAATAGGGTGCTGTCTCCGGGCGCAATTATTCCCTCTATTCTCCTTTGCCTTCCATGAAGACGAATGTCTTTGCGGATGTAAAGGAAGGGTTTCCTTAAATGATAGGCAACTAAGGAAGCAAAGGGTATACCAGCAATGGGAATTCCAGCTATTCTGTCAAAGTTTTCTGCTCCAATTTCCGCTTTTATAAAGCTTACATAAAAATCGCAGACTCTATGGAAGGCGTCTGGGAAGCTTGGTATAACCCTTAAGTCTATGTAGTAGGGACTTATTTTTCCGCTTGTAAGCTTGAAAGCTCCAAATTGAAGGGCGTCTATCTTTTTTAATATTTTGCAGATTTCAATCTTAACCGCTTTGCTTTCTTCCATGGGCAACATTTCACGTCCGTTTAGAAATCTGGTATATTTTTCCAACTTCTGGAACCAAACATGTGATTTTTGGCATTTCCCTCTTCAAAATTTCAGCGAACTTCTTTTGGTCTGTCGCTGAACCAGTATGATAGGGAACAGCAACCTTGGGCTTTGTTAACCTTGCAATTTCAGCGCCTGTTTCTGGAGAACTCCCAGGAGCAATTCCAACGGTGCAGAAGACAACATCAAACTTTTCTTTTTCGCCTATGGATGCCATTTCTGGGAATGGTAGGCTGTCTGCTGTGTGAAAGATTTTCACTCCATCCTCGCTTGTGATTATGAAGGAGACAGGCGTGGCTGCCGGTGGATGATTACATTTTTCACCCTTTATTGAAACTCCGCCAAGTTTTACTTCCAAACCGGACTGAATTTCATGCAGCTTTTCAGGAGCAACAACATTTCTCAATCTTTTTGCGGATGTGGGGTCAGCCACAACCACACATAAAGTGTTTTTGTGGATTTCTGAGATTAGGGATTGGTCTAGATGGTCGTAGTGTTCGTGGCTGATTAAAATTGCATCTACACTTTTGAAAGTGCGGGATTTAACTTCTACGGGGTCTATTATGAGGGTTTTTGATGGAGTTTTGATGGTTACTCCAGCATAACGATTAAACCACGCAAATAATATTTCATTTTTTGCAGGAGTCTTTTCAATAGCCATGCAAATTCCTCCAACTAATTAATTATGCGCCTTAGTTTTAAAGAGCTTGTGCTTCTCCATGCAAATTTGGTTGAGATTCTTTAACAAGAAATAAGACTATGAAAATTCCTATGATGCTTAATCCGAGGGTGAGATAGAAGGGCAGTTGTGGAAAGAAGTTTATGTATAGATAATTGCCCAGTAACATTCCAATACCATTAAAAATGTAGCCGACAAAATTTCTGAACCCAACTACTTTTCCTCTGTTTTGTGGATTTACAAAGTCTGTTGAAAGCGCCATGGCTGCAGCCATGACAAGCAATTGACCTATGGCGAATAGTGACATAGAAATCATAACTGTTAGGAGGTTGCCAGAAACAAAGATTAGGGTGGCAATGCCGAAAATTATCAAGCCTAGAATTAATGGAATTTTTCTTCCTACCGTGTCAACCATTTTGCCTATTGGAATTGAAGTAACAACCATGGTTAATAACAATGGAATGAAGGTGAGCCATCATTGCTCTTTAGGAATACCTAAAGTTTCCGTTGCATAAATGGCGTTCATCACATGGGTAAGCGACATCCCAAACATTACCATGGTTTGAACAATGAAAAGCCACAACATAGAAGGCGGCACAATTTTCCAAACGTTAACGCTTTCTTTCACAGCCCTTGGATAGGAGGAAATGAAATATCTAAATCGAATAGGCTCACCGTTTGTTAACGTTTCCTTTAATTTGATTCGCCAAAGGGCTGCAATGGCATAAAGAATTGTTACAATTACGTAAATGATTCGCATGCTCATTTCTAAACCAAAAGCAAGTAATAGGAGACCTGCAATGGCTGGACCTGGAGTGTTAAATGTTCCATGGATGAGCTGTATTATTGAGGAGCCCATCCCTCTTCGTTCTGGAGGAAGTGAATCTTGAACCATTGCGAATAATGCTGGTTGATAGATGAGGCATAGGCTGTGGACTATAGTTCCTATAAGAATGAAATGCCAAGAAGGCGCAAAAGCAAAAAATAAGTTTGACAAAGCCATCACAAAAGTCATTGTTGTGATAAGCTTGCGTCTTCCATACTTATCTGCAAGGTAACCGCCTGGAAAGGCTACAATTGCCATTACAACCCAGTTGGCAAGCCCTATTATGCCTAATGCCAATGGAAAATCTTTTCCTCCCAAAACATCTTGAACATAAAGTTGAAAGTTTGGAACCGGCATTTCCATGGCAAGGTCCATTATTATCCAGCTTATTACTAGAACTTGATAGTTGCCAGTTATGAAATAGAATTCCCGCCTAAGGATTTCCCGTAATCTCATTAACTTCCCTTTGCGTTTCCATGAAACAGTGAAACAGCGAAACAGCCCATATAAGGTTTAGCTTATGCAAAAAGCAAATTGATGGATTCAGTTTTGGTAAGGCTTAATAGTTGCTGCTCACGTGTTTTCATACTTAAAAGTGATGCCTAATGGTTGATGTTTGGCTTCCATATGGAAAAACGGAAGTATGCGCAAGAATTCCAACAAGAAACTTTTTAGGCACAATCGATCCGAAGGAAAAGTCAGGCGTGCCAGACGCTAAAGCGGAAATTGAAAGGGCTTTGAAAGAGCCTATAAGCTCTAAAAGGTTAAGCGAAATCGTTAAGCCAGGAAGTAAGGTGGCAATTGTTGTTGATGATGCAACTAGACCAGCACCAAGCCACCTAATGGTTCCGCCATTGTTGGATGAGTTGAATGCGGCTGGCGTTAAAGACGAAAACATAACAATAATTTTTGGCTGTGGAGGACACAGAGCTGTTACCAGGGAAGAAGCCATTGGCCTTTTAGGCGAAGCTGTTCTTAATCGTGTAAAAACTGTAAGTCACGACTCTAAAGCTCAAGATCTTGTCTATGTTGGCACAACGCAGAAGTATGGAACAAAGGTTTATTTGAACCGTATTTTCGCGGAGGCTGATGTGAAAATTCTGACAGGGGATGTTTGTTTTCATTATTATGCGGGTTATGGCGGAGGAAGAAAAAGCGTTTTGCCAGCAGTTTCAGGAGAAGAAACAATAAAGCACAATCATGTCATGCTTTTGCATCCAAATGCAAAAACTGGAGTTTTAAATGGAAATCCAGTTCACGAGGACATGGTTGAAGCAGCAAAACTAGCTAAAGTAGATTTCATTTTAAACGTTGTGATGAACAGTAAAAAGGAAATAGTGAAGGCTTTTGCGGGCAATTTGGAACAAGCCTTTTACGAAGGCGTTAAAGTTGTGGATGAAATGTATCGCATACCAGTAGACCGCAAAGCAGACATAGTTGTGGTTAGCCCCGGTGGGCATCCAGTTGACATAAACCTTTTCCAAGCCTATAAGGGTATTGACAGCGCCCTTGAGGTTGTTAAACGCGGCGGCATGATAATTTTGGTGGCTGAGTGCCCTGAAGGTCACGGGAGCCAAGTTTTTTATGATTGGATGGTTAAGTTTAAGGATTTGAGAGCAATTGAAAGGGAGATTAAGAACAATTTTGTTTTGGGTGGACATAAAGCCTATTATTTGTTGAAGGCTTTGCAAAAAGTTCAGATAATTTTGGTTTCAACAATGCCAGACTATTATGTTACAAACATCTTCAAGTTGAAAACAGCAAGAGCTGTAAACGATGCGTTAAACGAAGCTTTCAACATTATTGGGAAAAATGCAAGGGTTTGGGCGATGCCATATGGAAACTTCACATTGCCAGAGGTCAAAACAACTGAAGAGTAAAGCTCAAAAAAGTTAAATCTCATCATGAAATTTATGCATTAAACGTATGGAGAAGAAAAACTTGCAGCAGACATTCAAACTGCGAAAATTCACCATGAACGACTTACAAACTGTAATGCACATAAACCGGGTTTGCTTGCCAGAAAACTATACAGATTACTTTTTCATAGAACTTCACCAAAGATTCCCAGAAACATTCATTGTGGCAGAGGAAAACGGCGAGGTTGTGGGTTACATAATGTGCCGTATTGAACTTGGCTTATCAAACTTCGGTTTCAGCGGATTACTGAAAAAAGGACATATCGTTTCAGTAGCTGTTCTACACCAGTATAGGCGCAAAGGAATAGGGAAAGCCTTAGTTACCCAAGCCTTGGAGAACATGCGCATATACAATGCGAAACAATGCTTTTTAGAGGTCAGAGTGACCAACACTCCAGCTATTGAACTTTATAAGAAGTTGGGTTTTGAAATAACCCGCACAATCCACGGATACTACTCTGACGGTGAAGACGCTTATGTTATGACGCGAAAACTTTAGATTTGTAACCTTTCCGCCTTATCATTTAGGAAGTTTATGGCTTGAAGTATTGATTTTGCAAACCCAAACAAGCTTATTAGCGTGACAATTGCAATTAATGGGCGAAGGTCAACAGTCAAACTCAAATTTTGATAGGTAACGCCGAATATTCCGCCTTTCAAAGAGAGAATTAGATAACATATAACAAACAAAGCCTTGGCAGCATCAAAAAAGTGCTTAAAAATTGTTCCGGAGGTGAGGTCTCCAACAATCATCAAAATAATGTATATCACCACAAAAGTTTCAATTATCTGATGAAAGCCAGGAATCAGTTCTGAAAGTGGAGCTAGAAACATCCATAATAGAAGGTATGCTGCATAAAAGAGAATTCCCTTCACCGTCGCCTTTAAGGCTTTGAATGTTATTTGCCTAAGCTTGGTTTTGTTATCTGCCATAGGGAATCACCAAATTTTCATAATTGAAAAGAGTGGTCAAGATGGAAACGTTAAAGTATCCATCATCAGTCGCCTGGTTCCTTGAAACGTAAAATTCAACGAATCCATTGTAGAAATATTGTTGTGGGACGTTTATGGAAATTTGTTCTTCGCCTAATAAGCTGCTGGCGTTGTTAAACATTTTTATTTTTAGATTTCCAGTTACATCAAAGAATGCGTGATTTTCAAAGCTTATGGGTAAACGGATTAGAAAATGCGTTGAGTTAGCCGCTATATACTGTGGTTGTTCTAAAGCAAAATTATATAGGGGTGCACCCCATGGCATGGAATAGTTTGTTGCGGCTTGAATTGGAATTAAATCAGCAATTACCATGCCAACCATCTCAAAAATTTCTAATTCAGTATCATTAAACAAGAAATTCTCCTTATGCAGCAGAAGCGCATTAAGGTCAAGGGTAACGTTATGCGTTACGGTTGCCTCTTCATCCTTATTTATTATTGGTATGAAAGTATTCCCTCTTGCGGCAATGAAGTTTTCTGCGCTCGAAATTTGGGTTGTTAAGTTAAAATAACGGAGGCTGTAGAAACCTTTGTTTGCAATTGTCAAAGGAAGAGAGAGAAGTATTTTATTATCTGCTGTTACGTTCATTTGCGGCTCGCCAAAATCCAAACGCAAATCTTTAACTGAATAGACTGCAGAAACGAAAAAGGCAATTAAGAAAATCCAGAAAAACGTTGTAGTTATTCCTATCATTCGAATCGGTATTTGCATATTGCTCCTTTTCCGGGCATGTTAAATTTAGTATTGGATTACTGTTGGGGAGAACTGTTTTGCTGAGGTTGTTTCGGCTCTGGTGGTGGCTGTGAAATTTGTTCTGGCGGTATAACAACCATTTCTGGCTCTTGAGGCTTAACCTCTTCTTTGGGCTTTTCAGCCTTTGGTTTTTCAGCCTTCGCCTTCTGCAGTTGAGGTTGTGGTTGTGGCTTCAGTTCTGGCAGGGCTTCTTTTTGTGAAACTGTTGGCGTGACTTGTGGTGCATGAGCTATTATTGTAACACCCCTTATGGTCAAAAGCGAGCCAACCCAGCCCATAACGCCAAGATACATTATACGAATGCATGTAGCAATCAGGGGAGCCAAGGCTTCGCCAAAAGTTTTCACCAAGTTTTCAGAAGCCATTATTGATAGGCTTTGGGTTAGGAATCCATAAGCGCTTATGAAAGTGAATACTAGAAGAGCTACGCCTACCATGAGGACTGTGATTCCGGAAAGGGCTATTTTTTCTCTGAAGGTTTTGAACATGATTTTGCCTCGTTTTTAGTGATGTGGGATTGAATATTAAATCTTCCGATATATTAAACAGAATCTGAACTAGCTATCAAAAATCAAAAACAAAAATACAAAAAATAATAGGTGAAACTATTGCGCTAAGCCAAGCTTCTGATAAATCTTCTGCTTGTTCTCCTCAACTTTTTTAGCTACCTCTAAGAATAGATTGTTTCCATGCGAGTCTATGGCAACAGCCAAAGGACCAAAATCCTCCACCTCAAAAATCCAAAGGGCTTCAGGTGTGCCCAAATCAAGCCATTCAACATTCTTTACGTTTTTGATGGCTTTTGCAGCCAATATTGCCGCTCCTCCAGTGAAGGCTCCATAAACAGCGCCGTATTTTGCCATGGCATCAGTTGTTTTCTTACCCATTCCACCCTTGCCAATAACCACTCGAACCTTAAAGTTTTTTATAAACTCATCCTCGAAAATGTCCATTCTC
>JARYMR010000065.1 GCA_029907045.1 Candidatus Bathyarchaeota archaeon
TGACTTCACAAATAACTTAGGGGACGTAAGCACTTACATGGGCAAATCACGAACGGCACCTTAATAACAGAACATAAAAAGAGAGAGTTTGCGGGAGAATTCGCCAAAAAAGACCGATGTAACCGAGCTAGATTACCGGCCCGCATATTTTCATTAATGGAGCCATTATTAAAGAGTTTTTGGTCATGGTTAGATTGACCACTTTGGTCAGATTTATTTGTTTGTTCATCAAGAATTTTATTGACATATTCTATGTTTTGTCTATGATTAAGTGTTGGAGTAGTGTTGAGGTTGTTTGTCTGTGCATGAGGTGGATACTGACCTGATGTATAGAACATGATTCCAATCGACCTCTTTGTACATATGCTTTAAACCTGTCGGCATTGCTATTTACATGATAGTTTTCTAAATTCTAACTTTTTAATTTATTTTAAAATCTATTACAATTTCAGTTATTAGTGCTTACCAAGTATGCTAATGTTTCTTTATATTAATTTAAACCTAAACATGTGGAGGAGAACGTTACCAAGTAGCTTGCAAATATTTACTGGAACTATTTTCTAAAGGCCGTTTTATTATTTTAAAAGGTAAATTTGCATATAAGTATATGAAAACAGACAATATAATAGTAGATTTAATAATCGACCCACTGAAATATTCTACTTTCTTTTCCTATATAGCCAATTCGTCCTTTCGTGTTACAAAATGTGCTTCTATTCTGCAGAATGGTGCTAAATCAAAAATAACAAAACAAGTCTCAAAGGATGTTTGAAAAAGGGGGGAGTTAAAGATTATTGGTGATTAGCTGCTTTTTCAAAGTTTTTAGCCAACAATATCAAGTCTTTTATGTCTGTTCTGTTGGTGAGTCTTACCAGTATTGTCCGTAGTTTTTAATTAGTAGGACCAGATCTTTGACGTCGACTTTGTTATCAGAGTTTATGTCTGCATTAGGGTTCCATCTAAGATGACTTGGATATGAACCGTAGGCTTTTACGTCTAGTACCAAGTCTTTTACGTCAACTTTTCTGTCGCCGTTAATGTCGCCTGGAACAGTGACGAGAACCATATCGTATGATAATGTGTTGTCTTGTGTGTATGTTTCACCTGGAACAGGTTCAACATAAGCCCAAATGGTGTAGTTGCCTTTTGCATAGCCGCTGGTGTCCCACGTGAAGGTTATAGTTTGTGATGCGAGGCTTTCAAGGTTGAGGTTTGTGTTGCCGATTGGAGTTGTGTTAGCGTAAAGTGTTATGGTTGTTGTTTCGTAAAAGTCTCCTATGTTTGTGACAGTAACTGTTATATTCATTTTGTATCCTTGACCGATGATTGTTTTTTTGGGTTGGATTTCTCTTTCAGATATATCGTGGAAGGGTGAGTATCTGAAGAAGTATGGGTTTGCTCTTAAAAGCCACCACTGGTTTGGTTCATGTCCTGCAATCACGTATGGTCCTGAACCTGTTAGGTTGCCTGTTGTTACATATTCTCCTAATTCTTCGACTTGGTCTGGTGGTATGCTTTCCCATACGTGCTTTGGCACTATTGGGACGAACCCTACCATTTCAAGGAACCATATGGACTCAACGCTAAAGTAGATGGTTATGGTGTAGGGATCAGGTGTTTCTATGTGTGGTGTGTCAGTATCTATGTCGTCAATCATCTCAACATATGGATAGAAGGTTTGTCCAGTGTCATACATGTATTTCATGGTGAATGCTACATCTTCTGAAGTTAACGGATTGCCGTCGGACCACTTAAGGTTTTCAAAGAGGTTGAATGTTATTTTCGTAGCGGTTTCTCCTTCATTGTCCCATGTTCCTATCGTCCAGTTCCTTGCAAACCATGGAATGTATTCTCCTGTAAATGGATTCCTTATAATTAATGTGCCGTAAAGTGCAGTTGCGAGGAACATATCCCATGTTGAATATTGCGTGATTGGGTTTATGTGGTCAAGTTCTGAAAGCATTCCGAATCTTAGAACACCACCTCTTTCCACATCGTCTGGGTGTGCATTCAAGAAAGTCCACCAGTCAGAAACGCCAGCTGTGACAAGAGCGAATTTCACGTTAGGAAAGCCATTCCACAGCATGTCCCAATAGGTTTCTTCTCCTACATGGTGTCCGTATTTGGCTCTGTAGGCTGATGCTCCAGCAGCGTGGTATACTGGAATTAGGGGCACTTGATCCATCATAACTGCGAGGGCTTTTTTAAAGGCGTACTTTGATGTTTCCAAGTCTGATGCGTACTTGTATCGTGTAATCCAATAGTCGTATGTGCTGTTCATAAAGAATACGTTGTTCCATGCCCAATCTATTGTGGGGTCTGCGAATTGGCTGTGCCAATAGTCATAGAAGAATAACAGATTATTGTAGGGACCTAGTCCCTCTGTGTATATGTGGTAATCGTAAGGCATGCAATAAGCGTGAGCCCAACAAGTATCTTTATCCACCACATACAAGTTTACATCAATACCTATATCTTCTAATTCAGTTGCCAGCATCTGTCCCAAGGCAGCTCTAAGGGGATCATCCTCCCTTGCATAAAATTCCAGTGGCGGCAAATCAAAGATTGTTCCGTTAGGAGCTTTCCATTCCAACCAAGGATCAGCATCCCAGTTTTTATAACCAGCATTCTCGAGTATTTGAACTGCAATGTCTGGAGCATACCAATATTTTGGAGCACTTGGGTTATACCATTCAGACCAATCTGGTTCTGACCAAACCATGCTATCCATTAACTCTCCAGCAAAAGCATGCAACACATCTGTGTAAAAATCTTCGTATGGAACCAAATAAGCTATGGCTTTTCTAAAGCGGTAATCGCTAGTTGGCCAGTTCAAACAATTCAAGTCAAGCGGGTAGCTATCCCACATTGTTAGATTTTCTATGACATAGTCAGGATTACCTTGCAATTCGTACCAACTCTCATAAGTTAGCGGCCAATCCATAACATCGATGAGACCATCTTTAAACGCTTGATATTCTTGGTCATACCCTGGATAAATTATCAATTGCAGATAATCGACTCTTGGTCCCCACCCTCCAACTGTTCCTCCGTCAGTTTGAATAGAAATCGGAGTTAAGCTTAAGAGTAAAACTGCCAGCATCGAAGCTAAGAGCATTTTTCTATAACAATTTTTATACATTTTCCTCTCTCCAAATTAATTTGTCTTTAAGCTTAATTTAAGTTTTATGGAAATATCTTCTGCTACTTAGAAGAAAATCTAGTTAAAACTTATTTTAACAAAAAAGATAAAAACACGATTGCTGAAATTAATGGAGAAGGAAAGAGAATGGGGCTTCGGACATACATTGCTAAAAGGGCTGTTTACTCCATTATCTTGATTTTTGTAGTAATCACGATTAACTTCCTCATTTTTATGGTTAGAAATCCCGTACAAATAATGGCTGGTGGAAAGAAACTACGCCAAGAACAAATTCAACAATTATATGAACGCTTCGGACTGCTCGATCCCCTGCATATAAGATACTTGAAATACATTCAAAACCTCTTAACGTTTCAGTTTGGCTACTCTTACCGTACAGGACAAGCCGTATCTCTCGAGATTTCTTCACGCCTTCAAAATACTCTTACATTATGTCTTACTGCGGAAATAATAGCAGTTATAGTTGGTTTGGCCCTCGGAGTTATAGCAGCTTTTAAAAGAGGTGGAATCCTAGACACATTCATCTCTGGTCTTTCAGTAATTACGCAAGGATTGCCCGTCTTTTGGGTGGGAATGCTTTTGCTTTTAATCTTTTCATATACCCTACATTGGTTTCCAGCTGGCTTTTCATTTCCCCCAGAATGGGCTATCTATGGTAAACCTGATAATTTTCTGATAGAACTTGCAGTCCGCTTGCGCCATTTATTCTTGCCAGCTTTAGCATTAGTTATCCTTAGCGGTGGAGGATATGTTCTTTTAACAAGGGCTTCAATGCTGGAGGTTTTAAGCGAGGACTATTTAGTCACTTTAAAAGCGAAAGGAATTAGCGACACTAAAATACTCTTTAAACATGCATTAAAAAACGCTTCATTGCCAATAATAACACAAGTTGGAATAGCCTTTGGTCTCACCTTATCAGGAGCAATGCTGACAGAAACAGTTTTTCAATATCCAGGATTGGGAATGTGGATTTGGCAATCCATCGAAAGTTGGGATTATCCAGCATTACAAACAATTTTTTACCTTGTAAGTTTATGCGTAATTGCCGCCAATTTCCTAGTTGACATAGTTTACGGAATTATTGACCCGCGAATAAGATATGGGTGAAATTCGGTGTCAAGCTGGTATAAAACAAAAGTGGCGCTCCGCCTAAAAGGATTCATTAAAGTATTAAAAATTGTTATGCAAAATAAAAGGGGAGTTTTAGGTATCGCTATTCTAACTTTATTTGTTTTTATAGCCCTTGCAGCACCAATAATTGCCCCTTATGACCCCATAAAAATACCAAAAAAAGTTATAGCCAGCTCCCTCACTATGCCTTCTTGGATAAAATACATACCAGGCTACGAAAACGTCAGCGAAAACCTAGACCCCATTGAAGACTCAGGATTTTCTACAAACGCTTCGCTACAACAATGGAAATTTATTACAAATGCAACAGTCCAATGCATTTCACTGGAATACTCATATAACGAAGGAAGCCCAGATACTGGTCCAGGCTGCGTAGCTATAAACTTAAATCGCTCTGAAACTACACTAATAGAGGGAATAAAGGCCGTTTTATGTAAAGAGTTTGTTTATCCCTACGGAAATCCGCCAAGTAAATGGGCTGGAACAATTTCTGTTAAGGTCGATGCTCCCGAAAACACTACTATAACAATGTATAACCTTAACATCACGGTTTTCATTGAACAACTTGACGGAAATAAAACAGTTTTATGGTCTCCACAAGAAGGCCTTAGAAAGTGTGGAGGCATTTACGAAATTGGAACATGGATTAAACCAAGTATAACAGGACTTAAGCCATTTCCTAAACTCATAGATTCCGACATTCTGGATCCAAACAGAAAAACGTTTTCAAGACCAACAAATTATACTTTTGGCGTTGAAATTCTTTTTGGCAAAGAACTATTGAACGTCACAGTTTACATAGACGACCTCAACCTGAAGTTATATGGGGAAGCCTTCGGTCTACTTGGAACCGATAGGTTTGGACGAGACATATTCTCTCAGCTAATATATGGAACAAGAATTTCCCTTCTAGTTGGATTTCTTGGAGCGCTTTTCTCTACGTTCATAGGACTAATTATAGGGTTATTTTCGGGATATTTTGGTGGAGTCTTAGATGAGGTTATGATGAGAATAACTGACGCTTTCTTGGTGATACCTGAACTCCCATTACTCTTAGTATTAGTGGCTGTTCTTGGACCATCATTATGGATTATAATTGTAGCAATATCCTTCCTTGGATGGATGGGTTTCGCTAGAATAGTGAGATCTCAAGTTCTAAGCCTTAAAGAAAGACCTTTTGTTGACGCATCAAAAATTCTGGGCGGAAGTAAATTTTACATAATCTTTAGCGTCTTAACCCCAAACGTTATGAATCTAGTTTACGTTACACTGGCAACTTCAGCACCTGCAGCCATTTATTCGGAGGCATATCTGAGTTTCCTCGGTTTATATCCAACGGAAGTAATGACATGGGGAAGAATGCTCCATGATGCTTTGCGGGCACCTGGAGGCGTTCAGAGATGGTGGTGGGTTCTCCCGCCTGGCTTGTGCATAGCAGCAATTTCGATAGCATTCATTTTCATAGGATATGCCTTGGACGAAATATTTAACCCAAAACTTAGGGAAAGATACTAAAATGTCTCTCTTAAATGTTGAAAACTTGAAAGTATACTATTTCACGAAAAGAGGATCAGTAAAGGCTGTAGACGGTGTTAGCTTAGAAGTTAAACAAGGACAAGCCCTAGGATTAGCTGGAGAATCTGGCTGCGGCAAAACCACAGTAGCCTTATCAATAATGAAAATTCTGCCCGCTAGAGGCAAAATAATCGATGGCAAAATTCTCTTAAACGACGTTGACATCGCCAAAATCCCTGAAAAACAAATGAAACAAATTAGGTGGAAAAAAATAGCATTAGTTTTCCAAGGAGCTATGAACGCCCTTGACCCACTCTACAGCCTTGGAGATCAGATTGTAGAAGCTATTCGGACACATGAACCAAAGCTTGGCAAAAAAGAAGCTTTGCACAGAGCAGAAGAACTATTAGAACTGGTTGGAATGGAAAGAAAAAGGATCAAAAGTTATCCCCACGAGTTAAGTGGTGGCATGAGACAGCGTGGACTTATAGCAATGGCTTTGGCATGTAATCCGGAGCTTTTAATAGCTGATGAGCCTGGAACAGCTCTCGATGTTATTGTTCAAGCTCAAGTACTTGGCGTAATAGAAGAGCTGAGGAAGAAACTAAACCTATCTGTGATGCTTATAACACATGACCTATCTATAATAGCTGACACTTGCAATAAAGCTGCCATAATGTATGCTGGCAAGATAGTTGAGCATGCAGATGTTTTAGATTTATTTGAAGAACCGCTTCATCCCTACACTAAAGGTTTAATCCACGCTTTCCCAAACATAAAATCAGCAAAAGCACAAATCAGCTCAATTCCAGGGACTCCACCAAACCTCTTAAACCCCCCAAAAGGTTGCAGATTCCATCCAAGGTGCATGTTCGCGAAAAGTATTTGCCGCGAACAAGAACCATCCCTAAGAAGAATTAAAGGAAAAGAGCGCTTTGTCGCATGCCACTTATACGAAAATCTTTAAGGAGAGAAGAATAACAATGTCTCAAGACAAAATAATAGAAGTTACAGACTTAAAGAAGTGGTTCCCTGTTAGAAAGGGCTTCATTAAAACTTTACTTTCAAGAAAAGAGTCCTTCGTGAGAGCTGTAGATGGTATAAACTTTAATGTGAAGCCAAAAGAAGTTTTTGGTTTAGTTGGAGAAAGCGGAAGCGGAAAGACAACAACTGGCAGATTAGTTGTCAAAATGATCAATCCAACAAGCGGGAGAATTTTTTTCAAAGGTGTGGACATAACTGACCTTACCGGAAAACAAATGAAACAACTTCGGCGAAAAATGCAGATGGTTTTCCAAGACCCCTACGAATCTTTAAACCCGAGAAAAACAGTGATGGATATCGTAGCAGAAGGCTTGCGCATCCAAAAAATTGTAAACAGCGAAAAAGAAGTTGAAGAAAAAGTAATAAAAGCCCTAGAAGACGTTAAGCTTGTTCCCCCAGAAGAATTTTTGCTTCGATATCCTCACGAACTTAGTGGAGGACAGAGACAGAGAGTTGCCATAGCAAGAACATTCATAGTTAATCCAGAATTCGTAGTTTCAGACGAGCCAGTTTCGATGCTTGATGTATCAATAAGAGCAGAGATACTTAATCTTTTTATAGAATTAATTGAGAAATTTAACGTTTCAATTTTATATATCACACATGACTTAGCCACTGCTCGACACATGTGCCACAGAATCGCAGTAATGTACCTTGGTAAAATAATGGAGATGGGAAGCGCTGAAGACATCGTGTATGAACCCTTGCATCCCTACACTACCGCACTTATATCTGCTGTACCAGTACCAGATCCAAAATCGCGGCGCACAAAGTCAACAATTAAGGGAGAAATCCCCAGCCCAATAGATCCGCCTCCGGGTTGTAGATTTTGCACAAGATGCCCTGCGGTAGAAGAAATTTGTAAAAAAGAGGAGCCAGAACTTATAAATGTCGGAAAAGAACATTACGTAGCCTGTCATAAAATAAAATAATATTTTTCTGTTCTTTACGAAAAGAACCATAGCCAAAGCGCATATAACTTAAAAATAAACTTTTACGCTTAAAACTTATATTTTGAGAAGCTCACTAATGAATATCACTTATTCGACAGCAAAAAAGTTGAGTGTGAATAATATGCTAAAATTCCTCACTCCAAATCAAATCGAGCAAATACACGCCTCAAGTTTGAATATCTTAGAAGAAGTTGGCGTTCTAATTCACGATAACGATTTTTTAAGTTTTTTGAATGATAACGGAGTGAATGTTGACTTTAACAGTAAGAGAGCCAAAATGCCAGCCAGTCTGGTTAAAGAGTGTATAAAAAAGGCGCCTAAACATGTAACATTGTATGCTAGAGAGTCAAAATATAATGTTACACTTGGAGACGGAAAAATTTACACTCATC
>JARYMR010000066.1 GCA_029907045.1 Candidatus Bathyarchaeota archaeon
GAAACTCATAGACAAGACATTATACAGTTTTAAGAAAAGGGGATGTCACAAGGCAAGGCTTGAAGTCTTTGTAGACAACAAAGAAGCAATTAAGTTCTATACCCACCTTAACTTCATACAAGAAGGCTTCCTTCATCAAGACGAAGAAAAGAAAGACATAATTATAATGAGCAAGTTCTTGAGCAAAAAACTATCTACAAAAGAAAAGAGGAAACTTGCATGGATATCTTCATTTGCAACGCTAAAAACATTTTACTAAATAGTTTTAGGCTTCTCCTTAACGTACTTCTGTTTCCTTCTCAGTTCTAGGTTTCGTTCCATTTTTTCACAGCGTTTATACCATAACCTTTCATAATCATTTTGGGATACGATCCTGTTTTTGAGGTCTGCTATTGTGCGAATCTTTTCTTTCTTACACCATTTGAGACAGATTTTGTAGGCGTCCCAGTCAAGTTCTTCATATTCCCAATAAACTGGGATTTCGGAAAAGCCATGTAAGAATGCTGCGAGGGCTCTTGTATGTCCGTCTACAAGGATGATTTCGTTTCCAAGTTTCTTTATTGGTATGGGTTCCATTGATTTTGGATTTTTTTGGTCAAATGTTTTCATTACTTCGGATAGCTTTTCATAGCTGATGTAGAGTTGGGTTGGTTGTAACTTGTCAAGTTTCATCATAATTGTTTTAGGCATGGGCTGTTATTCTTCCCAATCTAAGAGTCTTTTTTCTCCCTCAATTTTCTTTATGTCTGTTATGTCCTGTGTTACTTCTATGGTTCCCAAATATTTTCCATTTTTGTCCCTAACAGCAAAATATCTAATGTGTATTAGTCGGTCTTTTACTGGAATCCAAA
This sequence comes from Candidatus Bathyarchaeota archaeon, assembly GCA_029907045.1. Next base: position 852 of record JARYMR010000066.1, read on the forward strand.
ATTCAGCCACATCCTTTTTGCCTTCTTTGAATGAGTCGAGGATGCGGTTTACTATGTGAACGCTTTTTTGCGGATGACATAGCTGCACTTTTCTGCCGATGATGGCTTTTGTTCGGACAAAAACTCTTTTTTCTGCTTTGTTGAAGTATTTAACAGTGTCCTCTTTATCAACGAATGTTATGTCAACTGGAAGCGTATCCAACAATGCCTCAATTTCTTCTTTTGTAAGGGTTCCAGTTTCAAACTGCAATTTTCCTTCCATCGGTGCTTTTTCCTTTTCAACCTTCTCCATTTCTGGTGCTCCTATCAAATATGAAGGCGTAAAACAACAGTATCCAATTTCATCAAATTCGCTTCTTATTTCTTTCCATTCTTCGCTTGTTATAACCCGTAAAGCTGTTGGGAAAAGTATGTTGTTTTCTTTGAAAATGTGGCTTGGAAGAAGACTGGTTATGGCTTCGACTGTTTCCTTAAGCTGATTTTTGAAATCTTCAAAACTTACGCTACTATATTCTTTTATTAGTTGGCTGAGCTTCTTCTTTTTCTCTCTTATTTGGTTATGTTCCATCCACATGATTGCTGGAGGTTCTGTAATTCCATGTTTTTCTAAAGTTGGGAAAAGCACGTTTTCCTCTCGTAAATAGTGTTTTTCCGAGTCTAGCAAGTCTGCGGCTATATGTTCCAGATCATGTATTTCACCATTATCGTATGTTTTGTCGCTTATTTTTTGAACCTTGTTTGCTATGGCGTTTAGTTTTTCTGTTATTTGTAGCATGATTTTGTGTTCTTCCATGAGGATGTTGATGGGATGATCTGCAGAAACAGCGAGTTTCTGCTTTTCAAGTTGTTCTCTGAAAACTGCCATATGCACATCGCATAATCTTTGTATCTCTTCTCTTGGCATGCCTTCCCTTATGAGTTCTTCCTCAATTTTCGCAATTTCCAAGGAGCTTACGCCTTCCAAAACTTGTCTAAACCTTTCTTTAACTTCTTGCGGCGACGCTCCCGTATGCAACTGCCTAATTATTTCCTTTAATATTTTCTTTTTGTCTTCGGGTATCCCGTTCATGTCTATTCTTCCTTAATTTTCTTTGCAAGCGTTTTTCCAAAATCTACAATTTGTTTAATGTGATCTTCCGTTGGTGGACCATTAATTTCTAAGGCTCCAACAACTTCCAACTTTGCCGAACCCAAAATTTCTTGAACATGCTTTACTGCGCCTCCGCCCCAACCATAAGAGCTTAAGACGACGCCAAATTTTAGTGGAGGACGCAGAGCTTTTACAAGATAAGTGGCGTAAACTGCGAGGGGATGCACACCACCAAGCACTGTTGGTGCTCCTAGGACTATGGCTTTTGAATCAACCAAATCCTTTGCTATATCGCCAATATCCGCTGAGGCTAAATTGTATAGGACTATTTCTACGCCTTCAGAAGCTAAAGTTTCAGTTATTGGTTGAATCATTTTTTCTGTGCTGTTCCACATGGTTGCATAAACTATTATTGCCTTTTGTTTTGTTTCGCCATTAACCCACCTTTTATAAGCGTTTAAAATGCGTTCTGGATTTTTATGTATGGGTCCGTGGCTTGGCGCTATCATTTCGATTTCCAAATCCCTTATTTTTTCTATGGCTTTTTGTCCCATAATTCTGAAGGGCATCATTATTTCGCCAAAATATCTCTGGGCGTGAACAATCAAATCTTCCACTTCATCATCATACAATCCCTTAGCTATATGGGAACCAAAGAAGTCGCATGGAAATAGAATTTTATTTTCTGGCGTGTATGTGAACATGGTTTCTGGCCAGTGGAGCATGGGCGCTTCGATGAACTGGATGGTTTTGTCGCCTAGGCTTATTTTTTCTTGATCTTTAACTGCGATTATGCGGTTTTCTGGCACTTTGTAAAATGTTTGGGCCATTTTTGCGCCTTTAATGGAAGTTATTAGTTTGGCTTTGCTATTTATTTCCATTATGTAGGGTATGGCGCCTGCGTGGTCTGGTTCGGCATGGTTCATTATTACGTAATCAATTTCAGTTGGGTCTGTGATGAGGCTTATTTTTTCTTCAAGTTCTTTTTCAAAGCCTGGATTAACCGTGTCTATTAGCGCCTTTTCGTCCTTGCCAATAATGAGGTAGGCGTTGTAGGTTGTTCCTTTTGGAAGTGGGATTAGGGCGTCGAAGAGTTTTCGGTTCCAGTCTCTTACGCCGACCCAGTATATGCCTTTTGAGATTTCGGTTATGTTTCTCCAATTCATTTTGGGTTTTTCTCCATTTTTTGATATTACAATTGTAATAAAGTATATTTCTGCCTTTCTACACAATACAACCAGGAGAAAACATAAAATGCTAATCCCATGCGAAATAGCAGTAAAATGCCTCTTACCCCCAGTCCGCGCCCTAATAGCCAAAACACTAACCACAAAACACAACCTAACCCAAAAAGAAGCAGCAAAACTCCTAGGAATAAGTCAACCAGCCATAAGCCTATACGACAGAAAAAGACGTGGAAAAGCCATAAACCTAGAAAACGAACCAGAAATCACAAAATTAATAGAGAATCTGGCTGATACATTAGCCAAAGGCAACTTATCCCACAAAGAATTCATTCAAAAGTTCTGTGAAATCTGTAGGGTGATCCGCGCTAAAGGACTCTTGTGTCAACTGCACAAAACCTTCGACCCCAAAATTGATGTGGAAAAATGTGAACTATGCCTAACAACAAATGCGTTAAAGTGTATGTAAATGGTTAGGTTAATGGCGTTAAGAGTCAACTCTTTATAGTGCAAGCTCTATCCAAAAGAATGGGAGATTAGTTATGGGATATTTGGCTGTTTGGAAAGTTTTGGAAGAAATGATTTTGGAATTTCGAAAAAGAGGCATAACAATTCCAGCCGAAGTTATGGATAACCTAAAATCTGCCAGAATAATGATTAAAATTTTAAAAGCAGACCCCACTCGCGGAGAAACTATGCAAAAAATTGAAGAATACCTAAGCAATGTGGAATCTTACCTCATATCTGAGGGGCAGAAAGAATTTGGAGTTGAATACGTGGATAAGTGGCTTAAAAGATTGGATGAAGCCAGCATGCGGTTTCCAGACTTGGAAGAGAAGGAAACAAGGTTTGTCCCCGGGTTGCCGCGGGACCAGAAGTGGATTCGTGTTAAGCCTTCTGCTGAATTGCCTATTGAAAAATTGGAACTAATGGCTAAAGAATTGAATTTATTATGTGAACTTCAAAGTGATGGGTGTCTGCTTGTTTATGGCGGAGACTCATGCCTAAAAGAGTTTGTCAAGAAAATGGCTAAAAAATAGTATTATAAACTGGAAAATAGCGTTAAAAAGTACATAACCGTTAAAGCTTGATGTTATAAACACTTTTATAGAAAAATCATACAAAAGTGTCTGTGATAAGATAAGTTCATCTTCCGAGGAAGGTGAGGGCGTAAACTGAATGCCCTACATTAAAAAAATTGAGCTTAAAGGCTTCAAATCTTTCGGTCCGCAAACCGTTAAAGTAGTGTTAGATAAGGGTTTCACAGCAATTACAGGTCCAAACGGTAGCGGGAAAACAAACATTGTTGACGCAACCCTATTCGCTTTAGGCGAGTTAAGCACAAGAAGACTTCGGGCAGAAAATGCTGCAAAACTAATTTTTCACGGCTCTGAAAAGGCTGGGCTGGAAAGGGCGAAAATGGCTAAAGTCATAATCCAATTTGACAATTCTGATGGGCGCATGCCTGTAGACACCACAACCGTTACCATTTCAAGAGAGGTTTATAGAAATGGGCAAAGTGTGTATAGGCTTAACGGCAGAAGAATCTCAAGAGCACATATCCTAGAAATTTTATCTATGGCTGGGTTAAGCTCCACAAGCCAAAACATAATCTTACAAGGCACAATAACCCGCTTAACAGACATTTCGCCAATTGAGCGGAGGAAAATTATTGAGGATTTGGTTGGCATAGCCCAATATGATGCTGAGAAGGCTGAAGCTGAAGAAAAACTTCGGGCGGCAGACATTTCCATAAGCACCGCCATGGGTAGAATAGACGAAGTGCAGAAAAGGGTGGATGATCTAGAAAGGGAACGCAACCAACTTTTGAGATACAATTTTCTCCAAGAAGAGATAAAAAAGTTTGAAACTGTGAAGCTGTCCCATGACATGGCGCAGATACAAAAGAAAGTGAAAGAAATTTCCTCCCAAGCCGGCAACGTCCGAAGCAGGGTTGAAAAATTGAGGGAACTGCGAGAAAAGTATAGGTCAAAACGAAGAGAAATTGAAGGTGAATGGCGAAAACTAAGCTCAGAAATCGTTGAAGAAGGTGGTTCCCAAGTATTAAAGGTTCAAATAAGAATAGGTGAGTTAAAATCAAAACTTACTGAATTGACAACCAAAATAACTTCTGGAAAAACAACTTTAGAAGGCTTAAAACGGATTAGAGAGAACACTCTTCAGCAATATGAATCCATCAGAAAAGAGATTCGTGAAAACCGCCTCAAAATAAAAAAGTTAAGAAGCGAACACGAAGAAATTTCTAATCAGATAACGGCAAAACAGGCTGAGCATGATGCTTTAGCGGCTGAAACCGCTCAGCTTTGGGAAAATCTCGGAGAAAACAGCAGGCGAATCCGCGAAATCGAACAGCAACTCAGCAATAACAACAAAAAACTCGCATACTTAAGAACTGACCAAGTAAGGCATCAGACAGCCATCAAAATCCGCACCAGAAGGCTCAGGGACCTAAAAGACCGCAAAGAAAGATTCACATCCACATTAAGCGAACTTGAAAAATCTTTGGCTGAACTTGAAAAGGTGCAGAAGGAGCAGAAAACGCAACTTAAAAATTTGGAGCGAATGCTTGAGCGGAGAATTGCCCAAAAAGAAGCCATAGAAAGAGAAATAGCCGAAGCTGGAAAAATAGCCGACTCCGCCCGTACAGCCGTTGTAGAATTTGCTACACAAAGAGAAATTGCAGAAACAATAGCATCAGAAGAGAAAGCCCTAAGAAGCATAGAAGAACTAGGCGAATTAGGCGTAATTCCAGGCGTTTATGGAAGACTCCGCAAACTCATCAAAATTGACAAGGCTTATCAGCAAGCAATTGAGGCTGCAGCGGCTGGATGGCTTGACGCCATAGTTGTGAAAGATTTCGATTCAGCCTTCACTTGTACAGAAACCTTGAGAAGAATGAAGCTTGGAAGAATTAAAATAATCCCCTTACAAGGAACATTAACTCCCAAAACCATAAAGGTTCCAGAAAAAGAGGGAATAAACGGTGCAGCTTCCTACTTTATAAAATGTGAAAGGCATTACGAACCAGCCATAAACTTTGTTTTCGGCGACACGCTCATTGTTTCTGATGATAAAACCGCTTTTGCGCTTTCAAGCGAAGGTTATAGAGCAGTCACGGTTAATGGTGACCTTTATGAGGCAGGAGGCGCTGCTCTTGAAAGCGGCTACTATCGGGCTCCAATAGACTTCTCCACAATTATACCAAGCGAAGTAGCCATAAAAAGCCTTGACGAAGCCGTCAACGCCCTCCAACAACATCTTTCACGAAGAACCAGCGACATTGCCTCCTTTGAGGAAGAAATAGACAAGACTCGCGTTGAAATTGCACGCTTATCCGAAGCTATAACTACCTTAGATAGGGAAATTGCGAGGGTTAAACGAAGCGTTAAAAGGACAAGGGGAAACGTTCGAAGGGTTGACCGCTACATCTCAAAGTTTGAGAAGGAAATTGAGGATGAAAAGGCTCAGATGTGGTTGAACAAGGCTGAAAGAAGTTCCATCCAAAAGGAGTTAAGGAAGTTTCAAGATGAATTAACTTCTCTTAGGCGCAAAACAGACCCATCACACATTCAAGAATTGGAAGTTAAAAGAGAAAAACTTTCGGAAGAAATTATTATTTTAAGGCAGAAGTTGGGCTCACTTCAAACTGAAATTTCAACCCTTCAATCCCAATTCGACAATGTTTTGAGAGTTGGCTATAAAAATGCAAAAATTGAGCTTGCAAAAGTTGACCAGCAGTTAAGAAGAGTTGAAAAAGAAGTTGCTGACGCATTGCAAGAGCGAGAATCGCTAAAGCAAGAGCTTTCAGAACTGGAGAAAAGCCGCATTGAGCTTTCTAAAACAGTTTTCTCCGCAAGGGAGGAAGCCAAAAAATTCACTGCACAAATAGACGACATAGATAAGGAGCTTCGAAAGCTTGACTCAGAATACGAACAAGCCGACCGTTTGTTAAACCAGCTTCAACTCAACATTCAGACTTCTCTGCTTCAACTTGAGCAGTACAGAAATGAGCTTAGACAGCTTGGTTACGAACAGCCCTTAGAAGTAACGCCTAAACAGGTTGAAGAAGCCGAATTGTCAATGAGAATGATGAAGTTTGAACTGGAAAGGATAGGTGCTGTAAACCAGCTTGCCTTGTCGCATTATACCGAACAAATTTCACGCTATAAAGAACTTTCCTTAAGGTTGAACGAGTTAGAGAAGGAAAAGCAAGCTATAGTGCAGTTTATGGATGAAATTGAAAAGAAGAAAAGAAAAGTCTTCATGGAAGCCTTTGAAAAAATTAACGCTAACCTACAGAAATACTTCTCAAAACTTACTGGCGGGGGAAATGCCACCCTAAAGCTGGAGAATCCGGATGAACCATTTTCTGGCGGAATCGACATGCTTGTGCAGTTCCCTCACAAACCTTCTATCGTTGTGAGTGGAGCAAGCGGTGGTGAACGTTCGGTGGCTGCTGTTGCCTTTCTCTTCACCCTTAAAGAGATTACGCCAACATCCTTCTACATTCTCGACGAAATAGACGCTCACTTAGATGCCTTTCACGTTTCAAAGCTTGCTGACCTTCTCTTGGAGGAGTCTGAAAAAACGCAGTTTATAGTCATCACCTTAAAGCCTGAAATGGTGAATAAGGCACAGAAGGTTTATGGAGTTTATGAACGCAACGGCGTTTCAAATGTTATTTCAGCCAAATTCTTAGAGGTGCCAAGCTGATGGCAACTGCAGCGGTCAAAAAGCCGTTTTATCTTCGTCCTCCATGGAATATTCTCTTTGATTTTCATAAGCTTGAGAGGCTTACTCCTTGGCACATTAACATCGCCTATTTGTTGACGAGTTTTCTTGAAGAGATGGAAAAATCTGGACAGATAGATTTTAGGGCTTCTGGTGTGGCGCTTGATTCTTCAGCCCTCATATACCTTATGAAATCTAAACTTTTGTTAAAACTTGAAGAGCCGCCACCGCCGAAAGTTC
>JARYMR010000067.1 GCA_029907045.1 Candidatus Bathyarchaeota archaeon
CATAAACAACGTTTGGCAAAGTTTTTGCATATTCAACAAGTTCTTTTATATCTATTACGCCTGCAATGTTTAAGCCGCAGTGACATATGAAAACTCCAATTCTCGGCTCTGCACTTTCAATTTTCTTTTCAGCCATATTATGCACCCATCCATCCCAACCTTTTTTCCACAGACTCCAAAACCTTATGAGAGTCTTTAGCCTTCAACTCCTTACTCATCACAACGGGAGAAGCCAACCTTTCCAAGGCTTTATTCCAAGCTCCAGAACGGACAGGCGTATGAATTATTTTAGTTCTTTTAAGCTCTAGGGCTTCTTCTACTGGGCAAACAACTTTGCAGGCTCCACAATAAACGCAGAAAACCTCGGTTACATGAACCTTCTTATCTTCATCAGAAAGGTATAGGGCGCCAGTTATTGGGCAAACGTCTAAACAGTCTGTGCAGCCTTCTGGACATTTTTCTTGATTAATGAGGATTTTTCCGTGGAAGAATTTGCGTACATGAATGGCGTCTTCGGGGCATTTGAATTCGCAGATTCTGCAGCATGGACAACGTTCCTTTTCAATGTCGATTTTTACTTTAAGCCCTTTCCTCTTCCTTTTTGGTCTAGTTTCTAAAACCTTTCCATCCGCCGTAATCCACCCAATCTTAATTAAGCCTAAAGGACAAGCCTCTTCACATTCCACGCATTTTATGGGGCATTTGCTTGTGTCAACTTGGATTTCACGTACTAATTGTGGAAAACTTTCTTTTTCAACAACCGAAAGAATATGATCACCGTTAATGGTTACTTTTATCGCCCCGAAGGGACACAGTATATCACATATTCCACAGAAATTGCATTTCGCCAAATCAATGTCAACTTTGGCTTTTTTGACTTTTTCTCCCTGAATTTTTGGTTGTTTTCCAATTTTGATGGCTTCTTTTGGGCATGCTAAAGCGCAGATTTGACAGCCCACGCATAAGTCTTTGTTAAGGTTTAGCTTGTAATTTTTTACGTGCAAAATCCATTCTAAAGTTAATGTTTGGGCTGTATCCGTTTTCATTGTTTTTAACGGCATCGAATTCACCAACCGCATCTTAATGATGTGGTAGCCGTAATTGAAGTATAGCCTATAAATTCACTTTCATATATAGTTTGGTTTTAAAACTTCCCATAATTTAATGATAAATTCTGGTGCAAACAGCCACATAACACTTCAAGCCTTCACTCTTAAAAATAATAGGTTTGAGGCTGGCATGACGCAGTAACTCTTCAAACTCTTCTTTAGTGAAGCTTTTCTTCAAACCAGAAACAACAATAACCGCATTCTCTTTTGCAACCCGCTTAATCTCCTCCAACGTTTTGGTGGGGTTCGGCATGTTTTGAAGAACCGTTATTCCAAAAACCTGGGTAAAGACATTTTCTCTTATAGGTATATTATCAGCATCAGCTAAAATTAAATGCACTTCGCCAAAATTTTTTGCACGATTCTTGGCGTAAAGCAAAATTTTCTTTGAAATGTCCAAGCCCACAACTGCCTCAGCCTTTTGGGCTATATAATCAAATAAAATTCCAGTTCCACAGCCCACATCCAAAACCCAAGCAAATTTCTCTATTGTAAGCTCTTCCAATGCCGCTTTGATTTTTGCTGCTTGCTCTTCAGCATAGCGCATATCATAAATGTGCGCTGTTAAATCATAACGACGCATTATAGTGCGTTTTTTCTTCCATTCGCTCATATAGAGTCTTCAGAAGTCTTATGTATAAATGCGCCTTTCTAAAATTATTGGCGAAAGAAAGTGGCAAACTCCAAGAGTTTAAATGTGTTATTAAACCCTAATGTGACTGAAACCGCTGAGGCTGTTAAGGATGCGGTTTCGCAACATAAAACGGTTATTGTAGTGGGTAAATGTTGGGTACACTATATTGGCAGAGCAAAATCGAAACTGGAACCCGGCGAACGCATATTAATAATCAAAGAAGACGGCTCGCTTCTTGTCCACCGTTCCGTCGGTTATGAACCCGTGAACTGGCAACCTCCAGGCTGCATATTCCAAATCCAAGCCAAAAATGACGTTCTGGAGATTCGGGCTGTAAGGCGCAAGCCAGCCGAATCCGTGAAAGTGTTTTTTGACAAAATTCAATTTTTCTCAGCCTTAGACCTTGTGGATTCTGGCGAATTCGCTTTGTATGCAAGCGAAGAAGACATGCACAAAGCCATTTTGTTGGAGCCTTCCTTTTTGGAAGAAGGTTTTAAACCTATAAGTTATGAAAAGAAGGTTGAACCTGGTTTTGTGGACGTTTACGGCGTGGACAAGGATGGGAAACTGGTTGTTGTTGAAATTAAACGGAAAACGGCTGGGAGGGAAGCAGCCCTTCAGCTTGCCAAATACATAGAAGCCATAAAACTCAAAGCAAACCGTGAAGTGCGAGGAATTCTCGTGGCGCCAAACATCGCCAAAGACGTTCAAAGGTTGTTGGCAACTCTTGGATTAGAGTTTAAAGCTTTAGATCCTAAGAAATGTGCAGAAATCTTGAAGAAACCAGAAACAAAAAGATTAGAAGCATTTTTCAAAGAGGAAAAACCATGATTCGCAAAATTATTCCATTAGCCTTTGACAGCTTCGGTGTCCGTTCAATGGCAACTTCCATAGAAACAGAAGACTTAAAAATTTTGATAGACCCCGGAGTTGCTTTGGCGCCCATTCGTTATGGATTGGAACCGCATCCTTTAGAGTGGCAGAGGTTTGATGAAACTTGGAATGTTATAAAGCAGTATGCGGAAAATGCTGATGTTTTAGTTGTGACGCATTATCATTATGACCATCATGACCCAGACACTCCCGAATTGTATAAGGATAAAATTGTCTTTATAAAGCATCCAACAGAAAACATAAACCTAAGCCAAAAAGAAAGAGCAACCTTCTTCTTAGAAGCGATAAAAGGAATGCCCAAAAAACTCGAAATTGCCGACGCAAAAAACTTTCAGCTTGGCAAAACCAAAATAAGCTTTTCAAAGGCTGTTTGCCACGGAACAAATCCACGCCTTGGATACGTGATAGAAGTAAGCATAAAAAGCAACGGCGAGAAATTCCTTTACACATCTGATGTGGAAGGCCCATCTTTGGAAGACCAAATACGATTTATTCTCGATGAAAAGCCAGATGTCCTTTTTGTTGACGGCCCAATGACCTACATGCTTGGCTTCCGCTATTCCTTCAAAAGTCTAGAAATTTCAAACGCTAACTTGGTTAGAGCCATAAAAGAGACAAACCTTCACACACTGGTTTTGGACCACCATTTTCTACGAGACTTAAATTATAAATTAAGAATAAAACCAGTTTATGAAGCCGCAGAAAAGCGTGGAGTGAAAGTTGTTACGGCAGCGGAATTTTGTGGAAGAAAGATAGAGATGCTTGAAGCTTTGAGGAAGGAGCTTTATGCAAAATATGGCGAAATGGAGTTTAAGGCTAAAAAGCGTGTTTTGCGGGAAGAGTGAGGAAAACTAAATTAGCAAGTTTGCCATTTAGCTTGAGGGTTATGTCCATGAACATTTGGAAAGACATTCCATCAGGTGATAAGCCACCAGAACTGCTTAACATGGTTGTTGAAGTCATAATGGGTTCGAGAGACAAGTATGAGTATAATCTTGAATGGGAATCCTTCGTTTTAGACCGCATAATCCCATCATCCGTGGTTTTTCCAGTCGATTATGGATTTGTCCCCCAAACATGGTTTGACGATAATGATCCTCTTGACATAATGGTGTTAAGCTATGAACCGCTTGAAGTTGGCTGTATAGTGAAGGTTAGGGTTATAGGCGCACTAATAGTGGAAGACGAAGAAGGGGAAGACCCGAAAATATTGTCTGTTCTCGTTAATGATGCAAGATTTGAGGGTTATAAGGATATTACGGATGTGCATAAGCATAAACTTGTAGAGATTCAGGATTTTTTGAAATTTATAAGCGGTTGGAGCCTCACAAATGGGTAAGGTTTAAGGAATGGAGAAACGCTGAAGAAGCCAAGAAAATCGTGAATTACGCAATTAAAAAGTTTAAGAAACTTAACAAAGATGTTGCTCATCATTAAACAGTATCTTTAAGCCATTCACAAACATGCGATATTCTTAAATCGCCCTTATGTTTTTCGCCTATTATAGTTGAGGTTAAGTAGGCGCATGAGATTTGCGAAAATACTTGATAAGCTTCATCAGTGGACTATTCATACTATGCATAATGACTTGGCTAATTGTAACTTTTGTGAATTATCCAGAAATTAAAAATCTTCCATTATACACGTTTAGCACGGTTTCAAGAATCATGATTACACTTTTGATTTCGGTTGCCTGGGGAGTTTCCTTCGGCATATTAGCTGCCACAAACAAGTGGGCATCCCTTATTCTCACACCCTTCATAGACCTCTTGCAGTCGATTCCCATACTTGGATATTTCCCAATGGTAATTGGTTTTCTATTCGCCTTAGGTCCTTTAGGAATTGAGCTTTCAGTGATTGTTTTACTCTTCACATCCATGGCTTGGGCCATATTCTTCGGAGTGTTAGGAGCTATTCGAGGCATCCCAACAAACGTTGTGGAGTCCGCTAGAAGCTTCGGTTTGACTGGATGGCGATATGTTAGACATGTGATTCTGCCAGCGATTACTCCTGCCGTGATTTCTGGAGCAAACCTTGCATGGTGCGATGGCTGGTTTTTTATGATAGCCGCAGAATACATCCAATACAAAGGAACGGTGGTGACGCCACCTTCAGGAGGATTGGGTTCTCTCTTAGCGATGGCTGCCTATGAATGGCAAGACATGAACGTTTCAATAATCCTTCTCATATTCATAACCTTCATCGTCGTATACTTCAACACGTTAACATGGCACAGACTTATGGAGCGAGCTAGCACTGGCACCTTTAAGCCAGTCTTTACAGTGGACTTGTCTGGGGTTGGAAAAATTGGAATTGTTAGAGCGAGAAGATTGTTGCATTTTGGAAGATTTCACTGGCCAAAGGCTTTTTCCATTGCTTCCCAACGCTTGCGAAAATACACGCACATCGAAAAGATTATTGCTGTAGTTTTGGCTTTTTCAGCCGTCTTCTTCTTTTTGTATGTTATGATTGGTCAATTTCCAACTTTAGGAATAATTCGTGGAGGATTCAGCGAACCGCCCGCAGAACAACTAGTCCAGCTTCCAGTGTTAATTGCCTTTACCATGGGAAGACTTACGATAGCTTATGGAATTTCTCTTGTTGTGGCTATTGGCATGGGGGTTCTAGCCGCTGAACATAAGAAAATTGCAACGGTGTTTTATCCGCTTTATGACATTGGACAAGGAGTGCCAATATTAGCGTTATTTCCAGTCTTGTTTCTTGGACTAAACCAGCTCATTGGAATTCCTGGAATTGCTCTTGAACTCACTTGCATAATAATGCTTGTTCTGGACATGATATGGTATATGTTCCTAAACATCGTAAGTGCCGTCAAAAATATTCCAACAGAAATAAAGGAAGTTGGTCAACTCTTCGGGTTTAAAGGCTTGAAAAGGATAACGCACATTGTTATTCCATCCATATTGCCATCCATAGTTACGGGAAGCATACTTTCGTGGGGAACAGGTTGGAACACAATAATATTTGCAGAATACATGCCTTCAACAGAGCCCACAATTCCACCTCTTTCTGTTCCAGGTTTGGGTTCGCTGCTGGATAAGGCTGGATATGAGTATGGAAATACGGTATTACTCATTTTCCTTCTTGGCATAGTAGCAATAATTGTGCTCTCCATGGAAGCATTTGTTTGGAGACGTCTGCTTAGAAAATTTGAAAAATATCATGTGGAGGTATAACCCTTGTCAGTGCTTGAAGTGGAAAACATAACGAAAACATTCGTAACAGATAAATCAAAAATATTAGTCTTGGACAACGTGAGTTTTTCGATTGGAAACGACGAATTCGTCTGTTTAGTTGGACCCTCCGGATGCGGAAAATCCACGCTGCTCAGAATAATTGCAGGTCTCGAAAAAGCTGATTCAGGCAAAGTATTATTCCGTGGACAACCCATAACTCAGCCAACTCCAAAAATTGCCATGGTCTTTCAACTTTTCGGACTTTTACCATGGAAAACAGCATTAGAAAATGTTGAAGTGCCCTTAGAAGTGCTCGGCATCGAAAAAGAAAAGCGAAAGCATATTGCCGAAGAATACTTGAAAATGGTTGGACTTGAAGGCTTCGAAAACACTTATCCCCATGACCTTTCAGGCGGAATGAAACAGCGTGTTGGAATCGCAAGGGCATTAGCCCTAAAACCAGAAGTCCTTTTAATGGATGAACCCTTCTCTTCCTTAGATGAGCTTACGGCCAAAACCCTTCGTAAATTGGTTCTTGACATTTGGCGGAATCCAGCTTTGCCAACAAACACTTTCATAATGGTCAGCCACAACGTTGAAGAGGCTGTTTTCATGGCAGACAGAGTTATAGTGATGTCGCCCCGTCCTGGAAAGGTTGTTGGAGAAGTGAAAATTGACATTCCCAGACCCAGAGAGAAACACCTAAGGGATTCAGCCTACTTTAATCTTGTAGATAAAGTCGTAGAAATACTCGAGAAAAGTAAAGCAATAACAAAAACTGAAAGCCCCATATCCTTAATGGCAAATAGAACAGATAAAACTTGAAATTCTTCCTTACATTAAGGTTGAACACGAGTTTTTGAGAAAGTTTCTGCGAAAGCCTCATATTCCTTTTCTGAAAACCAGCCTTCTGCCTTAAGTTTTTCAAGTCCACTCTTAATTTTTTCACGCATTGCATTTGTCTTTAAAATGTCAGCTTTTTCGCCAGCTTCGTTTATTTCTCTCTCAAAAACTGCATCTTGCCCAATTAATGTGGGAAGTTGTTGAAGGAAGGGGCTTATGGCTTTGAACCTTGGAACGAGTAACTGTTTAACTTTTGTCTTGCCTAAAGCTCCTTTAATCTTCGCCAAAAAGCTTACGCTATTCACCATTGACGGAGGAAATAAAACATAACGCTTTTTCGATTCAGACTGATAACAAGCCAGATAGAAAGGTATGAAGATTAAAGCGCTTTTCACCCTTGTTTGTTTGATTCCCAACTTTTCAAAATTGGAAATTTCCACCTCTCTCATTTTAGCCATTTTATTGATTTGCTCAATTATTGCAGAAGTCTGTTTTTCCAGCTTTTCCATTTCTTGCATATGAAGTTGGATTTTAGCGTCTTGAGAAGCTTCAAGCTCCAGCAACTCTTTCTGGGCTTCTTTAATTTTCGATTCCCATTCAGACCTCAACCTAAAAGTTTCAGCAGACTTATTGTCTTCTGTTTCCTTTATCTTCTCTTCAAGCTCTTCTATCTTAACTTCAATTTCGGAAAACTCCTTCTTGCTTTCATTAGCCTTCTCTTTCCATTTCTTTTCGCCAACCTCATCCTTATTGGCGGCACACGTTTGCGCTTCTATTTTACAACGTTCAATTTTGTTGCGCACTTGTTCTCTGGTTTTTTCGAGTTTAACCTTCTCCTTTTGCAAGGGAAGAAGTTGTTTCTCAAATTTCTGTGTTAGCTGAGTGATTTGTTCGTCATATTCCTCGTTTATACGGTCGACTTTCGGCATTATCACCTTTTCTTGCTTCTTGATTTCCTCGCCGTATTCTTCCTTAATCGCTCTTATCTTATCCCGAATTGTTTTAGTGAAGTTTCGGGTTGTTTTATTCAGAAGTTTCATGCTCTCGTAAAGGAGACCAACATCTTCTTTGAACTCTAATCGTAAGTTTTCAAGCTCCTGAATCGTGGATGAAATTACTGATTCGTCAATTGCAGCTGGCAAAAACACCATTTCAGATGGCGGACTTTCAAGTTTTTGGGCTCCAGAAAGGTATAAGCTGAACTCGCTGAGAAAGGTTGGTTCTGTAATGAGAGCCTCAATTGCCATAGTCTTTTCATTAGTAGGAACTTGAAAATAGTTAGCATTGTCGGATAGGAAAGCCACGTAGGTTTCTAGAGTTT
>JARYMR010000068.1 GCA_029907045.1 Candidatus Bathyarchaeota archaeon
TAATCCGAAAAAGGATATTCAAGCCTTGTTTGTTGGGCACATGGGCGAATCCTACGAGCATCAAGGGCATACTGGCGCTACTATGGCGGATTGGGCTGGAGTGTTGCATATACCTGCCACGAGAGTTGAGGCTGCCTGTTCCTCTTCTGGCGCTGCCTTAAGGGCTGGAATTTATGCTGTGCTTTCTGGCTTATGCGATGTTGTTATGGTTGGCGGCGTGGAAAAAATGACCCATAGAACAACGCCTGAGGTTACCGAATATTTGGCTATGGCTTCTGATTATCCGTTTGAACAGTGGCATGGCATAACCTTTCCAGGCTTGTTTGCTTTGATGGCTACGGCGCATATGCACAAGTATGGCACAACGGAAAAGCAAATGGCTATGATAGCCGTAAAAAATCATTATCATGGAAGCCTAAACCCTAAAGCGCATATGCAGAAGGAAGTAACTCTTGAAACCGCCTTATCATCACGGGTTATCGCTTGGCCTCTCAAGCTTTATGATTGCTCTTTAATAACGGATGGCGCCAGTTGCCTAATCCTCACAAAGCCAGACTTAGCCAAAAAGTATACGGACACGCCCGTGCAAATTATTGGAAGTGGACAAGCAAGCGACACCATTGGCATGTATGAAAGGGAACAATTCACATCGCTTACAGCTGCAAAACTGGCTGCTAAAAAGGCTTATGAAATGGCTAATGTAAAACCAAAAGACATCAGCGTTGCAGAAGTTCACGACTGCTTCACAATAGCAGAAATAATAGCCTACGAAGATTTGGGTTTCTGCAAACCAGGAGAAGGCGGAAGCTTAGCCGAGAACGGAGAAACAAAACTTGGAGGAAGAATTCCAGTAAACACAAGCGGCGGATTAAAAGCAAAAGGGCATCCAGTGGGCGCAACAGGAACAGCTCAAGCCTACGAAATTTATTTGCAACTTACTGGACAAGCGGAAAAAAGACAAGTGAAAAATGCGGAAATTGGCTTGACGCATAATGTTGGAGGTTCAGGCGCCACAGCAACAGTTCACATTTATAGGAGAGGCTAAAAATGAGCGAGCCAACTCCCTTCACAATAGAGCAGTTCTATAAGCATATGCTTCAAGGAAAACTTATGGGTGGAAAATGCAAAAAATGCGGCAAAATACATCTTCCGCCCAGACCATTATGCGACAACTGCCTCTCAAAAGAATTTGATTGGATTGAACTTCCCAAAAACGGGAAACTGCTAACTTATACGATTATTCATGTGGCACCATCACAGTTTCAAGGAATGGCGCCTTATGCTGTTGGCATAGTCCAACTTGAAAACGGAGTGAAAATCCCAGGCATGATTAAAGGCGTAGCCTTAGAAAAAATAAAGATAGGCATGCCTTTAACATTAGACTTTGGAACATGCGATGCAACACAACCATGGCCTCAATGGCCAAGATATTTCTTTAAGCCTCCATGACACTCTTATTTTTCGGAAGTTTTGTTTACATATTCAATTAGGGTTGGTAGGTCTGTTATTGAAGTTATGAGATAATTGGCACCAGAAGCTATCAATTCCTTTACATCAGAAACTCCAGTTGGCAAAGCCACAGCAACAGCCTTCAATTCCCTTGCACATCTCATGTCGCTGGAACCGTCTCCAACAACAACCACTTCTTCGGGTTTAACATTTAAAGCCTTCAACGTAGCCTCCAAATGCTCAGTGTTTGGTTTAACATATTTCACATGGTCCCGTGGCGTTACTGCATCAAAAAATTCTGCTATTCCAAACTTTTTTAAAATGTAATTTGTGGATTTCTCGCCGTTTATCGTGCATAAGCCAAACTTCAAACCCATTTTCCTTAACGCCTTTAAAGTTTCCAAAACACCTGGCAGAAGCCCAGTGGTTTTTGCTGCTTCCAACTCGTATTTTTCAGCTATCTCTAAGGCTTTTCGGCGGATTTCCATAAAAGCCTTTTCAGATTGTCCATTGTTTTTTATGAAGATTTCTGTTTTCTTTAACATTTCGAATATGCTTTCGTTTAGGGATAATACTGAGGCGGGCATTCCAGCCTTTATGAGGAAGCTTCTTACATCGGCCCTAACATTTCTATAGTCTATGTTAAAGCTTGTAAGCGTCCCGTCCAAGTCGAAGACTACAGCCTTAATAGTCATTGTTTCTTTTCACTCTTGCTCCTTTTAGATTTTGAAGCGTTTAATCACTTTCTGAAAGAAATATACTTTACGGTTAAAGCAGCTTTCATGTGGCAGAATCTGTAAAATGGTAAATTGAATATTCAACCTCAAATATAATATAGGTTTTGATGCGCCATGAATTTAGAAGAGTTTGAAAAAGAGAAATTGTGGCCCATCCTCATCGAAACAGTCCACGCCTTAATCATGTATCCAAACCATAAGGCTTACGTCCGCGAAGTTGTTCTCCACGAAAAACCAGACATAACGCCTGCAGAATTAGCCGCAAGGCTTGGCATACCCTTAGGCGAAGCCATAGTAATCCTATACGAGTTGAAGAATGAGATGGGAGACCCTTAAAAGAAGTTTAAGGCTTTGTAACCATTCTCACAGTTGCCAAAATCAAAATTGCTCCAAGCAACACTTTAAGAATCTCTTTATCGATAACGGCTGCGTATGTGCCTCCAATCAAGGCGCCAAGAATCGAGCCCGCTCCCATTATTATTGCCACAATTGTTGCGCCTTGGTTTATGTGTCCCATTTGATGATGTTTCAGAAAGCCCATGGCAACGGTTGGTATAGAAACAAGGAGGCTTGCTGTTCCAGCCACAATAATGTCAAAATTGAATAGGTAAATTAAAATTGGAATTCTAAATTCGCCTCCAGCAACCCCGAGCGCTCCGGATATTATGCCTATAACAGCGCCAACAAAGACCGCCAAAACAATTTCCTCTAAACCGCCTAATGCGGACTGAAATGGTAACGGCGGAGTTTGAATGAAAGGCTCAAGCCCAATTTTTAATCCAACAACAACCAAAAATACTGCTAAAATCTTTTTCAGAGGTTTCTCGGGAATGTTGTTAGTCAACCATGCCCCTAAATAGGCGCCGGCAATGGAGCCTAAAGACATGGCAATGGCTATGTTAACCGCCTTCTCATTTAGTAAGCCCAACTGAAACCTTCTTGCAAATGAGGCTAAGACCGTTAGAAAACCCACGAAGAGATTAACAGCAATAGCCGTGACAACAGAAAGCCCCAGAATATAAAGCAATATTGGTATTCTAAATTCTCCCCCGCCAACACCTATTAATCCTGCTGCTATTCCCATGAGAAAGCCAAAAAATAGGGCTGCAAACAGTCTAAACGCTGAAATTTCCAGTTTTTGGTTGATTTTGCAACAGCCTCCGTAAAGCGATGTGTTTCTTTAATCATAACGATTTAAACTTATAAACCTAATGCAACAAGCAAAACACTATGGCAAGAGACAAAAGCAAATTTTCATACAAAATATGGTTAGAATACGAAGGAAAACCTTTGATAGGCAAGGGCGGAGCCCAAATCCTAGAAAAGATAGAAAAGGAAAAATCAATTTCAAAGGCTGCAGAAAAACTCGGCATGTCCTACCGCTATGTTTGGGGTTACCTAAAAAGGATCGAGAAAATATTAGGCGAACCAGTCATAGAGACTTATAGAGGAGGCAAAATGGGCGGAGGAGGCGCAAAGCTAACAAAGCAAGGGAAAAAGCTTCTTGAGGATTATAAACGTGTTGAGGGTCATTTTGTTAAAGTTGCAGAATTGAAATAACCTATGCCCTCAATTTATTCCACTACGTAGCGGTAGGCTATGTGTTCTCCTGCCGTGGCGCTTTTTCTTATTATGCGCAGTATGTCGCCTGGTTTGGCGCCTATGGCTTTAACCGCTGGGTCTGAAGCCTTGATTTGTGGTAGCTGGTAGGGCTGAACCTTGTATTGGGCTAGTACTTTTTCCATTTCTTCTTTTGTTAGGATTTCATGTTTTGGGACGAGTTGGTGTTCGAAGATGTCGAAGGCTGGGAAGGTTCTTGGTAAGAGTTCTATTTTTCTTTTTTTGGCGCTTTGTTTTACTGCATGTGTGTATCTGCCGCTTGTTATCATTATTCCAGAGTCCACGTTGGCTTCTTTCATGGCTTTTTGCATGAGGCTTATGGATGTTATGCCCACTGTGGTTTCTTGTGGGGCGCACCATATGAGGATTTTTTGTTTCTCTTTTGGGGCTTCCACAATGTAGCTAACATTATCCTTATGTCTTTCCCTTTTAACGAGCTTGTATCCTCTTAGTTTTATCAAAACTTTTGCTTTGCGTTCTTCTAGGCTTTCTTCTTCTATGCTCAAACTTTAAACCTCATTTTGGGGGCGTTTGAAACCTAAATGATGGATTAACCCTTAAACTTTGCGCTTATGCCAAAAGTTAAAAGTGGAGTAGGCATATTTAATTTCTTCTAAAAGTTTGGATGTGTTTGCATGAGTGTGGATTATGGAAAACTAGCCTTAGAAGAAGCTGAGAAAAAAGGCGCTTCCTATGCAGACATTAGAATAAGCGAAATTCTCAATGAAAACTTAACCGTTAAAAACGGCGAGCCAGAAACTGTTAGCTTTTCGCAAACTAAGGGATTTGGCGTTCGCGTTATAGTGAATGGTGCTTGGGGTTTTGCTGGTTCCGTTGATGTGAACAGAGAAGAGATTTCCAAAACTGTAGATAGGGCAGTGAGCATTGCAAAGGCTAGCGCATTGCTGAAGAAGAAGGAGGCAGTTTTGATTAAAGAAAAAGTCCAAAAAGGCAAGTACTCTACAAATTTCAAAAAAGACCCTTTCAAAATTCCATTAGAAGAAAAGCTAAGCGTTCTTGTTCAAGCTGGAAAAATTCTCAAAAACTATTCACCATTAATAAAGGCTTCCTACGCGTTTTATCATGGATTTAGGGAAAACAAAATTTTCATGAGCAGCGAAGGCGCCCAAATAAATCAGCAGATAACATGGTGCGGAGGAGGCATATCCGCCATAGCCGTCAAAAATGGGGAAATGCAAACAAGATCTTATCCAGCAGCTTTTAGAGGAGACTTCGCAACGAGCGGCTATGAATTTTTTGAATCCCTAGCCCTAGTTGACCATGCAGAGGAAGTTGGAAAAGAACTTTTGATGCTTTTTGAAGCTGAAAAGTGTCCCTCTGGAGAGATGGATTTAATTTTGCAAGGCGACCAGCTTGCGCTACAAATTCATGAAAGCTGCGGTCATCCAACCGAGCTTGACAGAGTCCTTGGAACAGAAGCTGATTATGCTGGAACCAGCTTCTTGACGCCTGAAAAACTTGGCAAGTTTAGGTATGGTTCAGAAAAGGTTAACATCGTTGCTGATGCCACTGTTCCGAAGGGGCTTGGAACTTTCGGCTTTGATGATGAAGGTGTGCCAGCAAGGAAAGTCTACTTGATTAAGGAAGGAATTTTTGTGGGTTATCAAAGTTCCCGTGAAACTGCGGCGGAGTTAAACCTCAAAGAAAGCAGCGGCGGAATGAGGGCTGATTCGCCTTTGGCTTTGCCAATAATACGGATGACGAACATTAATTTGCTTCCAGGCGACTGGAAGGCTGAAGAAATTGTTGAAGACACAAAGGATGGCATTCTCATAACCACAAACCGCTCTTGGAGCATAGACGACAAAAGAGTAAACTTCCAATTTGGCACAGAAATTGGCTGGAGAATAAAGAATGGAAGTAGGGAAAAAATGATTAAGAATCCAACATACATGGGGGTCACTCCACAATTTTGGGGTTCCTGCGACGCCGTAAGCAAGGATGACTGGAAAATGTGGGGTACGCCTAACTGTGGAAAGGGGGTGCCTGGACAAGTTATGTATGTTGGGCATGGGTGTGGAACAGCGCGTTTCCGCAAGGTGCGGGTTGGACTAATAAAATAGGGGGGTGAAGCGGTTATGGTTACTGAAAGATTGAGGGAAATAGCTGAAAAAACTGTGAAATATGCTGTTAAACAGAAGGCAGACCAAGCGCAGGCTTCAGCGTTTATGATGGATAATTCTTTGACAAGGTTTGCCAACTCTCAAGTGCATCAGAATGTGGCGAGAAAATCTGGCGGTGTATCAATTAAGGTTATTCTAAACAAGAGAATTAGCACAATTCAGGTTAACACTTTGGAAGAAAAGGAAATTGAGAAGGCTGTGGAGCATGCGGTTAAAATTGCTAAGGCTTCTCCGCCAAATAAGGAGTTCAAAAGCCTTCCAGAACCAGAAAAGTGGACGCCAATAAAAGGAGCTTTCGACGAGAAAACCGCAACTTGCGAGCCGAAATATAGGGCTGAAAGGGTTAAGGAAGCCATTGAAACAGCCCATTCAAAATCCCCTCTTGTAAGGGCGGTGGCTGGATACTTTAATACGGGCTCATTGGCTTATGCTGTGGCTAATTCCCTTGGGGTTTCAGCTTGGGCTGAAATGTCTATAACTTACATGAAAACCACTGTTATCTCGCAGTCTGGAACCTCTGAGGGTTTTGGAACTGCTGAAAAATACTCGAGGCGAGTGAAAGACATTGAGCCATCCTTGTTGGCTGAGGATGCTGCTGAAAAATCTGTTAAAAGCCTAAACCCAGTTAAGCTTGAGCCTGGAGAATATGAGGTTGTTTTGTCGCCGTTGGCTGTTGCCGCCCTTATGACGTATATGGGCTATGTGGGTTTTTCAGCCATACCATACCAGGATGGACAATCCTTTGTTAAATACTGCTTAAACCAGCAAGTCTTCGATGGCAAACTCACTGTTAGGGATGATGCGAGAAATCCGAAAACGCTTTATGCCGTGCCAGTTGACGGCGAAGGAGTTCCAAAAAAGGCTTTGGATTTAATAAAGAAAGGTGTGGTTTCAGAAAATAGCATTTGCTACAACTCTTTTACTGCTGGGAAAGAAAACAAGAAGAGCACTGGACATGCTTTGCCTCCTATTGGCGCATATTATGGTGAAAGACCAATGCCCTTCAACATGATAGTTGAGGCTGGAGACTCAACTTTGGAAGAAGCCATTTCGGAAACAAAGCATGGCATATTCATAACAACATTCCATTATGTCAATCCAGTGGAGCCTACAAAAGTCATTTTGACTGGGCTTACGAGGGATGGCACTTTCTTAATAGAGAATGGCGAAATTTCCAAGCCAATTGTTAATATGCGCTTTACGGACAGTATGCTTTCAGCTTTTAAGGACATACCCTTGATTGGGAAAGATTTGGAAATGGTTGAAGAAACCACTGTTCCCATGATGAAATTGAAGAAGCTACGCTTTGTCGGAATATCCGCCTACTAAATTTCCCATATTTTTATTTTCAAATTCTAAGCATTATCTCATTCACGTACTTTTTCATGATTTCAGCGAAACCAGCGATTTCTTCTGGCGAGTATGGTTTAAGCGTGCTAAAAGTTTTGTCCAATGTGTCTTCTGGAATAAACTGTTGGAAGACAAAGTTTTTTGCGCCTTTCACGAGTTCGCCTATCTTTTGAATGTCTTCAGCATCCACTAAGCTTGGAACAACAGTTGTCCTAAACTCATATTCAACTTTGCCGCTTTTCAAAATTTCAATAGAGTGCAGAAAATCCTTTACGTCTTTTGCTCCCAGTTTTGGATATTTTTCCAGCGAGGTTTTCACGTCTAGGGCAACATAATCCACGTAGGGTAGGCTTTCTTCTAGAATATTTGGATTAAGCCCGTTAGTGTCAAGTTTTACTGCGAAGCCCTTTTCCTTAAGCTTTTTTAGAAATTTTGGGAGTTCCTTGTGGTTTGTTGGTTCTCCGCCAGTTATAACCACTGCATCTACATATTTTTTGCGAGATTCGAGAATGTTAAGTGCTGTTTCTTCGTTTAGGAATGGGGGTTTTGGGTTTAAAACTATTCGCCAATTGTAGCAGTATGGACAGCGTAAATTGCAGCCTGGCGTGAAGAGGATTGAGGCTATTCTTTTTGGATAGTCTATTAGGCT
>JARYMR010000069.1 GCA_029907045.1 Candidatus Bathyarchaeota archaeon
TGAAAAGTTGGGATACATCCGTGAATACACAGTAATACCCAACTTGGAGAAAATAGGATTCGAAATGGTAGCACTAAACTTTCTAGCAACAAACATAAATTTGGAACAAGCAAAAGAGGTTCAAGAATGGATTCTAAAAAATCCGAAAATACTCTTCACAACTTCAGGCGAAGGTCTCGACGGGAAAACCATTTTGCTAGTCTCAATTCATAAGGATTTCACGGATTTTTCCACCTTTTCACATGAACTTAAAGGCTTATTCGGCTCAAAACTCTCTTCCGCGGAGAGTTTCTTGTTTTCCCTTAAAACGGATGTGGTGAAACATTTTTCCTTCAAAAACCTTGAAAGGTTATGATGGTAAATATTTAAGAATCATTTGTATGCTCACAAAAAGTAAAACTAACCCAAAAATTCTGCGAAGACCCTTCCCAGAAATTCTTTTAGAAGCGTAAGCGCCCACCTGAGCGCCAAAAATAGTTCCTAAGGCTAAGAGGAGCGCATAATCCAAGTATATGTGGTTTGCCATGTAATGTTCAGCCACGCCAGATATGGATGTTATAATCATTGTAAACATGGAAGTTGCTGTGGCATTGTGTATTGGCATTTTTAGGGCGAAAACCATTATTGGCACAACAAGGACGCCGCCACCAATTCCCAAAAGCCCAGATGTAAGTCCTCCGAAAAAGCTTAATCCAGCCCCCAAAAGGAGGTTTCTTTCAGAACTGACAACCTCTTTATCAGATTTTAAAATTATTTGAACCATTTCTCTTTCAGGATTTGCTTTTTTACGTCTTAAATCGTTTATGTTAATAATCATGCGCAAGGCTACGAAGATTATGAAGAATCCAAAAATCAGCCCCAACATATTCGGCGGTATTATTCTAGTGAGGCGAGCGCCTACGAACGCTCCAGGGGCTGTAGTTAGAGCCAAAACCAAGCCAGTTTTATAGTATATTCGTTTTTGCTTTGCATAGTTTATTGTTGATGCTGCGGCAGTGAAAATTATTGAGGTTAGGCTTGTTCCCACGGCGTTGGCTGGAACAAAATCGTAAAGAATAGTCAATACGGGAACTATGAAGGAGCCTCCGCCAATGCCTGTTAAGGAAGCTATTATTCCAACAAGAAAACCAAAGAGGGTTAACAGCAAACCCCACATTTAGGCTTCCTCCATCAGCTGAATTTTTGTTTTGCAGCGTAATATAATGCGCCTATTAATAAAGTTACAGTGCCCATCACCCATGCTTGTGATGAAACAAATAAGATGAAAACCAAAAGCGCCAAACACGTGAGAGCTCCAATTGCGGGGATTAGTTTTGGATATTTCCGCTCCTTTATCTTTAACCGCAAAGCTGAGAGATTCGCTAAAGCGTAATAGAAGAGTAATGCGAAGGTGCTTATGGCTACAACATTCGTAAGGTCTATTGATAAGACGAGTATTGTCATTAAAGCGCCAATAATCCAAATAGAATAATAAGGCGTAGCATATTTCTTATGAAGCTTGCTTAAAGCGTTGGGTAAGTCTTGCCTTCTCGCCATTGCATAAGCCATGCGAGACACGCCTAAAATTGATGTGAGTAAAACGCTTGCTGTGGCTAACAACCCTCCAAGAGATACGAGGTATTCCGCCGCTGGATTTTCTGTAACGCTAATGGCTTCTTTCAATGGCGACTGGGAACTCGCCAAACTTTTTTCTCCAACAAGTCCTATGGCGACGGCGCCTACAAGGATGTAGAAAATTGTGGATATAATTAATGAGAGTAGCATTGCTTTTGGCACGTTGCGCTTTGCATCTTTAACTTCTTCAGCTATTACGGCAACCCTTGCGAAGCCTCCATAAGCAAAGAAGATGTAGCTTGCGCCGTAAAAAACTCCCAATTTAAAAGGATTAAAGGATGCGAAATTTGATGGGTTTAAATGGAAGGCGCCAAAAATGCAGAAAAAAGCCAAAATAAACAGTTTTGCCGCCACCAAAACATTGTTAACAATTGCGGATTGGCGAACGCCAAAATAATTTAGAAATGTAAAAAATATGCAGAGGAATGCTGCAACCCATTTGGCTTCTATGGTTGGAAATAGCGCAGTCAAGTAGTAGGCGAATCCAAGAGAAACTGCTGCGCCGGTGAAGGTGTTGGAGACAACCCACATCCAACCAGTTAAAAAACCCGCAAAAGGCGAAATCAACAAATGTGTATACTCATAAACGCTTCCTTCCTTCGGCATCCAAGCTGTCAATTCTGCAAAACTTAAGGCGGTGAACATGGCAATTATTGCAGCAATAACCATTGAAACTATCAAGGCTGAACCAGCATAACCAGCCGCAATACCAGTAACAACAAATATTCCAGCACCCATAATAGCGCCAACACTTATGGCTGTGGCATCAAACAAGCCTAAAGTTGGCTTAAGCCCACTTTCTGAAGTTTCTTCTTTGCTCATGAATACACCGTTAAAGAATGTTCCTAAAAAGTTGTTGGTTATTAAAGCTTTAACCTGAAGCCTTCTTGTCTTCCCAATACTCCCTTGTTCGCAAATACTGAATCTTCGCCTTTAACAGGTCTATGTAAAACTCGTCTTCTACTGGATGCATTTTTCCAAGAATCCTAAAGGCCGTTTCTGGACCAACACCCTTAACTTCTAAGGCTATTATTGCCTTTTTGCCATAACTTAAAATTAGATCAGCAGTGCGTCTTGCATTTGTCAATTCTTTAAGTTCCTCTTCATTGAACTCTTTTGCTTCCCTTCTTCTCTTTAAAAGCTCTTTTAAGTGGTTGATGTCTTGTTTTGGATGTAATAGCGCTAAAAGCTTTGACCCGCATTTTTTGCATTCTGGCTGTTCTGGCAAATCCCTAATCTTTTCTTCACAAGACCATTCGCCACATGACATACAGAGAAGCGTGGCTGTTCTGGCTTCCACAGCCCTCTTCATTTTTTCTATATTGCTCAACAAAACCCTTTCTGGAGCCATCAACTCCGAAAAGTCTGAATATTTGGCTAATATATGGAAGGCTAAGGGCGTTGGTTTTTCATGGCGATATAAGGTGCTAACTTTCATTTTTCCCTCTTTAATGGCGTGTATTATTTCCTTCACTTTTTCGATGTCCACCTTTTCCAGCATGGCTTCCCGCAAAGTTTCATCATAAATTGGTGTTCCCTTGAACTGGTTTGGCAATTGACTTTGCCTTTCTGGACCCATCGTTTTTCCACGGGGCAAGGCTCCAAAGCGTTCAGCTACAAACTTCATTTTATAAGAAAAGGGGAATCTAGCCTCTAAATAATCATTGAAGGCTTCTTCGACCTCTCTATCAGAAAGTTTGAAAATGATTTCAGGCATTTTTTCAACTTCTTGTTGTGTCAAGTTTCTTGGAGTTTCAATTAGTATTCTGTAACCGTCGTTCCACCAACCAGTTATAATTTCTCGTTCTGAAAGTATCGCGTCAAATATGCCTCCCAAAGTGGAGTTTACAATTTCGCCGAAACAAGCGTGAATTATGAGGTATTTGTCAAAGACTTCGATTAGAATGTGGTTATGCGTTGGCAACGGGGCTCCTTGCTTTACGTGTTCCTCAACTTCCCTTATAGCATCCAGCAAAACCGCCTCATTTATTTTTAGTTTTTCCGCAAGTCTCTGTGCTGCTTCTTCAGCCTTTCCAGACTCCATTAAAGCTTTTCTAATTTCTTCCCTTAACCTTCCAGTTTCCTGTGCCAAGTTAAATGGGACTGGAAGCATTTCTCCGTCCCATCCTGGAATGGCTGCAAAAGTGTCTTCTGAGGGGACAACGTAAACAGTTCCCGTTTCCTCTTCTATTTGGACTATGCGCCAAACTTTTCCTTTGACAATGAAGTTCAAGCCTATGCGCGCCCTTAAAGCCATGAACTCGTCGCCTAATGTGCCGATTTTTCTGTCTGAAATCACGTTTATTATTGGGTAGCGTCTTTCGTCTGGAATCATGCTTAGATTTTCGTAGTAGTAGCCCCTTGTTTTGCGTGTTTTTCTCAAAATTTTTCCTTCTTCTTCAAATCTTAATTCGTAAAGTCTGTCTAAAAAGTATATCACATCCAAAAGAGCTTTTTGAGAAATTTTTCTGTAGGGATATGCCTTTCGTACAAGTTCTAAAACTTCTTTTAATTCCACGGTTCCCTTATCCATTAATATTCCAACAATTTGATGAGCCAAAACATCTAAGGCATTATAGTGAATCAAAACTGGTTCAATTTTGTTCTCGTAAGCATTTTTTATGGCTGCTGTGGACTCAAGAGTGTCGTCTGGAAAAGCTGTTACGATAACTCCTTCAGAAAGCATGTCTAAACGGTGACCGCTGCGCCCAACCCTTTGAATTAGGCTGCTGACTTGCCTAGGTGAAAGATACTGGATGACCAAGTCTACGTCGCCTATGTCTATGCCCAACTCCAAGGTGCTTGTGCATATTATTGCCCTCAAAACTCCAGCCTTAAAATCATTTTCTATTTGGATGCGCTCCTCCTTTGATATGGAACCGTGATGAACAGCAATATCCACCCTTCCTAACTGATTAAACTTGTAACCTAACATTTCAGCGTTGGGTCTGCTGTTTACAAAAATTAATGTAGACTTATGAGCGTCAACAAGTTCGGCTATACGTCTAATTCTGGCTACTGCTTCGGGCGAAGTTTGAAGTTTTCCAGCTAAATCGTAATCGGCTTCTGTTGGCGTTGGATTTTCCACATAATACCTATACCCCTTTGGCAATAAAGCCTGAACAACTCTTACGCTTCTATTTGTTCCAGCAATAAACTTTGCAACTTCCTCTGGATTCCCAACAGTTGCTGACAAACCTATCCTTTGAAACTCTCTTCCAACAACCATGTACAAGCGTTCTAGAGCAATTGTTAGCTGGACGCCACGCTTGCTTGACGCTAGTTCATGCACTTCGTCCACAACAACAAATTGAACATGGCTCAAGTGTTTTCTCATGCGTGAGCCTGGAAGAATGGCTTGAAGCGTTTCAGGCGTAGTAACAAGCATTTGGGGCGGCGAAACAGCTTGTCGTCTACGCAGCCTTAACTCTGTATCGCCGTGTCTAACTTCAATTGATATGCCTAAGCGGTTTGCCCAAAAAGATAAACGCTTTAGCAAGTCGCGGTTTAAAGCCCTTAAAGGCGTTATGTAAACTATTGTTATCCCATTCTCCTTTTCTTGTTGAATTAGTTTTGAAAAAACTGGAAGGAGAACAGCCTCTGTCTTACCCGTTCCAGTAGGCGCAACCAAAAGAACATTTTCTCCAGCCAAAATTGGCGGAATAGCCATAACCTGAGGTAAAGTAGGTTTAAAGAAGCCAAGCTCATTTAGTCCCTCTTGGATTGGTTTGGCGAGAAAACTGAAAACATTAGATTCCGAGGGATTCATTATTTAGTTTCGCCAAATGTTAATTTGCAAAACCACACTTTATCCTTTACTAAAACTCCTAAATCTTGTCCTTGGAGCTGCTGGCCTTTCTTATGGCTTCTTGTAAGAGTTTTTGAACCTCATATGGATGGCTTACAGCTTTAAAGCTGGGGCGCACCAGTGGATTATATGGACTTGGCGCACCCACTGGAACATAGCCTGCTGTTACAGCCACTATTGAGCCTGTCTCGTAGAGTTTGTCCAGCCAGCCAACAGTTACATATACTTCTTGAATTTTGTTAAGTTCAACAAACCTTGTGTCGATTCCTATGGCTCCAGTCTGCGCTATTATGCGCTTGTCAGTAATCATATATTCCGTATTTCTATACCTTAAAAACTCAATCAACAATGGACCGACAATTACGCCAAGACCCATTAAAAGGACAAATAAGCTAAAGAATACAAACGGAAAGATGTTTGCTCCCATGGAAAGAGCGGATAACACAAAAAATGTGGCAAAAAGGAGCCACACAATACCAATAACGGAAATTATCATAAGTCCAGAAAATATGAATGGTATAAGAACTGGTTTGCCACTCCATATAACCTTCTCGTCTGGATGCAAATGCTTTGTCAATTGGGACATGTAAGCTCTTCAAAAATATTTAAGCGTAAGCCCTTATTAGGTTTTTACACAAACGTGAAAGATGGAAAGTAACCTTTAAGTTTCCTTCTTCTCCGTATGGAATAGAAACCTGCTCTCTAAATCCCCCTTTTTTAAGAACATCCCCAAACTCTTCCATCAAAGGCTCTTTCCTAGAGCAGAAAACAACTTCATCATCATTTTTCCATACTGTTAACCCTCTGGTCTTTCCCTTATGAACAAAATGTAATAACAAGCGGTTTGGCATAATCTGCAGAAGACTTAAAGTGTTCGGCCCCTCTAAAGCTTGATAGAGATTTTCAAGGGCTTCCTTTGGATTAGTTTTCTCAATTAAAAGTTCTTCGAAAAGATGTGGGATGATTTCGGAATCGATTAGCTCTATTTTTTCCGACTCAAAGACATGCTTTGCACTTAACTTTTCCCTTATAGCTTTGTAGTTTGTTACATTTCCGTTATGGGCTGAAATTATCTTTAAATCGGTAAGACACTGCGTAAGGTAAGGCTGTGCAGTTTCCTTAAACTTTACAGTTTCCATAAATTGTGGACTAGGCATTCGCACATGCCCAACCAAAAAAGACGCCTTATCTACGCTAACTTTTTTAGACAAGCATGTTACAGGTGAAAATGCGCACTCTTTGCCAACTTTTTCCAAAAAGACACTTCCATCTTTTTTCAGAACAGCCACACCAGCGCCGAAACCGCCAACTGGTCTAGGCTCATTTGGATACTGGTGAACTTCCAATTTTTGGAGAACTCTAAAAACTTTAATTATTGGCACATTATTTCTTAGGGCAAAGCCGAATATGCCGCACATGTTAATAGCCCTTCTAAATTTGATATGTTTCAACTTTTAAACTAAAGCTTTTCAGACAAGCTAGGTAAAAACTGTTTTGAGAAGTGAACATAAATGAGAAAGTGCTCTGCCAAACAGTTCAAAAATATCCGCAGATAGTGGAGATTTACCAGAAACGCTACGAGAAAATGGCCACCCCAGAATATAGGGCTGAGCTTATCAATTTTGCAAAATCCGTTTTACATGACCCTATTGAAAATTTAAATTGGAAGAATTTGTTAGATTGGGAACATAGACATCTTAAATATACTAGGGAAGAATTGCCGAAACCCCGCGCTGAATTACCCATACAAATAATTCATCAATCTAAGGGGGCGATGTGGAGAATTCGCTCTACTCTACAATGGTTTGCTCTTGGCAAATGACTATAAAAGCCGCATAGTTATCGACTGCTCAACCCTAAAGGATAAGTCAAAGAAAGTGGCTGGAGATCACGTTTGGGTTGAAATTTTCTAAACAACCGTTGGATTCATGTGGACCCTACTGAAAGAAGGATTAATCAGCCGTTAATGTACGCTAAAGAATGGAACAAAGACATAAACTTGGTTTATGCATTAACAGACAAGAAAATTGTGTATGTGACAAGAACATACCAGCCTGATGGAATGTCCGAAAACTAAATAACTTTTAATGAGCAATTTAATCATGGACGATGACGTAATCGAGGTACAATGACCTTAAGCGGATGATTGCTTTTTCCGCTCCCGAGTCCAATTTGTGATTTGCTCATGTTCCTTTAGAAATTCTTATCGCTATTAGTACAATAATGTTTTAATATATAGATTTTTAAATTGGGGTTTTGAAATTAATTTCTTGTGGAATGGTGGTCGATTCATTGAGGTATGGCTTTTCCAAATTTTCTTTAATCAACTTACTTAAGAAAGTTCCTATAATACTTGGATGTTTACTGTTTTTGCTTTCTATTCTATTTCCGTTTTGTTCTTATTATCCAATATTAACCTTTGATGATAAGCTAATATGTTACTATTGGTCATTTAAATCTTCAACTCATATTTTTTACACTTTAGAGAGATATATTGTAAGAATACCTAACAGA
>JARYMR010000006.1 GCA_029907045.1 Candidatus Bathyarchaeota archaeon
GGCGAAATTAAGTATGGCGTCGACCCAGCCATGCTTTCTGGACTGCTTATGTCCCAATCCATTGCCTTACCCATCACAATAATCATTTTGCTCATGTATGCTGTGCAGATTGCTGCCACTTCAGTTGCCATGGAAAAAGAGGAGAAAACCCTTGAGACACTATTAACTTTGCCCATGGACCGCCTTGCAATTCTCTGGGGGAAGCTTTCCAGCTCCATCATTGTTGCAGCTGTGGGAGCTGTTGCCTACATGGCTGGCTACAGCTATATGCTTGGCTCTGTTATAGCTGGAATTCCAGCTGGCGTAAGCTTAGATTTAGCCGCTTTGGGGCTTGTCCCGTCGCTTTTTGGCTATTTGCTTTTGGGTTTAACGCTTTTTGTCACTATGCTTTCAGCATTGGCTTTAGCCGTCATAATATCGGCTTTTGCAGAAGACGTTAGAAGCGCCCAATCCCTCGTTAGCTACATTTATCCGCTTGTTTTCATCCCATCCATCGCCCTAATATACTTGGATGTTAACACCTTGCCATACGCCCTAAAACTGGTTTTGTTTGCCATTCCCTTCAGCCACCCAGTCATAGCCTCAAAAGCCATTTTGATGGGAGACTACTTGACAGTCGTTTTCGGCGTAATCTATGTTTCAGCCTTTACGCTGATTGTCATGTATGCAGCCTCAAGACTCTTTGCAACAGAAAAAATCCTAACAGCAAAACTAAAGTTTAAAGGATTAAGAAGACGCAAACAAGTGACCACCGAAGAGTTATCGTAAAGCTTTTCCATTAAACCGCACAAAGTTGCAGTTAGGTGTTTACATGGGTATTCAACAAATTGAAGTTTTCCCTGTAACCTTACACTATAAAGAACCATTTAGAATAGCGCCAGGTGCCCACACAGAAAGCCACAATGTCATTGTGAAAATAGCTACAGATTATGATGTGATAGGTTGGGGAGAATCCTCACCATCGGAAAGGGTGACTGGCGAAACTGCAGAAACCGTTATCAACGTTATTGATAAAATTGCGCCAAAACTTATTGGAATGTGCCCCTTAAGAATTGAGCAAACAGTTGAAGTTATGGACTCAATTGTAAAGGGTAATCCCGCTGCAAAAGCAGCCATAGACATAGCCTTACATGACATTTTAGGAAAAACAGCTCGTAAACCCCTTTTCATGTTGATGGGTGGATATCGCACAGAAGTGTTAACTGACATAACTTTAGGAATAAAGTTTCCAAAGGAAATGGCAAAAGACGCCGCAAAAGCCGTTAAAAGAGGTTTTAAAGCCTTAAAAGTTAAGGTTGGCGTTAACCCAACAGAAGACGTTGAACGCTTAAGGCTTATCCGCAAAGCGGCTGGCGAAGATATTCAAATAAGAATTGATGCAAACCAAGGGTGGACACCCAAACAAGCCATAGGAGCCCTAAACAAAATGGAAAAATTCAACATCCAATTCGCAGAACAGCCAGTCCCAGCAGAAAACATAAAAGGCTTAATAAAAGTTAAGAAAAATTCGCCCATACCCATAATGGCAGACGAAAGCATCCACTCTCCAGAAGACGCCATCCGCCTAATAAAAGCCGAAGCCGTAGACCTAATAAACATAAAACTGATGAAAAGCGGAGGAATACTAGAAGGAAGAAAAATCGCCGAAATC
This sequence comes from Candidatus Bathyarchaeota archaeon, assembly GCA_029907045.1. The sequence goes on from JARYMR010000006.1 coordinate 1,652, forward strand.
GCCGAAGCCGCAGGCATACCATGCATGATAGGATGCATGGGAGAATCCGAAATAGGCATAGCCGCAGGAGCCAACTTGGCTGCAGCAGTCAAAAACATACAATACGCAGACTTAGACTCAGACATTTTATTAAGGGATAAGCTTGCAAAAAAGGGCGGAACAAAAGTAAAAAATTCCATGCGCACATTTCCAAAACAAAACGGGTTAGGCATAAAAGAACTAGACGAAAAACTGTTAGGAAAGCCAAAAAAGATTTACAAATAACTCACATTTACTAAAAAATAAAGGAGCAACAACCATTGGTTTCTCTTAGAGCTTTAGCACCTTCATTAACACGCATTACCATCGCTGCTGCCGTAGGAGCTGCATTGCATATAGGACAAGGCAACCCAGACTTGATAGACGCAAAGGCTGTGGAATTTTCAAGGGCTGTCCTTGCCCAAACAGATGTTGAAGGCGAAGTCATATCATGCGAAGGACCAAAAGACAACGCACCAGCCTTTATGAAAAGAGAAAAAGTTGGAACAGGAAAAGGGCCAAAAGTTGAGTTTGTCATAGACCCAGTGGACGGAAGCACAGCTGCATCAAAAGGCAGAAAAGACGCCATTTCCGCCCTTGCTTGTGCGCCAGCAGGCTGTTTTCAAGTTCTTCCAGACGATGGATACTATTTCAAAGTGGCAACCGATTACCACTCCATAGGCAAAATTTCCCTTGACATGCCCATAGAAGAAATAGTGCGAACAGTTGCCAAAGAAAAAAGTCTGCCCCTCGAAAACTTCACAGTTATAATGCTGGAACGAGAAAGGCACTTAGAAATTCTTAAAACTCTTAGAAAATTAGGCGTAAGAATAATTTTAATTCCAGACGGCGACATAGCCGCAGCCGTCGCCACATGCATCCCAAGCTCAGGCGTAGACCTCCTAATAGGTGCGGGCGCTGGACCAGAAGCAACAATAGCGGCAACAGCCGTGAAATGCTTAGGTGGAACAATGCTTGTAAAAGTTTGGCAAGACAAAAAAGATGACCGAAAAAGATTGAAGAGACTAGAAAAGGAAGGCGTCGACATAGAAAAAGTCTACAATCAAGAAGAGTTGGCAAAGGGCAACGAGCTAGTTTTTGCTGCTTCAGGTGTAACGAAAGGCGAACTCTTGGACGGTGTCCGCTTCATCCCCAACGGAGCCATAGTAAACTCTATCTGCATGAGACTCCCAAGCGGAACCGTGGAAAAATCAGAAACAACGTTACGATTTAAAGCCCACCCAATCTACAAACACTTCATAATAAAATAACCAAAAAAATAGTGAAGTTCAAATTCTAATATCTTCTGTGAGATGTTCATGCGTAAAACAATGGAGAAAAGAGAAATAATTATAGTTGACGTTTGCGGATTTTCTTTTTTAATATTGCGAGCGAAGTTGGGATGACGTATATAAGCAGCATCATAGCAGAATGGAATTCGGGAATAATTATGTCGCTGAACAGATAGGCGACGTAGGTTGGGTCATGTTTAATTGGCAGTCCATCCCAAATGGGATAGCAAATTCTGTAAAGAAATGCCGAGGCGTTATAGTCCAAGTTGATTTCTCCTCCAATACCGCCCATTGAAGGAAACAGATCGCTAAGGTTTAGGTTTCCCTCGAAATAAGCCAAGATCCAATCCAGCCGAGATTGAACCCCTTGAGGAACACTCGTTGTGGCTGCCGCCTCCGACTTCATTTGGTATGTTTCTATATTTTCACCTCTTGTAAGATTATAGTTTTCACCGAAAAGAAACTCGTATGCCTTTATTATTTCCACAGCGACCTCCCCACTCATTATAGCCGTGGCCGGATTTTCCGCTGTTGTAGAGTTGTAAGGTTCGCCATTGACGTATGCTGTATATGATTTAGCTGAGATGGTTACAGTGCTGAAAAGCAAAGAAAGGCTTAGCCCATCTAGTGAAACTGAAGTCTCGCCTAAAGGTTGAATTTCAGTTATGTTTCCGACGTCAAAGCTTTCCTTTATGTAGAAAACATTTTCTATGACATAAAAATCGTAATCGAAGCCTAGATGATCAATCATTACTCTGGCTGCTCCTTGTCCTGGTTGTTGCTCTGGGTACAGGAGAAACCCATCTATTGTGCCATATTTGAAACCCCATTTATAATGCGGGATTTCGTTGTCTAGAATTTTTTGAATCGGGGTAATTTCGTAGCTAATACTGCTGTTTACAAGTAAGTAATATTTGATTTCAGTTTCTCCAAAGGTAAAATTAGCCTGTGGAATGCCGTCTCCACTTGTGTCATTGTAAACTTCCATCAACGTTAGGGTTTTCCCAACAAACACTTCAGTGTCATTTTCAACTTGAAGTGCTGACCTAGGAAGTTTATAATAGGCGAGTTAACTTCATCGGAGAAGAGAGAGCAATAGATGACTTGTGTTTTAGAAACGTTGATCCAAACATACCATATATCCCCAATTGTTATGGAAATAGTTTCATTCGCATATTCCAAGTTTGTGTCAACAAATATTTGAGAAGCTGTAGCTTTAATGTCGAGAGGTGCGTGGGTTGAGAACCACATCGGCGACGACATTAACGCGACGAGTAAGCCAAACAAAGAGAATAACAAGCAAATGAAAAGTCTCATATCATCACCTACAAATAGTTCTTGAGACGTTAAATATTAACCTATGTTTCAGAACAACCAATACAAACCTAAGGCTTCTGAACGTTTAATATAATGTCAATCAGCTCATAAGTTAGCCTTCCTTCATAGCTGGCCAAAAAGTGTACATAGGATAATGTGGGGCCGGCCGGATTTGAACCGACGACCTTTCCCCGGAAACAGCGTTTGGCTGCTCCTACGGGTTTCTCTATGACCGCTCCAGAATTTCTTCATTCCGCATGGTGCGGTCCGCAAACCCGTTTGCGTATATTCTGGAGCCCGTCGTCATACCTTCCTAGACTACGGCCCCGCCTTGTTTTGAGGTAGTAGATTTACTGGAATGATAAAATATATGCGTTATTCTTATTTCTATAGAAAGGTTAGAGGCTGTAATGGAATGGCTTGGCTTTTGAAGAAGGAATTAGGCGAGAGTTGCCGGCGACTTCGGAATATGGGAAGCCATCATTAAAGAAAAAGGCTAAAAGACTATTTCAAAAGCGAAAAGTTAATGAGCAAAGGCTTAACGTGTATTTTGGGGTTTGCCGGTCATAGGGCGCGGGACCCACCTGATCCCATTCCGAACTCAGAAGTTAAACCGTGCTCCGTTCCCGGTTGTAGTGTGGTCTTCGGCCACGCGAAGCCGGGAAAGCTGGCAGCCCCACTTAGAGTGTTTAAATTTGGAGGGGAATTACCTAAAATTTATAACTAAGCGTTTGATAGTTTTTCGAAAGGTGAGTTGGTAATAGTGTTTGAATTGATGATGCTCTTGGGAATAGTGCTGTTGCAGATTGACTTATCTCAGATTATAAGCCTCCTTTACATTCTTTTCTTTGTATTTTTCATATTTTATGGACAACGAATCCAACTACAAGTTACGCTGAGAGAGGTGGAAAGCTCACTTTACAAATTGAAATATATAAAGGATGAAGGAAGAAAAATTGCCATAGAAACAATTAAAGAAATTGGGAAGCCTCAGACTGAACCAGCCAGTAGAGTTGACAGATTTTTAGAATATTTCACAATATCGCCGCAAAGTCTTGACCCCGCTGGCGTTGTTTGGAAGCTTGAGCATATCCTTGACGTGAGGGATGCCCGATTTAAGGATGAAGTTAAAATGATGGCTCCAGCGGCGGATGAAACACAAGCAAACAATTTAGAAAACACTTTGGAAGCTGCTATGGCGTTAAACTACATTTACAAAGTGATAAGGCATTACTTTTTGCTTGGTAAGAAAACATTAAGCCTCTATGTTATAATGCAATTGCAAATGATTTTACCATTAGTTATGCGGGAAGCTGAAGCCTACGCCAGCGCATTAAAAGCCTTCGCCTACGGTCAACCAATAGGCGATGGAGCAGGCGCCCTAGTGGCAGCAAAACTTATGCATGGACACGAAACAAGAAAACTACCAAAAGACTGTGTTGTCGCAACAGTTCCAATAGAAGGACGCACAGCCTACGTTATCAAAGCAGAGGGACCTGGAGGAAATGTTGGTAAAATTGGGGATGCCATTAAAACAGTAATAGAGGAAAATGAAGGAAAAATTGCCACAATAATTATGGTTGATGCTGCCTTGAAGCTTGAGGGCGAAGAGGTTGGCGAGGTTGCTGAAGGTGTTGGAACAGCCATAGGCGGACCTGGAGTTGACCAATTCAAGATTGAAGAATCAATTCTGAAATATCGTATTCCAATAAATGCTGTGATAATAAAAGAGAATATTGGCGATGCAGTTTCGCCCATGCGGAAAGAAATTTTTGATGCAGTCGACAATGCCATTGAAAGGATAAAGCATGTTATCTTGGAAAGAACTAAGGAAGGAGACAAAGTGATAATTGCTGGAGCTGGCAACACTATTGGCATAGGACAGTAGGAGATGATTAAAATGAGTAAAGCTTCAACATCTACACCAGCAAAAATCTCTTCATTCATATTGATGATAATTTTTGTAACTTTGGCATTATCTTTAACAGTTCTTATAGTAGCCATAAACGCCTTTATTGCCGAACAAGAAGTTTTTGCAGGATATCTCTTATTGATAGGCTTCTTGGGCGTAGCCTTTTCCACATATCTACTGTTTCAAACCAGAAGGCGAATATTGAGTTTGAGAATTGAACTTCCGCAGATAACAACCACAATTGAGTGTAGAAAATGCGGCTTCAAAAGCGTCAGAGAGTTTCAGCGGGGCGATTACATATTTAAGGAAGTTGAGCCTTGCCAAAAATGTAATGATAAAATGTTAATAACAGCAATTTACAGAGAAGCTAGAGAGAAGGAAAGGGAACGCTTTCCTTTTTAGGTTAGGACAAGGCATCCGCTTTCGACTATCAAAACTGTGTGTTCAGCCTGCGCTACGGGTTTTCTGCTGGCTTCAATGAATACTGGATATCCCATTATGGATTTGGAAGCTAACAATTCTTTGAAGGCTTCTTGATAATGCGCTTGTGGAACCACATTTTTTAACCAGCGTTCAGCAAAGGGTAATGTTCTAAAGTTTTCCTCAATGTATTTTAGAAGCTTTTTCGAGTGGTGGCTTCTCAATGACCGTGATTTTAGAAAACGGAAAATTGTGACTTCTTCGCTGTCTTTCACCCTACCAATAGCATTTGGGAGAGTTACGAATGGTTCAATGGCGTAAACTTCGCCCAATTTAATTTTTGAAAACGACAAATGTGAAACATTAGGTATGGAAGTGCCAGCATGCACGAGATATCTGCCAACTTGATGCCCAGTTAAGTTTGAAATGGGTTTAAAACCTCGGGATTTTATGGTTTTTTCTATGATGGCGCCAAGTTTTGATGTGGAAATTTCTGGACGGATGTTTTCTATGGCTGTTTTTAGGGCTTGCTCTGCTGCTTCTACAAGGTTTTCATATTCTGGGTTAAAACATAAAGTGACAGCGGTGTCTGTTACATAACCATCTACGTGGACGCCTATGTCCACTTTGACCAAGGAGTTTTTTGGAATTTTACTTCTATCATTTGGAGGCGAAGTATAATGCGCTGCAATTTCGTTTATTGAAACGTTGCAGGGAAAAGCTGGTTTTCCGCCTTTCTTGCGTATGAGGTTTTCTGCTTTTTCGCATACCTCAATTATTGGCATTTCTTCATGCACAAAACTTTTAATTTCTTCCCTTGTTTCACGGAGAATTTTTCCAGACAAACGCAGCTTTTTTAGGGCTTCCTCATCATAAACGCTCATTGATTTCACACTATTTTTATTAATGCTAACAAGGTTATAGTTTAAAAGTTTAATTTAAAAGGTGATGTGTTTGGTTAAAATAACATGGTTTGGACATGCAGCCTTCAAAATTGAAATTGCAGACAAAATTGTTTTGGTTGACCCGTGGCTTGATGGAAACCCAACATCGCCAGTGAAGGCTTCAGAAATAGATAAGGCGGACATAGTTTTTGTTACCCACGACCATGGAGACCATTTAGGCGAAGCCTTCGCCATCTGCAAGAGGACAAATGCAACTTTTGCGGCTGTGGTGGAGCTTGCTCATTACGCGCAAGAGAATGGTGTAAAAAATGCTGTTGGATTAAATTTTGGCGGAACCATAGAAATTAAGGGAGTGAAGCTTTCCATTGTTCCAGCAGTTCACACATGCTCCAGAGGAGCGCCTACTGGCGTAATAGTTCAAGGTGAGGGCAAAACTGTTTATCATGCTGGGGACACAGCCTTTTTTGGGGACATGCAGTTTATAGGCGAGTTTTACAAGCTTGATTTGGCTTTGATTCCCATAGGAGGCTACTACACTATGGATGCAAAAGAGGCGGTGGAAGCCATTAAACTGCTTAAGCCTAAAGTTGTTATTCCAATGCATTATAAGACTTTTCCAGTTTTGGCGCAGTCAGCAGACGAGTTTGTGAAAATTGCTAAAGAAAAAGTGCCAAAAGCGAAAGTCATTGTGCTCAAGCCTGGCGAAAGCTACCAGTTTTAAATTGTGGGTTTGAAAACTTTGGGTTCTAGGGTTGCGAATTCGTCTCCGCCAATGTGAAATATCATCCTTGCTTTTTCTAAATTGTATAATTCTTTGAAGGCTTCTTTTTCCGCATATGCCTCAACTATTTCGCCAACAAAAATCGTGTGGTCGCCAGTCGTAAATTGGCTATGAAGTTTACATTCTAGATGGGCTATGCATTCTTTTATTATTGGAGGCTTCACTTTTCTTGCTGGGGCTGGTGTTAAGCCGGTTTCCTTAAATTTGTCAAGGTTTCTGCCGCTTCTTCTGCCGCAAAACAAGGTTTCCTTCAATATCTCCATTGTGGGAATGTTAACAACAAACTCTTTTGTCTCCTCGATGAGCGCATGCGAATATCTTTGGGGGGCAATGCTTATGGCGACAAGGGGTGGGTTTATGGATGTTGGCATAGCCCACGCTAAAGTGATTATGTTGGGTTTTCCAGCCTTGCCAACGCAAGAGACGAGCACCGTGTGCATGGGATGGAGAAGTCTTGAAGCGTAGGAAAGGTTTACGTTAACTTTTTCTTTTTCAACCATTTACAACACCATTTCAGCATTTAAGATGGAATTTATCTATTATATTTCTTGCCTTTTCCCTTTTCTTCCGATGCTCAATTAAAAATTTGTTAACTCTCTCCGTCAAGTCTGTTTTGCATTCGCCGCACAAAATTTCGCCTTTTTTGCATTTCTCCCTTCTTTCAGCCAGTTTCTTGTCATCCTCCTCAAAGAGAAAAGTAAAATATTGAAAAACCGTACAGACTTCTGGTTCTCCGCCAAGCTTTCGCTGTTCTTCCACCGTCGCCTTGCCACCAGTGAAGGCGTTCCAAATTTTCCTTTTCACCACATCAGGCGGGTCTATGACGAATATGGATGTTTCAGGCTCTGAAGCACTCATTTTTCCCCCAACGCCTAATCCTGGCAAAAAGCGACAGTGAATTTGGGCTGGCTTGTAATAGCCAAGTTTTTGGGCTATGTCGCGGGTTACCCGCCAATATGGGTCTTGGTCTATGGCTGCCGGAATTAAGGCTGGAACATTTTCGCCAGTCAATTTTGCATGTATGAAGCATGGAACCGCTTGGATGGCTGGCCAGAATATCCAACCGATGTTTGTGCTTTCTTGAAATCCAAAGGTGGCTCTGGCTGTGGAGTAGGTTATGCGTTTCGCCACTTCCAAGGCAATATCATAAAGTAAGCCAATGTCTTCAACATCAAAAATTATGAATGTGTCTTCTGGTTTAAAGCCTAAAGCAATCAAATCTAAAGCATTCTCGTAAGCAAAATTTCTAGTATCTTTAAGCTTCAACTCATCTTCTACCAAAAATTTTTCGTCATCAGTCATCTGAAAATAAAGCCTCGTCTTAAACTTGTCCTGCAAATGTTTCGTGAAAATCCATGGAATAAGATGCCCAATATGCACAGGGCCGGAAGGACCCCTACCAGTGTAGAGGACGAATTTTGTTCCCTTCTCATACAAGTCTAGAACAACATCCAAATCCCGATGAGAAAAAAATAGTCCTCTTCGCAGCTGAAGGTGAAGTTCACCAGTGTGTTTTCGCAGTCTTTGAAGTAATTCTTCTGTTAAGGGTTGTGTTCCAAAATCCCTTATTAAACGCTCATAATCCACTTTGCCCTTAACTTCCCAGGGAGTAACAACCATTTCATTCTTGTTTTTTTCAGCCAATTGGATGCCGCCTGAATGCTTTAGCTCTTATAAAATTCATAGAAAACGTATTAAGTTTTGTGCGATTCCGCAGTTGAAATGTGGTAAAGGAATAAGCTATAAATATGATTTCTTCCTTTGGTTATGTGCTGTTGGTGAAGGGATGCTTCGCCAATTTACTTAAAGCAACATGCGCTTTCTCTGGATAATATAGTATGGCCCATGCATAGTTTTATTAAAACTGAAACAACTACAATACGAAGCATAACCGCTTGCGTCCACGAGGGGGAAAAGTCATGGTTAAGCTTAGAGAACAAGAGTACAAAGTGCTTTTAAGCCTAAAGAAGCTTGATGGAAAAGCTTCCATAGAGCAACTGAGGACTGAAAGCGGGCTTTCTGATGCGGCTGTAATGCGTGCAGCATTGGCACTGCAAGAAAGAAAACTCTTGAAAATCCACGAAGAGAAACAAACAGTGGTTAAGCTTAATGAGGAAGGAAAAATCCACGCAAAAAGGGGTTTGCCAGAAAGGCGTTTAATAAATGCTTTAGAAGAACTTGGCAAGAAAGCCTCAATAGAAAAAGTTGTTGAAAAAGCTGGTTTAGACAAGCAATTTGTGCCCATAGCGCTGGGCTGGATTCAGAAAAAGGGGTGGGCAAGCCTTGACACAAAAGCGAATATGTTGCAGATGCTGGAAAAACCAAAAGAAGAAGACGACGAAAGATTCTTGAAACTCTTAAGCAGAAAGGGACAAGAAACTATTGAAAATTTAACTCCAGAACTTCAAAAAGCCGTTCAAATTCTGAAAAGAAGAAAACTTCTGGAAACAGAAGAAAAAGCGAAAAGAATTATTGCGTTAGAAGAGGCTGGATGGAAAGCAATAAAAAAGGGAATAAGCGTTGCCGCAGAAATAACCCAACTCACCCCTGAACTCATCATCAGCGGAAAATGGAGAAAAATAAAGCTTCAGAAATACAACATAGAAGCCCCCGTGGCGAAAACTTGGCCTGGCAAGAAGCATCCTTATTTGCAATTTTTAGACGAAGTCAAAGAAAAGCTTGTCACTTTGGGATTTAAGGAGATGACTGGTCCAACTGTGGAAACATCCTTCTTCAACTTTGACGCCTTGTATACGCCGCAAGACCATCCAGCACGGGAAATTTTTGGCATATATTTTGTGAAATCGCCAAAATATGGTAACATAAACGCCAGTAGGCATGTTTTGGAAAATGTTAAGAAAACGCATGAGAATGGATGGAAAACTGGCTCGACTGGATGGAGATACCGCTACTCCTTAAAGGAGGCTAGGCGCCTAATCCTTCGCGGTCATGGAACATGCCTCAGCGCTAGAACCCTCTTAAGCAAGGATTTGGAGATTCCTGGACGCTATTTCTCAATTGTGCGCTGTTATAGACCAGAGGTTGTGGATAAAACGCATCTCACAGAATTCAACCAAGTGGAAGGTATAGTTTTGGATAAGGATTTGACGCTTAGAGACCTTCTTGGAGTTTTGGAGAAATTCGCCATAGAAATTGCTGGGGCTGATGAAGTTAAATTTAGACCTGACTATTTCCCCTTCACAGAGCCAAGCGTTGAATTAAGCGCATACAAGAAAGGTTATTGTTGGATTGAGTTTGGGGGTTCTGGCATTTTTAGACCAGAGGTTACTTTGCCATTGGGCGTTGATGTGCCAGTCATAGCTTGGGGTTTGGGCATTGACCGTTTATTCATGATGAAAGCTGGAATGGATGACATTCGCCAAATTTTCACTTATGATTTGGATTGGATAAGGAGGAAAAAGGTGGTTTAGGATGCCGACAATAGACGTTGATTATGCAGATTTTGAAAGAATGCTTGGCATAGAACTGCACAAGGATTTGGAAAGGCTTAACGAAATCTTAGCCTACTTGAAGGGTGAAGTGAAAGTTTTTGACGAAAAAGAAGGCTTGATGAGCATTGAAATTAAGGATACGAATCGTCCAGATATATGGAACATTGAAGGCTTAACCCGCACCTTGCGAGGCTTTTTGGGTGTGGAAGAGGGGTTAAAGGCGTATGCTGTAGCAAAGCCCATAATTGAGGTTTATGTGGACCCAAAACTGAGGGATATTAGACCCTTCATAGGCTGCTCAATAGTTAAAGACGTCAAACTAACAGACACAATAATCCGCGGACTTATGCACTTACAAGACAAACTAGACCAAACTTATGGAAGGAATAGACAGCGCACTTCAATCGGATTGTATGATTTCAGCCTCATAACGCCGCCACTTTATTATGGAATTGCCAAACCAACAGAAGTTAGCTTTGTCCCCCTTGGTTTTGAGGAAAAAATGAATTTGAAGGAGATTTTGGAGCGACATCCGAAAGGTATAGAATATGGACATATAGTGAAAAGGCATCGGTTTTATCCCATACTCCAAGACTCAAAAAAGAAAGTGTTATCCTTCCCGCCCATTATAAACTCAAACGATTTGGGAAGAGTAACAGAGCAAACAAGGCATGTGCTTGTGGAAGTGACGGGGACGATGCATGAAACCGTTCTTAACACTTTAAAAATTGTCACACTATCTCTTATTGACCGTGAAGGAAAAGCCTACTCAGCCACCATCCACTATCCGCATGAAAACTTGAAAGTGGTCACGCCAAACTTTGACGTGGGGCTTATGGATTTGAATATCGGATATGTGAACAAAATTTTGGGTTTACAATTAAAGGCTAGGCAAATCGCCCAGCTTCTTTCAAAAGCACGGTTTGGCGTTAAAAAGCTTGAAAGCCATAAAGTAAGCGTGCAAATTCCATGTTACAGAATTGATGTGATGCATCCTATAGACTTGGTGGAAGACGTCGCCATAGCCTACGGATACAACAAGATTAAGCCTTTGTGGCGTAAACTGCCGACGAGTGGTGAAACTAAAAAAGAAGAAGGTCTGTTGAAAGTTGCGAGAGAACTTTTGATTGGATTAGGATTTCAAGAAATACTCACATATACTTTAACGAGTCCAGAAGCTCTCTTCAGAAAAATGAACTGCAAAAAAGAGGCAGTTGTGGAAATTGCAAACCCAAAGGTTCAACAATTCACTTGTCTGAGAAACTGGCTTCTACCCAGCCTTATGGACTTTCTAAGCAGCAATCTTTCTGTTGAGTATCCACAGAAAATCTTCGAATTAGGCACAGTGACACTTTTGGATGAGGCAAAGGAGACAAAAACAAGAGACGAAGAAAGACTCGCTGCAGTCACGGCACATGCGGATGCGAATTTCAGCGAGATGAAGTCAGCATTAGACGCTTTTCTAACGAATCTGGGCTTGAAATGGCAAATAAAAGAAGCAAAACACCCCAGCTTTATTGAAGGAAGAGTGGGCACAGCAATGATTGGCAACGATGAAATCGGATTTCTGGGAGAAATTCACCCTAAAGTCTTAACATCATGGAAACTTGAAAATCCAGCCGCAGCCTTAGAACTGAACATGAAAAAAATAGTCAAAATCAAACAAACCAAGCATTAACGCTGAGCTTTCCATCTTGCCTATTCTTTTATCAGGAAAAACTATAGAGGGGTAGCGAAAATGGGCTGTTTTTCAAGCCAATAGTAACATTTAATTTTTCACCAGCATTATCTATTGTTGGCGATGAATGAAAAATGAGCTTCTCGTAATCCCACTGGAAAATCCATGCAGACGGACTCAACAGAAGCTAAAAGCTGATGACGGCGGGTTTACCCAAGCATGGGACACAGTGGGCGCGGGCACAAAACTCCCACGCCGAGAGAGCTTAACTTAGAGGAGCGCATGGCTCCACAATGAAGTTAAGTGATAGGTTACGTGGGAAACAAACGCCCGCGAAACAACTTTTAAAAGACTACAAACACTATACCACCAAAAAGCGTGAAAATAATGTCATGGCAGAAAAAGGAAGAATACGTTAGAAAAGTGTTAAGTGAAAGATTTGGTGTCAAGTTCAAAGAAGGCGATGTTCGTTTACGTGGCACAAATAAAACGTATAGGTTTGATTTAGTTTCGCCTAATGGCTCGATAGTTGGTGAAGTGAAAACTTATGTCTCACCTACTAAAAGTGGGAAAAGGCCATCTGCTAAAATAGCGCATGCATCAGAAGCATGTCTATTTCTAATGCATGCCGAAGGAGCAAAGAAAAGATTACTTGTATTTACTGATAAAAACTTCTATACATTGTATAAGAATGAAAGACAAGGGCAAATGGCTAAAGCTAACGGCATCGAAATAATGTTAGTGAATGCAAGAATGCGAAAAAGGAAATAGCACAGCATCCAAGACTTGCAAATCCTACCAGTCATCTCACATAGCTGCCAGCGAGATAACTTTTAAGTTTCACTTTGCATAAAATGAAGGAAGGCTTGATAAGGCTTGGATATAGAAACAAAAATTGATTTAATCAAGAAACCGCCAACAGAAGAAATTCTAGTGGAAGAAGAGTTAAGGGAGCTTTTAGAAACAAATGAGCATCCTGGACATTACATAGGCTTTGAAATTTCAGGCTTGCTGCACTTGGGAAATCTTGTGATTTCAGGCTTCAAAATAAACGATTTCATAAAAGCTGGAATAAAATGTCAAGCCTACTTGGCGGATTGGCACAGCTTCATAAACGACAAGTTCGGCGGAGACTGGGACAAGATTCTGAAAGCAGCAAAATATTATGAGAAAGCCTTCAAATTCTTCTGTCCAGGAGTTAAAGTTGTCTCAGGTTCAGAATTATACAGTAAAAATCTCGAATATTGGAGGAACGTCATCAAATTCGCCAAGCACATGACAATCGCCAGAAGCCTAAGATGCATGACAATAATGGGAAGAAGCGAACACGAAAAACTCGACCTATCCCAATACTTTTACCCGCCAATGCAGGCAGTCGACATAAAAGAAATAGGCGCAGATATTCCCCACGGCGGAATGGACCAAAGAAAAGCCCACGTCTTAGCAAGAGAAATTTTTCCAAAAATGGGATGGAAAAAACCCGTGGCGGTTCACCATCACCTTCTTATGGGAATTGCGAAACCAGTAGAGCTAAAGTCGAAGGATAAGCTGGAACAGGTTATAGCAAGCAAAATGAGCAAGTCAAAACCTTGGACAGCCATATTCATCCACGACACAGAAGAAGAGATAAGGGCAAAATTGCAGAAGGCATGGTGTCCAGAAAAACAAACAGAGGCAAACCCAATTCTGGAAATAGTGAAATACATAATATTCCATGAAAAAGAAGCCTTCAAAATAGAGAGATCAGCAAAATTCGGCGGCACAATACAATTCGAAAGCTATGAAATGTTAGAAAAGGCTTATAGAAACGGCGAAGTGCACCCCCAAGACCTAAAAAATGCTGTGGCAAAGGAAATATCAAAAATCCTAGAACCCATAAGAAGATACTTCGAAACGGACAAAGAAGCAAAAGAATGCCTAGAAATCGTCAAAAAGGCTGAAGTAACAAGGTAAAAATTTTGTCCACACACCTAAAAGAGAAAGAAGAAAAGATTCTACAAATTCTGGAACAATTAACCGAAGAAACCCAAAAAGGAACACCAATAATCGTAGAAGGGAAAAAGGACATAGAAGCCTTAAAAGCGCTTAATGTGGAAGGAAAAATAATATCAGCAAAAACAGGCGGCAAAAGCCTCCTAGACACAATTTCAGAATTGGAAAAAACCCAAACACAAAAAGTTATCCTATTGTTAGATTTTGACAGAAGAGGAAAAGAATTAACAAAAAACCTGAAAAAACATCTTGAAAGAATGAGAATAGAGGTTAACCTAAAATTTTGGCGGGAACTTTTAGGGCTTTTGGGAAAAGAGTTGAAGGATGTTGAGGGTTTAGCCACATACATAGAAACCTTAAAGAAGAAGATTAGTAATTCATAAAAGTAATAAAGAGCCCAAGTTAACAATCATGTGAAATTGAGAGCTGAAATCACTCTCATCACGTGATTAAAACTAACCCTTAAAAATCAAATCAATCGGAGGTGCACGTTTACGGGTTCATCACAAACGTTTACCATAAAGTATGTCATCCACGCAAAATTCGAAATAGAAGGCGTAGTGGAAAAACCAGACGTTATAGGAGCAGTTTTCGGACAAACAGAAGGACTCTTCGGACCAGAACTGGACCTGAGGGAACTGCAAAAGTCTGGAAGAATTGGAAGAATAGAAATTGAACTGCACTCAAAAAATGATAGGACTACTGGCACAATAACGATACCAACAAGCCTCGACAGAGTCTCCACAGCATTAATCGCTGCAAGCATAGAAAGCATAAACCGCGTTGGACCATGCGCCTCAAAAGTAACCCTAGAAAAAATCGAAGATGTAAGAGAAGCCAGAAGAAAAGTGATAATTGACAGAGCAAAGGAGATTCTCCACAAATGGACCATTGAAACCATGCCTTCCGTCGACGAGGTTTTCAAAGAAGTTGCAGAAACCCTAAAAACCGTAAAAGTCGAAAAATACGGACCAGAAGAATTGTCCGCTGGACCAGAAGTTGACAGTTCCAAAGAGATAATTATTGTTGAGGGAAGGGCAGACGTAATAAACCTCATGCGCTGCGGAATGCTCAACGTAATAGCCCTAGAAGGAGCAAAGGTTCCAGAAACAATAAAGAGATTAACAAAAGAGAAGGAAGCCACAGCGCTTTTGGATGGTGACAGAGGAGGAGACCTAATCCTAAAAGAGCTAATGCAAGTAACAAACGTCAAATATGTTGCCAGAGCCCCAAGAGGAAAAGAGGTTGAAGAGTTAAACTGCAAAGAAATTTTTGAAGCTTTAGAGGCAAAGGTTCCAATAGAAGAAGCGCTTAAGCCGCCCAGAAAAGAGAAGCATAAAATTGAGGTTCCAAAGGAAATCGCCCAAATAACCAAAGGCTTGGAAGGAACTTTAGAGGCTATTCTTTTAAATGATAAGTTGGAGCAGATAGAGCGATTGCCAGTAAGCCAACTCGCCGAAAAACTTCAGCAAACAGAAGGCGTAAACACGGTTATATTCGATGGAGTAATAACCCAAAGAATTGTTGACGTGGCAAGCGAGAAAAACATAAAAAACATCATTGCCTCCCGTATATCAGACGCTGTCAAACCACCATTAAACGTTCAACTACTAACATTCTCAGACATTGAAACACCAAAAGAATAAGCACAAGTTAAGCTCCGAAAAAGTCTGTTAGTTTAGTTCCTTTTTCTTCAACCTGCGAAGTCAACAGCTGCTCGTCTGTTATTCCGAAACTTTCGAGAACTCTAGCTGCTGCTGGAACAATCTGTTTTGATATGTAATATTCCATGTCTACTTCATCATAAGAGGCAAACATGTAGGGCTTAACCCTTTCGTACAGACGTCCAGTGCCAACAACTATCACATAGCCGATTTTGTCGCCAACAGAAAGCTTCCACCCCTTCTCCATAAGCATCTTCGCAGCTTCTACATGGGAAGCCTTAACCTCATACTCCTCAGGAGCTTTTGTCAATGTTTTCCAAATTATTAGGTCTCTGTATGGAATGCGCTTCTGCCTTAACTCGTAAATGATTTGTTGCACGTATTTTGCGGCTTTTCTCGGAGACTGCTCCTTCAAAACTATTTCTAAAACCCTCTCCTGCACTTTCTTGGCTATGGATGCCCAATCACCCCGAATAACTTCTAAACCAACAACGTCAAGCTGCCCGTCCGGCAAAAGTCCCGCATAACGTTTTTTGGCTTCTGTAAAGAAAATGCGCACATAAACCTTGTCTGGCTTAACCTCCAAGCCTAACTTTCCTTCAATTTCCCTTGATAATTTGTCAATTTTTTCTGGCTCATGTTTTATGAAAATGCTGTCCGTGTCACCATAAACAACTTTTAAACCAGCTTCTTCAGCCATTTTAATAGCGTTCAAAATCGTATGCCTTCCCCATGCTGTGGCTGCTTCTGCCACTGGTTTTATGTACCATCTTGCGCCTATCCAACCAGCATAACCATAAGAAGCATTAGTAATAACCTTCACAGCCTTTTGACGAGCATCCAAAACACGATATTCAACACTTCCAACAGCAGTTTTCTTCATTTTTGAACGGATTTCATCCCGCACCTTAATAAGATAAGATAAAACTTCTTTGTAGAAGCCTACGGGTTCTTTTCGGAATTTATGTTTAACTTCTGGGGCTTCGTAAAAACCGCTTTTTGGCGGCTGTTCTTTAGGCGATATGTAAGTGTCTGGAGATAGGTTGTAGGTTATCATAAGGTTTGGATACATAGCTTTAAAGTCTAAAACAGCAATGTTTTCATGCAAGCCAGGCTCTGGTTTAAGCACTATGGCACCCACATAGGGTCTGTAGGGCTGCTCAATTCTTTTTGGCACAAGTTCGCCAATTTTTTGTGCGTGCTTTATTAGGAACCATTCCACGCGGAAGCCAACGGCTGCCGTTCCAACATGGTCTATTGGTAAGCCAACAAGGTTTGAGAGTTGCATGGCAAAATCTAAAATGGCTTGGGTTATGCCCATTATGCACTTCGTATTTTCCATAGAAAATTTCTTTAAAATTTCCCGTTTTGATTTGTCATCCCAGTAATCGGCAAAATCCACATCCTCAATTAATGTTCGCTCTTCAATTTTCATAACGCCCAAATAATCAGCCATGTTCTCCAATGTTTTAATTTTAATTTCTGGAAACTCATCGGCGTAATCCAACAAGTCAATGTTGGCTCTTCCAGTTATTGAAACATGCCCATAAACGCTTGTATGCGGTTCTGTTCCAGCCCTATCAACATGCAACAGCAATCCAACCTTTTTGCATCTTTCGTTGAGGTATGGCCAATCTTGCCCGTTTACGCCAAAACCGACAATAATGTCTGGGTCAAATTTTCGAACATAATTCATGAAAGCCTCTAAAATTGGCTTGTCATTTTTGTTTTCGTCAACAATAAACTGTTTTTCTTCGCCATTACTTGTTGCCACAGAAATTATTATCACGGGATTTCTGTCTGGTTTTGGCGTGCCTTCACGACTATAACATATTGTGGAGAAGCCCAAAATTCGCAGTGGTGGAACTTCGGTTTTTTCAAAAAGTTTTGGAATGGATTTTGCTGTGTAAACCTTTTCAACTTGAACGGCGAATGTGCTTTTTTCTTCATCCACTTCTATTTCGTGCCATCCACAAGGCGCCACATCATTGTCTATTAGATAGCGCATGGAATATCGAATGTCATCTTCGAGGCATTCTTTGACGCCTTCGACTTTTCGAAAAGCCTTGGCATATTTTGGTATAACATCAGGATTTTTACAATAAACTTTTATTGCTTTCACTGGCTTTCCAAAAAACTTGCGTTCAACAACCTCAAGCCTCGCCACAAGCGGATAATGCGCCTTCCCAATTTCTTTAACAACTTTACCGGCATCCGCACCTTCTTCAATAACAACGTAAAAGTAGTCAAGAAAATTTCTGTCAATAATGAGAATTCGCTTTCCAGATTCGTCTATGCCCCAAAGCCAAAGTTCAGGCGTATCATTTTTCACTTCATAATTCACGTCTAAAAGCCAAAACCGAGTTTTCATGGCTTCTCGCCCTTCAAAATGAATAGTGGAGAAAAGTTTCTTTTAACACTTTTTAATAGTCACCAATGCGATTGTATAATGTACGAAGAGGCTAAAAGACTTTGAAAATCTTAGAAATGAACCTAAAGAAAGGCTTCGTTAAGGTAGTGCCCGAAACATTTGATGACTTATGGCACTTATACAACATAATTTATGAAAAGGACGAGGTTTACGCTCGCACGTCAAGAGAAATAAAGCCAGAAGAAGGAGGATACGCCAGACCAAAACGCGGCAAAAGAGTGCCAGTCTTTTTAGGAGTCACTGTTGAAAATGTCAAGTGGGACAAGCTTCTTGGCAGACTTAGGGTTCACGGAAAAATCTGCCAAGCCCCAGAAATTGTGCCAACAGGCGCCAGCCACACGCTTAACATAGCCTTAGACACGCCAGTAACCATAGTGAAGAAAGAGTGGGCTAAACATCACCTTGAAAGGCTGGAGTGGGCATGCAAAACATTAGAAAAACCAGTAATAATCATCGCCATGGACGATGATGGTTATGCCATAGCCACAACAGCCCAATATGGCGTCGAAGTTAAGGCTGAAGAAAGCATAAGGCTTCCAGGAAAGCTGGAAGCAGAGAAAAGAACCAACGCAACAAGAGAATACTTCACAAAGGCATTGAACAGTTTACGTCAAATTTGGGCATCCACCCAAGGTCCAATAGCCATTATAGGCGTTGGTTTTGTGAAAAACGATTTTGCAAAATTTGTGGAAAACGAAGCCCCAGACATTGCCAAAATGGTTGTGGATGTTAAAAGCGTCAACAACGGAGGCGTGGCTGGAATATATGAAGCCTTACGTTCAGGCGTGCTATTAAAAGCTATGAAGCAACAGCGAATCATCAAAGAAACAGAGTTGGTGGAAGAAATTCTAAAAAGGATTGGAAAAGGCGAAGCAAACGTTGCTTATGGATTTGATGAAGTTAAGAAAGCAGCAGAGTTGGGCGCTGTGGAAAAACTTGTCTTAACGGATGTCATATTGCGTAAAGCTTCAGACGAAAAAAGGCTCAGCATAGAAAATTTAATGAAAAAAGTTGAAAAGAAAGGCGGAAACATAACGGTCATAAGCACGGAACATGAGGCTGGAGTAAAGCTTACGGCTTTGGGGGGAATAGCAGCCCTCTTACGCTTTGCACTACATTAACGTTAGGCTTATACGGTTTTTAACCTTCTACGAATCGCTGGATTCTGCTCCGCAAGCCTCTTCAAAGCCATCTCAAAAGTTTCGCCATCTAAAACTTCTTTTTCAATGAAAACCCCTGTTCTACCAACCTCATCCCTTCTTAAAAGCGCATGGACACGGTCCAAAACCGTTTCTACAGATATCCCCAAAAGTTTACCAACATACTCTTCCCGACCCAATATGGTGCTTTCTTTATGTCCCTCTTTTGTAGGCTCGATTAGCATTAACCGCTTATCTACTCCACAAACTCGAATGCCATCCCTCAAATTTTTTATGGTGGCTTCGCCGCCGAAACGGTAGAACTCTCTTTCCACTTTACGCATTTTCATGAGTGGAAAAGAAACGCTGGTGTTCTCGTTTATTTGGATGTAGGCTTTCATGGCATATGCGGGTGTTGCTTGCACAACCAAGCGTCTATTAGCCATTATTCCAGCCTTTTCCAAAGCAGATTCCACGGTAAAAGAGGAAACTTGAGTGGGTATGAAAACGTCTATGTCGCTTTTCTCGTTTACGTCGCCTCTTGCAATGCTGCCGTGAACTATGGATTCTAAATGGAAAACAGCCAAAGCCTCTATTATCTGCATGGCTTTACGCCTAAAATTTTCAAGTAAACTCCAACGTTTAGCATCATATATAACTTCATGATATTCCAAGCGTCTCAGAGGCTTTTTAGCCATGGTTTTACTTCCTTTTCAAAAGACTATTGTATTTGATTTATTTTTAGTAATTGGTGCAAACAAGAAAAAGTGAAACGCAAATGAACACAAACGCCATGCAATGTAGCATTTGCAAGCGTAGAGAAGCATTTTTTTATAGGCAATACTCTGGAGAAAAACTTTGCAAAAAATGTTTCACAGAATCAATTGAGATGAAAGTTAAGGCTACCATCGCCAAATATGGAATGTTTGAGTTTGATGATAAGATAGCTGTTGCAGTTTCTGGCGGAAAAGACAGCCTTAGCCTCCTCCACATTTTAGCAAAAATAGAACGGGATTACCCAAAGGCTTCGCTTATGGCCGTTACTGTGGATGAAGGAATTAAGTGCTATCGTGACGAAGCCTTAAAAATAGCAAGGGAAAACTGCAAAAAACTCGGAATAAAACATCACATAATCTCCTTCAAAGAACTTTACAGGTATAGGCTTGACGAGATAGTTAAAAAGTTGAAAGAGAAAGGCGATATGAGGCTCACGCCGTGTGCATACTGTGGCGTTATGAGGAGAAAAGCGTTAAACATAGCCGCCAGAAAACTTGAAGCGAACAAAATTGCCACAGCCCACACATTAGATGATGAAACCCAAACAATTCTCCTAAACATTTTCCACGGCGATGTTTTACGCATAGCAAGAGAAAAACCAGTAACAGACGAAAACCATCCAAAACTCATCCAAAAAGTAAAGCCTTTCTGCGAAATTCCAGAAAAGGAAACAGCCCTTTATGCTTATGTCAAAAAGATAAAGTTTCAAAGCATGCCATGTCCATATGCTTCAGAAGCCTTAAGGAATGACATACGCACAATGCTTAACCGCATGGAAGAGAGGCATGCTGGAATAAAATTCACGATTTTTAAATCCATCGAAAAAGTTCGTCCAGCGCTAGAAAAAATTGCCAAAAAGGAAAGTTTGAGGGAATGCAGCGAATGTGGGGAACCAACCACAGAAAGGATATGCAAAACTTGTCAAATACTTAAAGAAATAGGATAGGCATAGTTTAACCGATATTCATATAAAGTAGAAGAATTGAACCAAAAGCGTATGAATGATTTAATTGCCACATTGGTTTCAGTCACAACAGTCAGCCTCATATCATTAACTGGAATTGTTTTCATAGGCTTAAAAGAGAACCTTTTAAAACGAATTTTAATGGTTTTTGTGGGCTTTTCTTCGGGAACTCTGTTAGGCAGCGCATTTTTGGATTTGCTTCCAGAAGCCATAAACTCCGACTTTGGAGAAACAGCCTTCTACTACGTTATAATAGGCATAGTTTCCTTTTTCGCCTTAGAAAAGTTTCTTTACTGGCGCCACTGCCACGAAGAAGAATGCCCAGTCCACATGTTTGTATACCTAAACCTAGTCGGGGATGGAATCCACAACTTCATTGATGGAATGATAATTGCAGCCGCCTACATTTTGTCCTTTGCAAGCGGCAGCTACCACTTGGGTTTTGCAACCACATTGGCGGTGATTTTCCATGAAATCCCACAAGAAATCGGAGACTTCGGAGTTCTAATCTATGGCGGTCTCACAAAAAAGAGGGCTTTAGCCTACAATTTCATTTCCGCAATAACAGCAATTCTAGGCGCCATCACCACATACTTGCTCACATACATAGAAAGCATAACAACTTTTCTTGTGGCTTTCGCTGCAGGCGGATTCATATACGTCGCAGCTACAGACCTTTTGCCAGAACTGCACAAAAGAACCCGTGCAAGCATCTCAATTACTCAGTTTCTAACAATAATGGCAGGAATAGGACTTATGGCTTACCTAAAAACCGTTACTGGAGCTTAGCACTCTTATGCTTTAGAACCGTATCTCTTTTCAATTTACGCAAAATCATAGACGCCTCATTAGCATTGCTTGCTGAAGCCATCTTCTTTGCTTTTTCTAAAGAAATCGTAGCACCACAGTATGGGCATGTCCTTGTTTTCTGCTCAGCCTTAGCTAATAGAAAACCGCCACACATATGACAGACAACTATCAGGAAAGATTTCATGTTTTCTCCTATCCGAAAACCTTTTCCGCACACAACCAAATAACCCTTAATACTAGAGGAGGAGAAATGAGCACAGAAAAAAGCCCAGAGAAAAAGCCAACATCCCCCTTAATGGAGTTGGCTATACAATATTTCAAAAAAGACGGTTACAAAGTGGAACACGAAAATACTGCGCTTGAAGGTTTTAGCGGAATTTTGAGGAAATTTGATTTAATTGTTCAGAAGGGACGTGTCACTCAAGGAGTTTGGGTAAAAGATTGGAACAGAACAATAGGAATAAACATCATAATCAATTTGGACAAGGCTTCTGAAGATGTGGGAATATCAAACCCTATAATAATAGGAGAACAATTCAGCGACCACGCAAAAGCCTATGCAAACAGAAGAAAAATTATTCTATTAACAAAAAGGCAAATATCTCCAAGAATTAGGTGAACAAGTTAATTTTGAACTAAACCGTTACATAGGCTATATCTGTAACATCCGCCACAACAACAATTAAAAATCTAAAACTCTTAATAATTATACTGGGCGCTGATATGAGCGAAAAAGCTAAGAAAATAAATCTTTTGAAGCCTTTTGACGTGAGCAAAATTTCCATAGAGAAAGACCGCTACTTCCACGGAGCCTACATAGTAGACCTTCCATTAGAAACAATACCAGACCATATTTGGCAAGACATTTTTGAACGTGAATGGAAGTCCAGTCGACATTTATGGGATAGAAAACTATTCATTATAGGCGACAAAATAAGACTTATAACAACAGAAGACGACTTTAAAGAGAAACTTGACTGGATTGAACATGTTATAAACCAGACAAATAAAGCCATAGACGAATATAACCGCAGCATCGAAGCTGCTGAAGAATTGGAAATAAAGAAGATGGCTTGGGAAGAGAGAGCGGCGATTGATAGAATGCGAGAAATATTGATCAGAAGACTTAGTCAAATCTAAATTGAAACTTAAACTACTAATTTGAGAAAACTACAACCAATTGAATTTGAAAGTGGAAAAATTAAATGTCATGAAGTTTTTACATTACTGGAAAGTATCATAAGTTTAACCTTTTTGGTATTTGGGGTTAAAATTTTAAAAACTTATCCAACAAACCTTTACTTTCCAACATGCCAAGCCAATCCACAACACCAACACGACATTTTTCATGCCCCATTAGGATATCTAAAATTTCGTTAACAACCTCCTCCACACTCTTACCTGTAACATCCAATTCGCAGACCTTCATTTTCCCATGAACTTTTAAAGCATCAACCAAGCAAACATCAAGAATTTCAGAAGACAAATTCTCCCACAACTTACGCCCAGAAAAACCAGCTTTTTCCATAAAACCTTTTAATTCAACAGGGTCTCGCCTCAAAACAAAAACATAATTTACAAATTTTTTAGGAACAACGCTGACGGCATAATGTCCATCAACAACCACATTTTCCCTATCACATTTGGCTATGATTTGGCTGATTTTGCGGCGCATTCGTCTTTCATCGACAATGATGGAGTTTCTTTCCACGTCTTTGCCAGAAACAAGATTTTCCCGTAGGGCTAGTTCAGTTAAATTTACGTAAAAAGCATCAAGCTTAACGCATAAAAACTGCGCCACTGAAGATTTTCCAACACAAGGCGTCCCAGTCAACAAAATAACCCGTTTAGGCATAGGCTAACCATCCATCACTATGCATAAAAAGAGAAGCGCAACAAAATAAGGTTTCCAAAATTCTTATTGCCAACGCCTACGCACATATATTTTGGGCTGGCGAAGTTGGCGGGTGGCTTTCGAGCCTCGCCTTGAGGCTTGAGGAAACTCCGCCCACAAGTAGAATTGCAACACCCGCAAGGGTGTAAGGCGAGAGTCTTGGCAACGGAGCAGAAACGAAACGTCCATCCAGCAATTGCCAATGATGCATGCTAAGTTGTTGAGAATGCTGGAATGGAAACGATGAAACGGCCGCCCTGCAAGTGGAAAGGGCAAACAGACGCCTGTGAGGAATCTACCCAGAGGCGTGGGTAGCCCGATTAGTCGAATGCCACCTAAAACAAAAGGCGGGTTACAGCCAACATCGCCAGCCTTTTTCTCACAATGTGTACTAAACCTTTTTATAATCGTGTGGCGTTTTGTGTTGCTGTCACATTAATTCATGTAGTTAACGAGGCTTCTGAAAGCTTTTGGAAAATGCATGAAAAGTTTTGTGGCAGGAGTTGAAAAATATATGCAAAAACAATACTTTAGAGATTTGCCGTTAAGTACAGAGGTTATGAAAGGCATCGAAGAGCTTGGATTCAGTAATCTTTTTCCAATTCAAGCTCAAGCCATAACTCCATTACTGGAAGGAAAAGACGTTATTGGACAGGCGCAGACTGGAACTGGGAAAACTGCTGCTTTTGGCATTCCAATGATTGAAAAGCTAAACCCAAAAATCAATAATGTTCAAGGCTTAGTTTTGGTGCCAACCCGTGAGCTTGCTGTCCAAGTTGCAGAACACATTAGCCGCCTTGGAAGATACTCAAATCTAAAAGTCTTACCAGTTTACGGAGGAGAACCCATCGGAAAACAAATACATGCACTTAAAAGCGGCAGCATCCAAATAGTCGTTGGCACGCCAGGACGCATAATTGACTTGCTTGAAAGGCGCATTCTAAACTTAGCATCAGTAAAAGTCGTTGTTCTAGACGAAGCAGATAGAATGTTGGACATGGGCTTCATAGACGATATTGAATACATACTTTCAAAAGTGCCAACGAATAGACAGACAAGTCTTTTCTCGGCAACAATAGACCAATCGGTAATGAAGATATGTGGCAAATACATGAAGAATCCGCAAAAGATACTTGTAAGCAAAGATGAGATAGCCCTTTCACAAATAACCCAATATTACATGGTTGTAAACCCCCACAACAAATTCGAAATTTTATGCAACATTCTGGACGAAAACCACATAGAAAGAGCCATAATATTCTGTAAAACACGACTTGAGACAAGCATGCTGGCAGATAAACTGAGAAAAAGGGGATATGACGCAAAACCGTTACATGCTGGTTTCACTCAACCGCAAAGAGATTATGTCACAAACTCTTTCAGAAAGGGAAAACTGAAATTGCTTGTTGCAACAGATGTCGCCGCTAGAGGGTTGGACATTCAAGGAATAACTCACATAATTAACTATGACGTTCCATTAGATGCGTTGGTCTATTTTCATAGGATAGGCAGAACTGCCAGAATGGGACTTGGAGGAACAGCCATAACCCTCGTAGGCTACGGTGAACTTACAAACTTTAACAACATAAAAGCCCTCACAAAAACAACAATAGAAGAAATAAGTGAAACGCCTTTCTTCCCATAACCATAATAGGCAGAACATACACTATTACATGAAGGTTTAAAACTCAATGCCTACCGACCCGGTTTGTGGAATAATTCTCGACGAAAGAACGGCTAAGTTCAAAATTACTTATGAAGGTGAAACTTACTATTTCTGCTCTTTAACATGCAAGAAAAAATTCAAAAGACACCCAACCAAGTTTGTTAAGTAGCCTCGACCAAAATTTCAACTGTATTTATAAGCAAGGTTGGAGATTATTTATCAGTAACGTTCTACCATTGAACAGACGCTAGATGAGAGCAACGTTACACTTAAACAATAACATAAAAAGGAGTGAAAAAATGACAGAAAATAAGGATGTTATCTTCATTGGAAACAAACCACCAATGGCCTATGTTCTAGCAATAATTACAAGCCTCTCGGCAAGCAACGCCAAAGAAATAACGCTCAAAGCCCGCGGACAAGCAATCACAACGGCAGTTGACGCAGCTGAAATAGCCAGAAGACGCTTCATGAAAGATTTGCAAATAAGCAAAGTATCCATTGGTACTGAGGAAATGCCGCCGAGAGAGGGTGAAAACAAGTCAAGGATGGTTTCGACAATGGAGATAACACTTAAAAAAGAGTAGAAAAAATGCGAAACAAAGCATCACCCAGCGAATACCTCGCTTTTCTTTCCCTAAAGTATGAGGTTAACCCAGACAAGCTTTTCCATGCCATAGTCTCAGCGAGTGAAACTGGAAAATCCACATGTGGAAACCTTTTACTTGAATGCCGTGGCAAACAAAAGAACGGGATTATCCTTTTAATAACAAAAGGCGAAAAAGTTGTGGCTCAGTTCCCCATTCCTCAAGAATTTGTGCTAGAAAAGAAAAACCCAATAAAAGACATAAGGAAAACAAACTTGTTCCGCGGATACTCCATCATAAAAGACAGAAAGCCGCATTCTTTTCAGATAGGAGATTTAAGGATAGGAATGAAAAAAGTTAACGTGAAGGCTAAAGTTCTTGAAATCGCCAAACCCACCCTTGTTTTCACAAGATTTGGAAATTATGCCAGCGTAGCCAACGCTTTGATAGCAGATGAAACGGGAAAAATTAAACTATGCTTGTGGAATGAACAAATAGACTCCGTATCCATAGGAGACACTGTTCAAATTGAAAATGCAAACACATCAGCGTTTAGAGGCGAGAAACAATTAAGAATTGGAAGAAAGGGAATTCTCCGCAACATAAGAATTTGATATAGGTTAAATCATAAAATCTCCTTTGCTGCTTTTCGGTAAATTTCAAAGTTGCTACTTGAAAAAAGCACAAAAACCACCTTGTCAAGGTTATCCTCTTTTTCCAAAAACTCCTTAACTGTTGATAGGGCTATTTTGCTTGCTTCTTCGATGGGATAACCATAGGCGCCTGTGCTTATGGCCGGAAATGCAATAGTTTTTAGTCCCTTAGAGACGGCTAGTTTTAGTGAGTTGCGGTAAGCTTCAGCTAAAAGTTGTGGCTCACCGCTTGAACCGCCACGCCATATGGGTCCAACAGTGTGGATGACATACTTAGCCTTTAAATTTCCTCCAGAAGTGATGACAGCCCTTCCCGTGGGTAATCCGTTTGGATATTCAGTGGCTCTTATGCGTTTGCATTCTTCAAGAATTTTTGGTCCGCCTTTGCGGTGGATTGCTCCGTCTACGCCTCCGCCACCCATAAGAGATGGATTGGCAGCGTTCACTATGGCATCAGTATCCATCTCTGTTACGTCGCCTTGAACTAGAAGGATTTTTGCCTTACCGACCCTAAATTCACTTGGCATTAGGGCTTACCTTCCACAATTATTGTGTAACCATTTTAAATTCTTAAACGTTTAACCTTTCTTACCCTTTAGACTCCTGCACATAAAATTAGGGCTTAAGCTTATTTTCTTGAAAATAACTAATCTTCAGCAAGGTGAAAATTATGGATTTCAGCAGATTGGAAGATTTCATTTTTGAAAAAATGTCTAAAACTCATTTGCCAGGATTAAGCATAGCCATAGTTAAAGATGGCGAAGTAATTTATACCAGAGGCTTCTGTTTTAGGGACGTAGAGTACAGCTTAAGGGCAACTCCTAACACACTTTATGGGATAGGATCCATAACCAAATCGTTCACTGCCCTTTCCATAATGCAACTCGCCGAAAAAGGGAAATTAAGCCTTGAAGATTCTGTCAGCAAATATGTTCC